>DATHQE010000404.1:0-18068 GCA_035483035.1 Streptosporangiaceae bacterium | reverse complement strand
CACCATGAATCCGTTCCAGCACGGTGAGGTTTTCGTCACCGACGACGGCACCGAGACCGACCTGGATGTGGGCCATTACGAGCGGTTCCTCGACATCAGGCTGCCGGGGTCCGCCAACGTCACCACCGGGCAGATCTACTCACGGGTCATCGCCAAGGAGCGCCGTGGCGATTACCTCGGCGACACGGTGCAGGTGATCCCGCACATCACCAACGAAATCAAGGCCCGGATCCGGGAGATGGCCGGGCCGGAAACCGACGTGGTCATCACCGAGGTCGGCGGGACCGTCGGTGACATCGAGTCGCAGCCGTTCCTGGAGGCGATCCGCCAGATCCGGCACGAGATCGGCCGGGATCGCTGCTTCTTCCTGCACGTGTCCCTGCTGCCCTATATCGGCCCGTCGGGGGAGCTCAAGACCAAGCCGACGCAGCACTCGGTCGCCGCGCTACGCAGCATCGGCATCCAGCCCGACGCGATCGTCTGCCGGTCCGACCGGCCCATCAGCGACGGGCTGAAGCGCAAGATCAGCCTGATGTGCGACGTCGACGAAGAGGCCGTGGTCTCCGCCCCCGACGCGCCGTCGATCTACGACATCCCGAAGGTCCTGCACTCCGAGGGCCTGGACGCCTACGTGGTGCGCAGGCTCGGCCTGCCGTTCCGTGATGTCGACTGGAGCGACTGGGACGACCTACTGCGGCGGGTGCACCGGCCGGCCCGGACTGTCACCATCGCGCTCGTCGGCAAATACGTGGACTTGCCCGATGCCTACCTATCGCCGGCCGAGGCGCTGCGGGCCGGCGGTTTCGCCCACGATGTGCGCGTCAACATCCGATGGGTGACCAGCGACGACTGCCAGACCGCCGAGGGCGCGGCGCGACAGCTCGCCGACGTCGACGGCGTCCTCGTGCCGGGTGGCTTTGGCGTTCGGGGCATCGAGGGCAAGATCGGCGCGGTCCGGCACGCGCGGGAGCACGGGATCCCGATTCTGGGCCTGTGCCTGGGCCTGCAGTGCATGGCGATCGAGATCGGCCGCGACCTGGCTGGCCTGGACGGCGCCAACAGTGCCGAGTTCGACCCTGAGACCAGTTACCCCGTCATCGCCACGATGGCCGAGCAGGAGGACGTCGTCGCGGGGGAGCGGGACATGGGCGGCACCATGCGGCTCGGGCTGTACCCGGCGGTGCTCGAGGAGGGCAGCTTGGTCCGGGAGCTGTACGGCGAGCCCGTCGTGCAGGAACGGCACCGCCACCGGTACGAAGTGAACAACGCGTACCGGGACACGCTGGAAGCAGCAGGACTGATCTGCTCGGGGCTTTCGCCGGACGGCCGCCTGGTGGAATTCGTGGAGCTGCCGCGCAGCGTGCACCCGTATTTCGTCGCCACTCAGGCGCACCCTGAGCTGCTGTCCCGGCCGACCAGGCCGCATCCGCTCTTCAGCGGGCTTGTCGCCGCAGCGCTGGAGCGCAGCCGCGCGGTGCCAGCGGGGGAGGCTCTGGCCGCCGGGGCCGGGCGGCCGGTCGCGAGCGCCTGAGCGTGGCCGACATCAGGGACGAGGCGGGCAGCTGGCCGGTCCATCAGTCGTCGACCATGGCACGCGGCCGGATCGTCACCGTACGCACGGATCAGGTTGAGCTTCCCGACGGCGAGCTCGTAAGCCGGGAGGTCGTCGAGCACCCCGGTGCGGTCGGCATCCTGGCGCTGGACGAGACGGACCGGGTGCTGATGATCAGGCAGTACCGGCATCCGGTCGGCGCGACACTCTGGGAGATCCCGGCCGGGCTGCGCGACGTGGCGGGGGAGCCGCTGCTCGAGACCGCTCGCCGCGAGCTGCTAGAGGAGGCGGGCTATCGGGCCGAGACCTGGCATGTCCTCGCCGACTACGCCTCCTCTCCCGGCATCACGACCGAGCGGCTGCGGGTGTTCCTGGCCCGCGACCTGACCGTGGTTCCGGTTGCGGAACGCGAGTATGTTCCTGAGCATGAGGAGGCCTACCTGACGGCGGCGTGGATTCCGCTGGGCGAGGCAGTCGGCAGCATCCTGGCCGGGGACCTGCACAACGGTGTCGCCATCGTGGGTATCTTGTCCGCGTATGCGGCTCGCGCGGACGGTTTCAGGGCGCTGCGTGAGGCCGGTGCACCCGAGACCCTGTGATCAGGGGCACGAGCGACTTTCCGGTATAGGGCCGGGCAAGTTCGCAGGCGAGGAAGGACACAAGGCCAATGAAGGTCGGCGTTCCTAAGGAAGTTAAGAATCACGAGTATCGCGTCGCGATCACGCCAGCAGGCGCGCACGAACTGGTGCGCAACGGGCACAAGGTCTATATCCAGCAGGGCGCAGGCGACGGCTCCGCGATCCCGGATACTGACTTCGTCGCGGCAGGGGCCGAGATCCTGCCCTCCGCCGACGATGTCTGGCAGACCGGCGACCTGATCCTCAAGGTCAAGGAGCCGGTCGCCGAGGAGTACCACCGGATGCGCAAGGACCAGGTGCTGTTCACCTACCTGCACCTGGCCGCGAGCCGCGCCTGCACCGACGCGCTGCTGGAGTCCGGCATCACGTCGATCGCCTACGAGACCGTGCAGCTCCCCGACGGATCGCTCCCGCTGCTCGCCCCGATGTCGGAGGTCGCCGGGCGGATGGCGCCCCAGGTGGGCGCCCACCACCTGCAGCGCGACGGCGGCGGCCGGGGGGTGCTGATGGGCGGCGTCTCCGGCGTCTACGCCGCGAAGGTAGTCGTGCTCGGGGCCGGCGTGTCCGGGATGAGCGCCGCGGCCATCGCCCTCGGCATGCAGGCCGAGGTCCTGCTTGTCGACAAGAACATCGCCCGCCTGCGCCAGGCCGACGCCATCTACCAGGGGCACTGCCAGACCGTGGCGTCCAACGCCTACGAGATCGAGCGCGCGTGCATCGACGCCGACCTGGTCATCGGCGCCGTGCTGGTGCCGGGCGCCAAAGCGCCCAAGCTGATCTCCAACGAGCTCGTCTCGCGGATGAAGTCAGGCTCGGTGCTTGTCGACATCTCGATTGACCAGGGCGGCACGTTCGAGGACAGCCACCCCACAACGCATGCCGAGCCGACGTACCGGGTGCATGACTCGGTCTTTTACTGCGTCGCGAACATGCCCGGCGCGGTGCCGCACACCTCGACATACGCGCTGACCAACGTGACCCTGCCGTACGCACTCGATATCGCCAACCACGGCTGGCGCGAGGCGCTGAGCCGGGACCCCTCGTTTGCCCCCGGCCTTAACACTCACGAGGGCAGCATCACCTGTGCGCCGGTGGCCGAGGCCCACGGCCTGCCTGCTGTACCGCTGGCGGAGGTGCTCAGCTGACCACCTTCGCCCGAGCGATCGGGCGGTATCTCGACCACCTGGCCGTGGAGCGCGGGCTCGCCGAGCACACGCTCGAGGCGTACCGGCGTGACCTGGAGCGTTACGCAGCTACGCTGACCGCGGCCGGGCGGACCGAGATCGAGGATGTCGGCACGCAGGACGTCGCCGACTTCCTCGCCGGGCTGCGAGAGGGCGACGAGACGCACGCCCCGCTCGCAGCCAGCTCGGCGGGCCGGGCTGTCGTCGCGGTCCGCGGACTGCATGCGTTCGCGCTAGCCGATGGCCTGGCGACGCAGGACCCGGCCCGAGTCGTGCGCCCGCCCGCGCCGCCGAGGCGGCTGCCTAAGGCCATCTCGGTGGCCGACGTGGAGCGGCTCCTTGATGCGGCCGAGGTGGGCCCATCGGCGCTGCGCGATCGAGCCCTGCTGGAACTGCTCTACAGCACCGGCGCCAGGATCTCCGAGGCCATCGGGCTCGATGTGGACGACCTGGAGCTGTCGGCCGACTCAAGGTCGTCGGCGGTGGCCGCCGTTGTCCGGCTCAACGGGAAGGGCGGCAAGCAGCGGCTGGTACCGGTCGGCAGCTTCGCCAGGGACGCGGTGGACGCCTACCTGGTCCGCGCCAGGCCTGCCCTGGCGGCCGCGTCCGGGCGAGGACAGCCGAGCCCGGCGCTGTTCCTCAACGCGCGGGGCGGCCGGCTGACGCGACAGGGTGCGTGGGGCACGCTGCGCGCGGCGTCTGTCCGGGCCGGCCTGGCCGAGGTCTCGCCGCACGTGCTGCGCCACTCGTTCGCTACGCACCTGCTCGACGGAGGCGCCGACGTCCGGGTAGTCCAGGAGCTGCTCGGTCATGCGTCGGTCACGACAACACAGGTCTACACGCTCGTGACAGTCGACAAGCTGCGCGAGGTCTACGCCGCCGCGCATCCGCGTGCGCTCAGCTAGCGGCGGCCGGCCGGTGGCGCTGGCTGGGACTGGCGATGGGCAACTCCGTTCCCGGTACGACACGAGTTGGTGCGCTCCGGTCACTATTCGCATGCGGTTCATTTGCCGCCTCCCGGTGCGCCGGCTTGCCGGCGTGCAGCCCAGCCCCTAAAGTCGCCTGGCAGTGAGCGCATTTCGCGCTAACCGCCGGGAGGTGCGGTAGCTGTGTCAGCATCCCAAACCCTCGAGGTCAGGCCCGGTCTGGTGGGACCGACGGGTCGGCCACTGCCGGTGTTCCCCGATCCCGCGCCGCTGCTGGTGCACGGCCCGGCCCGGATTGCCGCCGTCTGCAATCAGAAGGGCGGCGTCGGCAAGACCACGACGACTATCAACCTGGGCGCGGCGCTGGCCGAGCAAGGCCGGCGCGTACTGCTCGTCGACTTCGACCCCCAGGGCGCGCTGTCCGTCGGGCTCGGGGTCCAGCCGCACGAACTCGATGCGACGGTCTACAACCTGCTGATGCAGCGCGGCCTGACCGCGTACGACGTGATCATCAAGACTCGCGTCAACGGCATGGACCTGCTGCCGAGCAATATCGACCTGTCCGGCGCCGAGGTCCAGCTCGTGCACGAGGTCGGCCGTGAGTTCGTGCTCGGCCGCGTGCTCCAGCCGGTGATCGCCGACTACGACATCATCCTGATCGACTGCCAGCCTTCGCTCGGCCTGCTCACAGTCAACGCGCTTGCCTGCGCCGACGGCGTTATCGTGCCGCTCGAGTGCGAGTACTTCGCGCTGCGCGGTGTGGCGCTGCTGATGGAGACCATCGACAAGGTCTCCTCGAGGCTGAGCCCGAAGCTCGCGATCGACGGCGTCCTCGCGACCATGTACGACTCCCGTACGCTGCATACCAGGGAGGTCCTGGCCGGAGTCGTCGAGGGATTTGGCGAGCGTGTCTTCCACACCGTCATCAGCAGGACGGTGCGCTTCCCTGACGCTACGGTGGCTGGAGAGCCGATAACCAGGTTCGATCCCGCGTGCAACGGCGCCAGCTCCTACCGTGAGCTGGCCAAGGAGGTTCTGGAGAGGTGGCGTCAGGGCGTTCCCGCGGGTCCCGGCCGCGCCGGGTAAGCCTGCCGGGCGTCGCAGAGATCCTGCGATCGCAGGCCCGCAGTCCTGCGGCCGACACCGAGCGGCAGGCAAGCGGGCGGGAGAGCCACCCCCAGAAGATCACCGTGTACATGTCGGGTCCCGAACTTCTCGACCTGGAACGCGCCCGGCTCGCGCTGCGGTCGTATGGGATCCCGGCCGACCGGGGCCGGATCGTGCGCGAGGCGCTCGCGGTCGTCCTCGCCGATCTGGACCAGGCCGGCGAGGACAGCCTGATCGCCCGGCGGCTGCGCGAGAACCTCCGCGAACCCACCCGTGACGGCAAATGAGCGAGAGCGCGTGAGCGACACCAGGTGAGCGAGTCCGGTAGTCTGCCGATGATCATCATGACAACCGGCGATTCAGACGAGGTGGCCCCGGCCGCAGGCGGATTCCAGGTGCACCTGGACGTCTTCGAGGGCCCGTTCGACCTGCTGCTCGCGCTGATCTCCAAGCACAAGCTCGACATCACCGAGATCGCGCTGTCCAGCGTGACCGACGAGTTCATCGGCTACATTCGCGCGCTGGCGGGCGGCTGGGATCTCGACCAGGCCAGCTATTTCCTCGTCGTCGCGGCGACGCTCCTCGACCTCAAGGCGGCGCGGCTGCTGCCGGCCGGCGAAGTCGACGACGAGGAGGATCTGGCGCTGCTGGAGGCCAGGGACCTGCTGTTTGCCCGGCTGCTGCAGTACCGCGCGTATAAGGAAGTCGCCGACGTCTTCGCGGGCAAGATCGCGATGGAAGGCCGCCGGTATCCGCGGCGGGTGCCGATGGAGCCGAAGTTCGCCGAGTTGCTGCCCGAGGTCCTCATCGGGATCGGCGCGGCCGAGTTCGCGGTAATCGCGGCGCGCGTGCTCGCTCCGCGCCAGCTGCCCGTCGTCTCGACCGCGCATCTACATGTCCCGAAGACCTCAGTGCGCGAGCAAGCTGAGATACTGCTAGCACGGCTTCGGTCGCTGCGCCGGGCCACGTTCCGGCAGCTCATCGCCGACTGTGCGGGAACCTATGAGGTGGTAGCGCGGTTCCTGGCCGCGCTGGAGCTCTACCGTGACGGGCGGATCAGCCTCGATCAGATAGCTCCGCTTGGCGACCTCTACCTCACCTGGTCAGACCAGGGTGAGCCGGGCATGAGGCACGACCATGAGGAATACGATGGATAACGGGCAAGCGCCGCCCGACTGGCACTCCGAGCACGTCGTGATGCCCGCGGTCGAGCCGGACCAGGCTGAGCCGGACCAGGCTGAGCCGGACCAGGCTGAGCCGGACCCGGCCGAGCGCGAGGCGATCGGGCTGGGGGAGTCCGAACCGGAGACGGCCGCGGCGGGCGAAACGGCTAGCGATCACGACGGGCCGGACCTGCGGATGAGCCTGGAAGCAGTCCTGCTGGTAGCCGACGAACCGGTCACCGAGGATGCCCTGGCCGGGGTCACCGAGCGGCCCGTGGCCGATATCGCCGCCGCACTTCGCGCGCTCGCCGGGTCCTATACCGCCGAGCAGCGCGGTTTCGACCTGCGTGAGGTCGCTGGCGGCTGGCGGCTGTACACCAGGGACGAGTGCGCGGCGGTCGTCGAGCGGTTCGTCAGCGACGGGCAGGAGATCAGGCTGACTCAGGCGGCGCTGGAGACGCTCGCCGTCGTGGCTTACCGGCAGCCGGTGAGCCGCGCCCGCGTTTCGGCGGTTCGCGGCGTCAACTGCGACGGCGTCATGCGAACCCTCGTGCTGCGTGGCCTCGTCGAAGAGTCGGGCTCGGACCCCGAGACCGGGGCGATCCTGTTCCAGACGACCGGATACTTCCTCGAACGGCTCGGCCTCGCCCGCCTGTCCGATCTTCCGGACCTGGCACCCTTCTTGCCCGATCATCTCGACGAGGAACTGGACGCGGGCAGTGACACGACCCGGTAGCGGCTCCCGCCGGCCAGGCCGCCGCGGCCCGACAAGCGCGAGCACCGGCGGCGGCCCTGGCGGCAGCGGCCTGAGCGCCGCGGATCTGGCTCGCGCCAGGGCTGCGGCAGCAAGCCTCGGCCCGGACTTTGACACCGACGACTTCGACACCGACGGCGAGCGCGACTCGCTGACCGACGTGCCAGGCGGCGTGCGCCTGCAAAAGGTGCTGGCCGCCGCTGGGGTGGGCAGCAGGCGGTACTGCGAGGAACTGATCGGCGCCGGGCGCGTCGAGGTCGATGGCGAGATCGTGCGCCGGTTCGGGGCGCGGGTCGATCCGCAGCACCAGGTCATCCGCGTGGACGGCCGTCGCATCCCGGCCAGCGAAGACCTGGTGTACGTCGCCCTGAACAAGCCCGCTGGCGTGCTGACCTCCATGTCCGACAGCCGCGGCCGCGCGACCATGGCTGACCTGCTGGGCGACGTCGCCGAGCGGCTCTTCCATGTCGGCAGGCTCGACTACGACACCGAGGGCCTGATGCTGCTGACCAATGATGGTGAGCTCGCACACCGGCTCGCGCACCCGCGGTTCGGCGTCCCGAAGACCTATCTTGCCGAGGTCACCGGGCCGGTGCCCAAGGACCTGGGCCGCCAGCTCATCACCGGCGTAGAGCTGGAGGATGGGGTGGCCAGCGCGGATAAGTTCCGCGTCGTCGAGCAGGTCGGCGGGCGGGCGCTGGTGGAGATTACGCTGCATGAAGGCCGCAAGCACATCGTCAAGCGGATGCTGGCGGCCGCCGGGCACCCGGTGAGCCGACTGGTCCGGACGCAGGTCGGACCGGTCTCGCTCGGCTCGATGCGGCCGGGTACGACCAGGCGCCTGACCACCAAAGAGGTCGGCGACCTGTATTCGGCCGTCGGCTTGTAACCGCCTGAGACGGGTCAAGACCAGGGAACGAAGGAGGAGGGAACGTGGCCGTCCGTGCAGTCCGCGGCGCCGTGCAGGTCAGCGGGAACGAGCGGGGAGAGATCCTGGCGGGGACCGCTGAGCTGGTCACCGAGGTGATGAGCCGGAACGAGCTCAGCACCGACGATGTGATCAGCGTGATCTTTACCGCGACGCCCGATCTGACCGCGGAGTTTCCGGCCCTGGCCGCTCGCAAGCTCGGATTCCAGGAAGTGCCCCTGCTCTGCGCGTCCGAGATCGACGTGCCGGGTGCGATGCCGCATGTCGTCCGGCTGATGATGCACATCGAGACGACCAAGCCCCGCGCATCCGTCCAGCACGTCTATCTGCACGGTGCGTCGGCGCTGCGGCTGGACATCGCGCAATGACCGAGCTCGCGAGCGTAGTCGTCATCGGGACCGGGCTCATCGGCACCTCGGTGGCGCTGGCGCTGCGCGAGCGCGACGTGACTGTCTGGCTAGCCGACCACGACGCCGAGGCCGTACGGCAGGCGGCCAACCTCGGCGCTGGCACGCCGCTCCCGGTCGACGGCGTGCCGGGCGGCCCGGCTGACGTAGCGGTGCTCGCCGTCCCGCCTTCGGCCGTGGCCGCCGAGCTGCTGGCCGCTCAGGCCCGTGGCCTCGCGCGTGCGTACACCGACGTCGCCAGCGTGAAGGAGCTGCCGCTGGCCGGCGCCCGCGAGCTGGGCTGTGACCTGGCCAGTTACCTCCCCGGCCACCCGCTGTCCGGCCGCGAGCGGTCCGGCGCGGCCGCCGCAAGGGCTGATCTGTTCGTCGGCCGTCCGTGGGTGCTGTGCCCGCAGCCGGCCAACGACGAGACCACCATCATGCTGGGAACGCGGCTGGCGCAAGCCTGTGGTGCCCAGCCGGTCGCGGTGACGGCGGCCGAGCACGACCAGTGGGTGGCGCTCGTCTCGCACGCGCCGCACGTCGTGGCGGCGGCGATGGCGGCCCGGCTTGAGCACGCGCCGGAGGCCGCGCTGGCCCTGGCCGGCCAGGGCCTGCGGGATGTGACCAGGATCGCGGCTTCCGGCGCTGGCATGTGGCTGCAGATCCTGCACGCGAACGCCGGGCCGGCCAGCGCGGTGCTCCGGGGTGTCGCAGCTGACCTGGCACAGGCAGCCGACGCGCTGGAGAGCCTCGCAGCAGGCGACGAGCTGGCCACCAAGCAGGTCGCAGACCTGCTGGAGCGCGGGATCGACGGCGTGCACCGGATCCCGGGCAAGCACGGCGGCCCCACGCGGGACTTCGCCGCGGTGCAGGTGGTCATCCCGGACCGGCCGGGCGAGCTGGCCCGGCTGTTCCAGGCGGCCGACGAAGCCGGCCTCAATATCGAGGACGTGAGCATCGAGCACTCGCCGGGCCTGCCTGTCGGCGTGGCCGAATTGTGGGTGCGGCCGGACGCCGTATCCCGGCTCTCGAGCGTGCTGGCTGCCGGAGGATGGCCCGTCCGCCGGTAGCATCGCCTAGTGACCGAATCAGCAGCCAGGATGGTATCGACCGGGCGTGGATGAAATGCAGCGTTATGCCGGTAAGCCCGGTCTGGTGATCGCTATGGACGGGCCCGCCGGCTCTGGCAAGTCGACGGCGGCCCGCCGCGTCGCGGTGGAGCTTGGCCTGCGCTATCTCGACACCGGCGCCATGTACCGGGCGCTGACCTGGTGGCTGCGCGAGCAGGGGATCGATCTGGCAGACACCGACGCCGTGCTGGCGCGGATGGCAGAACCGAAGATCGGGGTTGGCACCGACCCGGACGCGCCGGAGATCACGGTCAACGGCCAGGATGTAGCAGGCCCGATCCGCAGCCGCGAGATCTCCAACTCGGTCAGCACCGTAGCCGCCATCCCGCAGGTGCGCAGCCTGCTGATCGGCATGCAGCGTGACATCATCGACGCGGCCGCGGCCGGGCCCGGAGTCGTCGCCGAGGGCCGCGACATCGGCACGGTCGTCGCACCGGACGCCGGCATCAAGGTCTACCTGACGGCGAGCGAGGACGTGCGGGCGCAGCGCCGCAGCGCGGATCTAGCCGCGGATCCGGCGGCGACGGTCGAAGCGACCAGGCGTGAGCAGGCGCGCCGCGACCACCGGGACGCCGCGCAGCTGGTCATGGCCGATGACGCGGTCGAGGTCGACACGAGCCTGCTCGGCCTGGACGAGGTCGTCGGCCTTGTCGTCGACAGAGCGAGAGCTCAGCGGGCGGTCCGGAGTGGCTGAGCCAGAGGAGACGAGCACTCAGCCGGACGTGGCCGCGCCGGTGCTCGCGGTAGTGGGCCGCCCGAATGTCGGCAAGTCCACGCTTGTCAACAGGATCCTCGGCAGCCGTCAGGCGGTTGTGGAAGACACCCCCGGCGTCACGAGGGACCGGGTCACTTACGACGCCACCTGGCGCGGCCGCGCGTTCACGCTGGTCGACACCGGCGGCTGGGAGCCGTCGGTAGAAGGCACCCCGGCACTGGCCGCCAGGGTAGCCGCGCAGGCGCGGATCGCCGTGGACGCGGCGGACGCGGTGCTGTTCGTGGTGGACGCTGTCGTCGGCGTCACGGACGCCGATGCCGCGGTGGCCGCGGTGTTGCGGCGGTCCCGCAAGCCAGTCGTGCTCGCGGCCAACAAGGTGGACGACGCGCCCGGCGAGCCGGACGTGCACGCGCTCTGGTCGCTCGGGCTCGGGGAGCCAGTCCCGGTCAGCGCCCTGCATGGCCGTGGCAGCGGCGACCTGCTCGACGCCGTGCTGGGCGCGCTGCCAGACGCGCCGGCTGAGCGCGACCCCGAGGAAGGCGGTCCTCGGCGCGTCGCGCTGATCGGCCGGCCCAACGTCGGGAAATCGAGCCTGCTCAACAAGCTCGCCGGGGCCGAGCGCGTGCTGGTCGACTCGGTGGCCGGGACGACCCGTGATCCAGTCGACGAGCTGATCGATCTCGGCGGCAAGACCTGGCGGTTCGTCGACACCGCGGGTATCAGGAGGCGGGTAAGGGAAACGCAGGGCGCTGACTTCTTCGCCGCTCTGCGTACCGAGCGGGCGCTGGAACGGGCTGAGGTCGCGGTCGTCCTCGTCGACGCGAGCGAGCCACTCGCTGAGCAGGACCTGCGCATCATCTCGATGGTGATCGACGCGGGCCGGGCCCTCGTCATCGCGTACAACAAGTGGGACCTGGTCGACGCCGACCGCCGCGAGTTTCTCGACAAGGAGATCGATCGCCAGCTGCATAACGCCCGGTGGGCGCCCCGGGTCAACATCTCGGCTAAGACCGGCTGGCATGTGGACCGGCTCGTCCCGGCGCTGGAACGCGCCCTGGAGAGCTGGGAGAGCAGGGTGCAGACCGGCAGGCTGAACGCATGGCTGACGGCGCTGATCGCGCAGACCCCGCCGCCGGTGCGCGGCGGCAAGCAGCCCAAGATCATGTTTGCCACGCAGGCCGGCATCAAGCCACCGCACTTCGTGCTGTTCACCAGCGGCTTCCTGCAGGCGGGCTATCGGCGCTTCATCGAGCGCAAGCTCCGGGATGAGTTCGGCTTCGCGGGGACTCCGCTGCACGTCTCCATGCGGCTGCGGGAGAAGCGGTCCGGGCCGGCGGGGCGGGCGGCGCGCGGGCCCGGCCGTAGCTAGCAGGGCCGTAGCTAGCAGGGCCGTAGCTAGCACGTGTACGGCTACCCGATTGGGCGAGCGCGCCGGCCTAACTGACCGCTGAGGTCCCGGCGCCGAGCCAGAACCAGACGGTCGTGCCGCCTTCGTCGCGCAGGTACCCCCACTGGTCGGCGAGCGTCTGCACTAGGTACAGGCCGTGTCCATCGGAGGCGTACACGTCACCCCGGACGACTGGTGAGCTGAGCTCGGATCCTTCGTCGGCGATCTCGATCCGCACGCCGCCGACGGACTCGACGACCAGGACCGTAACCGTGCCCCCGTCGCAGCGCGATCTGCTGTGCATAACGGCGTTGGTGACGAGCTCGGAGGTCAGCAGGACGGCATTGTCCAGGCCTGGGTGTAATTCGCCCAGTGCCTTAGCCACGAAAGCACGTGCTTCGCGCACGTGCTCGGGTCGGCCCGGAATGGTCAGACTGCCCAGAACCGCGGCTCCTGTCGTCGCCGCGAGGTCCTGGCTGGCGTTGCTCGTGCGGGCGCTGCGGGGTGGGAGAACGGAGGCTGCCATCGGTTCGCTCCCTCCCGCCCGGTCCCCGAGACCGTGCAGCCCAAGAACCCCGCAGCTCGAGAACGGCGAGTCTGCGATTCAGCCAACATTGGCGGCAGCACCCGAGCCAGAATGGAACGGCGCAGGCAATGCGCCTTCTCAGTTCAATCATGAAGTGATGATGCATGCCACGCAAGTGCGTGACACAAATTACGGCCGCGAAATTTCACATGGGATCTCAGGGCAAGGGCATGATCATGTATGGTGATCGGCAAGAGAGTGACGGGCAGCCAATCCCCTGTGCCGTGACCGATTTGACCCTGAAAGCTGGGGCGCGGAAAGGCGAGACACAGAAAGATTGGCCGCGAGCTTCCCGCAGAGGGGGCGAGTGCCAGTGTCGGTCGGTCCAACCGTTCGCCGCCGCCGGCTCGGCAGCGAGTTAAGACGGCTGCGAGAGCAGCAGTCGATCAAGCTTGAAGAGGTGGCCGAGCGCCTCGGGCTTGCCCCGTCGACGCTGTCCCGGATCGAGACCGGCAAGGCGCCGACGCGCACTGCCTATCTCAACTCCATGCTGGAACTCTACGGAGTGGACGACCCGGGCCAGCGGCAGGTGCTGCTGGACATGGCCAGGGAAGGGCACCGCAAAGGCTGGTGGGCCGTCTGGGACGGTGTGCTGCCCACTGGCTTTGGCATCTACGTCGGACTCGAAGCCGAGGCCGCCTCACTGCGGGTCTACGAGGCTCAGGTCGTGCATGGCCTGCTCCAGACCGAGGACTACGCCCGCGCGGTGATGTCGACGGTTCGCCGGCGACAGACCCCTGATGAAATTGAGCGGCTGGTCAGGCTCCGCATGCAACGCCAGGACGTACTGGTGCGCGCCGATCCCCTGGAACTGTGGATCATCCTCGACGAAGCCGTCCTGCGGCGGATGGTCGGCCCTTCGCATGTCATGCGCGAGCAGCTAGAGCACCTCCATGAGGCAAGCCAGTGGCCGAACATCACCCTGCAGGTGCTGGCGTTTGGCAGCGGGCTGCACCCTGGCATGGGCGGCGCATTCGCGATTATCGAGTTCCCCGAGCGCTTCGACCCGGATGTTGTTTACACCGAAGGGGTAACTGGGCAGGCCTATATCGAAGAACGGGACCGCGAGGTACGCGCTCGAGCTGAAGCCTTTGATCTCCTGCGCGCGACGGCGCTTCCTCCTGCTGACTCAGCGCTTCTCATCCAATCGATATCTGAAGGATCCGACGTATCCGCCTGAAAGGAACACCCGCATGTCCGAATATGACACGTCCAACGCAGCGTGGATCACCAGCCGCGCTTGCAACAACTCGGCCTGCGTCCAAGTGGCCCACCTGCCGGGCGGACTGGTCGCATTGCGTGACTCTAAGGACACCACGAAGCCAGCTCACGTCTTCGACGGCGAAGAGTGGGCTGCGTTCGTGACTGGCGTGAAGGCCGGCGAGTTCGACTCGCCGGCGAGCTAAAGCCCGGGAGGGCAGAGACTGACGGGCCCCCGGATAGCTGGCCAGCCGCCCGCATCCGGGGGCCCGTCAGGTCTTCGGGCAGGCTCGGCTTCAGGTCGGCCGGGTTCAGGCAGCCGGGTTCAGGCAGATCAGTCGGCCGAGGTCAGGCGGGCGACGGAGGGACGGCGGCCCCGTTCCCGGTCTGTGCGTCGGGATCTATCAGCGGCTGTGCGAACACGTAGCCCAGGGGCTCGGGGCCGACATACTGCTGGCAGCGACAGTCGTCCACCGCGCAGGCTGCGGTGTGCGGGCTGTGGAAGCTCAGGTGATGACTGCACCCGCAGATGGGTTGCGGCTCTGGTGGTGCGCTGAGCGCCTGGCTCTTGCTCTCGGCCAGTTTGCCCTTGGCAGCTAGGATCGCAAGCCGCCGCCGATGGTGCTGCTGGAGGCTACCGCCAAGGACCGGCGGCAGAATGAAGACAAGCCACCAGTAGCCTTCGATGAAGGCCGTAACGCTGTGCAACACGGGTCCATCTTCCCGCATGTGCGCTGGCGCGGGCAACCTCAGCCAGAGACGCCGAATTCACCGTCGCATGCGCCAGACAGGAACGCATCCCATTCGGCTCTGGTGAAGACGAGCACGGGGCCGTCCGGGTGCCGGGAGTTGCGCATCGCCACCTGCCCGTCCGCTAGGAAGGCGACCTCGGCGCAGTTCCCGCCGGTCGGACCGCTGTAGCTGCTCTTGATCCAGGCCGACCCGATCGTGCTGGTACCGATCTCGCGCTCGCCTGGACCGACATTGCTGGTGCTCACTCGGATCCCTCCAACTCGCCGATCATCGAGCGGATCAGGTCAGTGGTGTGCTCTGCCGTCGTGCTGGTCGCCGCGATCTGATTCATCGCCTCGGTGTAGCGGTCGATGTCCGCACGCTTGTCCAAGTACAGGGCGCTGGTGAGCTGCTCCACGTAGACGACGTCAGGCAGGTCTTCGGCAGCGAACTGCAGAATGCTGAAGCTGCCCGGCGCGGCATACGAGGCACCAGTGAGGAACGGGCAGACCTGAATGGTGAGGCCAGGCCGGCTGGATGCCGCGAGCAGGTGATCGAGCTGCGCCCGCCTGAGCGCAGGTGTGCCGATCGGGCGGCGCAGCGCTACTTCGTCGATCACGGCCCGCAGGCGCAGACCACCGGCGGCGAACCGCCGCTGCCGCTCTTTGCGGAGGTAGACGAGGCGGTGGGTCTCCGCGCGGGAGTACGCGCCAAGCTGGATGACGGCGGCCGCGTAATCCTCCGTCTGCAGCAGGCCAGGCACGAACTGGGCGTCGAAGCTCCGGATGGACTCAGCCGATTCTTCCAGCCCGATATAGGACTGGAACCAGGTCGGGAGTACGTCCTGGTAGCGATGCCACCAGCCCTGCTGGTTGGCCTGGCTCGCCAGGGTCAGGAGCTGCTCACGCTCGGCCAGGTCGGTGATCCCGTACAGGTTGAGCAGGTCGGCGATGTCGACCTCGCGCACCGCGTTACGGCCGAGCTCGATCCGGCTGATCTTGGATTCCGAGCCGCGGATAGCTTTCGCGGCTTCCTGAGCTGAAATCCCGCGAGACTCGCGCAGGCGCCTTAACTGCGTGCCCAGGAGGATGCGCAGAACTGTGGGTGCGCCCGCGGTGTCGCGCGCGTGGCTGACCGAGGCCGGGCGGTCATTGCCCAGGCCCGGTACCGGGCTGTCAAGCCCCGTGGCGTCCGCCATCAGCCGCGCTCCCTCCCGATGTGCCGGGTGGATCTTACTATCGTGACACGGCCGTCCGCGCTGCCAAAAGAATTTGAACCCATTAGCCTTACTCGCGCATATTCGATGCGCGTGTGCGTAATGGACGCGGCGCAATCGCCATTGTGCAAATGGTATCGCAGATGCGATTTCAGGCCAGCCATCAAGCTGCGTCGCCACGACGCCAATCTGGGCTGGCTGGCGAGCCAGCCTGCCGCAGCCAGCAGGCCCGGCAGGCCTGGCCAAGGCTGGCGCGGCCGGCCTCGGTACGATCGCGAAGGTAAGCCACATCCCCTCCGCGTAAAGGCAGGACGCATGCGCTACAGGCCGCTCGGCAACTCCGGGTTGCAGGTCTCCGTCGTCGGGCTCGGCTGCAACAACTTCGGCCGCCGACTGGATGTCAAGCAGACTCTCGCGGTCGTCGACGCTGCCATCGACGCGGGTATCACGCTCCTCGATACGGCGGAGACGTACGGCGGGGCCGGCCGGTCGGAGGAGATGCTCGGCGAGGTCCTGCTGACCCGGCGTGATCAGGTGGTGCTGGCGACCAAGTTCGGCTCGCAAGCCGGCGACATGGGCTACGGCCCGGCCGCCGGGGCCAAGGGCAGCCGCAGTTACATCAAGCGCGCCGTCGAGCAATCACTTCGCAGGCTGCGGACCGACTACATCGACCTGTACCAGATTCATACGCCCGACCCGGTGACGCCGATCGAGGAGACACTGTCGGCGCTGGCCGATCTGGTCCGGGCTGGCCAGGTCCGTTACATAGGCCATTCGAATTTCTCCGGGGTCCAGCTCGCGGCCGCGGCCGCCGCAGCGCGCGAGATCAATGCCGTGCCGTTCATCTCCGCCCAGAACCACTGGTCGCTGCTCGAGCGGCAGGCCGAGCTCGATGTGGTACCCGCGGCCGTCCAGTTCGGCCTCGGGGTTCTGCCGTTCTTCCCGCTTGCGAACGGGCTGCTGACCGGCAAGATCCGGCGCGGCGTCGGGCCAGCGGACGGCACCAGGCTGGCAGGCCGTGATGAGTACATCACCGAGGACAAGCTTGACAAGGTCGAGGCGCTGGCGACGTGGGCGGAACAGCACGGCCGGACTGTCCTCGAGGTCGCCATAGGCGGCCTCGCGGCGCTGCCCGGCTGCACGTCGGTCATTGCCGGGGCGACGTCAGCCGAGCAGGTGCGGGCTAATGCCGCGGCCGGCGAGTGGCAGCCGAGCGCGGCCGAGCTCGCCGAGATCGACAAGATCGTGCCGGTCCTCGGCTGAGGAGACAGGGAGTGAGGCACCCGCAAAGGAGAGCAGCCCAATGAAGGCAGTGCGGTACGAGCAATATGGACCGGCGGCGGAGGTGCTCCGCGTCGAGGACATAGCCAAGCCCGCGCCGGGCCCCGGTGAGGTCCAGGTCAGGATGACCCTGTCCGGGATCAACCCCACGGACTGGAAGTCGCGGAGCGGCGCGACCCCGCGGCCGATTGACGGCTTCCAGATCCCGCATCACGATGGCACCGGCATTATCGACGCCGTCGGCGAGGGCGTTGATCAAGGCCGCATCGGACAGCGGGTCTGGACCTGGCTGGCAGCCGCCAGTCGGCAGTGGGGGACTGCGGCCCAGTGGAGCATCGTGCCGTCACGCCAGGCCGTTCCGCTGCCAGACGGAGTATCTGACGAACTCGGCGCGTGCCTCGGCGTACCGGCCATAACCGCACACCGGTGCCTAGTCGCCGACGGTCCGGTCGTGGGCAAGAATGTCCTGGTGGCAGGCGGCGCCGGGGCAGTGGGTCACTTCGCCATCGAGCTGGCGAAGTTCTTCGGCGCACGGGTCGCGACCACCGTCAGCGGGCCGGAGAAAGCTGAGCTGGCGCGACAGGCCGGCGCCGACCTGGTCGTGAATTACCGACAGCCCGGCGCAGCCGACGAGCTTCGCGCGTTCGCGCCGACCATGGACCGGATCGTCGAGGTCGCGCTTGGCGCCAATCTGGCGCTGGACCTCGCGTTGTCGGGGCCGTCGACGTATATCGTCGACTACGCGGCTGAGCCGGACGACCCGGTGCTGCCGGTGCGCCAGTGCATGGGCGCCAACGTGACGCTGCGCTTCGTCCTGATCTACGGGATCACTGCTGAGGCCGCTGACCAGGCGGTGACCGACATCAGCGCCGCGCTGGCGGCCGGAGCGCTGACCGAGCTTCCAGTGACCAGGTTCCCCCTAGACCAGATCATGGCGGCCCACGAAGCCGTCGAGGCCGGGATCCTTGGCAAGGTCCTCATCGAGATCCCATGAGCCAGCCCGTCACGGGCTGACCCGGTGCAGGTCGCGGGGGAACAGGGTCACCTGCCTGACGTTCGCTGCGCCGGTCAGCTGCGCCGTCCATCGCTCCAGCCCGATGGCGAAGCCGCCATGCGGCGGCATGCCGTGCCGGAACACCTGGAGGTACCCCGCGAACGGCGCTGGGTCCAGGCCGCGCGC
>DATHQE010000403.1:0-1808 GCA_035483035.1 Streptosporangiaceae bacterium | reverse complement strand
TGGGCCGCGATTCGGCCGTAGCCGATGTCACGGAGTTCTGACCTGCCGCTCCGCTGTCCGTGAGTGCTGAATTTGCGCACCAAGACCGGCCCGTAGAGTCGCTGGGTGTCTCCGTATGCGAAGTCATCTAAGGTGACCACGTGTCCTCTGCTGACCCGCCGCTTCTGGGCCAGCCTGGGCTGACCGCTGATGCGCTGCTGGCTGGTCCCCGAGGCAGGTCACTGTGCGTCAATTTGCTCGATGACCGGCTAACGTCGCTTGGCGGACGGGTCCGGGGAGCCTGGGTTGACGCATTGCGCTACCTACGGACGGGAGATGCGGAGCGCTGTGCCAGAAAGCTCAGCGAGTGCGCCAGAACCGCCGACCTGTCCGGTACCCCGTTGGATGGCAGCGCTCTCCTATCTGGCCTGCGGGCCGCCGTTGACTTCGCCTGGTACTGGCAGGAGCCGGACGACGAGGACCAGGGGTTCGCGGGTGAAGCGGCACGTGAGGCGCTACGGCCGATCGCGGAGGCGGTTGTCGCGGCGGCCGGAACCCCCGACGCGCACTGGTGGACGGAGCCGGTCGATCGTAGCCGCCAGCGCTACACGCAGTTCCTGGACCAGCATCCGCTGCCGGAACCACTGCTGACCGGCGCGGCCGAGTCGGCAGGGGCCTGGCTGGCGAACACCCTTGATGATGAGCGGTCAGCGCATGACCGGCCCGAAGATCCCGCCGCGTCATATAGCGGTCATTGGTGGTCAAGTCCGACGCACTCCCGGCTACCCGTGACCACGCGTGGACTTCCCGCGCTGGGTGCCGTCAGGCTGGTCCTGGTCGAGGACGGGCTGGGCTGGCGGTCGGCCCGCTGCTGGCCGGTCGCACCAGAGGACGGTGCACGCGTCTACGAGGTCTGCGGCCCAGGCCAGTGGGCCGAGCTGGTGGACCGCTACCCGCTCGACGTCAGCAAGTCCCGCCGTCATGACTGGTGGCGGGCAACCGGGCGGGCCGCCCGCTGGCTGATCCCCGACTACGCCGCAGTGGCCGCTGACTGGGACGCCGTACACGTTTCCGTCGCGGGCTACCTCACCACGGCCGGAATCGCGATCCCGGCCGACGACGGCGCGTGCACGATGCTGGCCGGCTGGGACCCGGATGCGACCTGGTGGCTCAACGACGTCCTCTCCCTCACCAGTCCGCCGGAGGACTGGCGGGAAGACGATCAGGCGCCCTTCGGCTGGAGCCCGACTCAGCAACCCTGACGGACAGCGGTAGCTGCCTGCAGAACGTCCCGGAAGACGGTCCGGTTCGACACGCCGCCGTCGGCTTCAGCCACGCGCTGGCGAGTGCTGGCCGGCTTGCGGCCCGCTCCTAACTCCGTTACGTTAGGGCATAACATGTTATTAACTAACATATTGAGGAGTGCCTATGCGCGCCCGCAGGTGGTGGATGCTGGCGGTGACGTGTCTGTCGGTGATCGTGGTGAATCTGGACCTCACGATCTTGAACATCACGCTGCCGGCCATATCGGCCGCGCTCCATGCAGGCACCGGTGACCTGCAATGGCTCGTTGACGCCTACCAGCTCGTGTTCGCCGCGGTCATGCTGCCCGCCGGGGTGATCGGGGACCGCGTCGGCCGCAAACGGCTGCTGCTGGCTGGGCTGGCGGTGTTCCTGGCGGCGTCGCTGTGGTGCGCGCTGTCGGTCTCGGCCGGAGAGCTGATCGCGGCGCGAGCGCTGACGGGGCTGGGCGCCGGGATCGTGTTCCCGCTGTCCCTGGCGGTCGTCTCGGCGGCGTTCGGCGACGATGACGACCGGCCCAAGGCCAT
>DATHQE010000402.1:0-2240 GCA_035483035.1 Streptosporangiaceae bacterium | reverse complement strand
GCGATCCGGGTCATCCTCTTCGCTGTGATTGCGATCGCGCCGACACTCGCGGGCGGCTTCAACGCGCTGGTGCACGCCATGGGCGGTGGCACCGTGCGGATCGGCAGCGTCGCCTACCTGAACATCGGGTACAACCTGGTCCTCCTGCTCGCCGCCGTCGTGGCCGTGCTCCTCGGCCGCGCGTCATACCGGCAGATGGACGACCGCCGGGGCGTGCCGCTGCTGGCGGACCTCGGCGCGGTGTTCCGGCACGATCCGAAGGTGGCTTCGAACGGGAACGGCAAGGGCGACGGCATGGGCAAGCGCCACGGCAAGACCGACGTTGGCGCGGCCGTCGAGCCGACGACCGGGCCGAGCCGGAGGCCCGGCGTTTTCCTGTCACTGGAAGGCGGCGAGGGAGCCGGCAAGTCAACGCAAGCCAGGCTGCTGGCGATCTGGCTGCGCGACCAGGGCTATGACGTGGTGACCACCCACGAGCCGGGCGCGACTAAAGTCGGCATGCGCTTGCGGGCGCTGCTGCTCGACACCGCACACACCGGACTGTCGCCGCGGGCTGAGACGCTCATGTACGCAGCGGACCGCGCCGAGCACGTGCAGGCCGTGATCATCCCGGCGCTGGAGCGGGGCGCGATTGTGGTCACCGACCGCTACGTCGACTCCACTCTTGCCTACCAGGGTGCCGGACGGCAGCTGCCGGTCAGCGAGATCGCCGAGCTGAACCGCTGGGCTACCGGCGGGCTCACGCCCGACCTGACCATCCTGCTCGACCTGCCACCAGTGCTAGGCCTCGGCCGTCGGCTCAGCTCGGCCGACCGCATGGAGTCCGAGCCGGTGGAGTTCCACCAGCGCGTGCGCAACGGATTCCTGACGCTGGCCAACGCCGAGCCGGACCGGTACTTCGTTCTGGACGCGGCCCGGCCCGAGGGTGATGTCAGCCGCGACATCCAGCAGCGGGTGCGGGAGCTGCTGCCAGACCCGATCCCGTTCGCCGCTGAAGACAACACGGGCTCGTTCCCGGCGATCCGAGAGTGACGGATCTGATGCCCGCGGCCGTGTTCGGCGAGCTAGTCGGCCAGGAGCTGGTGGTTGACCAGCTCGAGCGAGCGGTTGCCGCGAGTGCGGCGAACCGTGCGGCGGCCGAGGCCGCAAGTACGGGCGCGGCGAGTGGGCCGGTGACCGCCGGGATGACGCACGCCTGGCTGTTCACCGGGCCGCCAGGGTCCGGGCGATCGCTTGCCGCGCGCGCCTTCGCCGCTGCGTTGCTGTGCGACCGGCAGGGCTGCGGCGAGTGCCCGTCGTGTCGTCAGGTCGCCGCGGGCGCGCACGCGGACCTGCTGCTCGTCCGGCCCGACGGCCTGTCCTACGGCGTCCGGCAGACCAGGGACCTAGTGCTGAAAGCGGCCGCCTCGCCGGTCTACGGGCGGTGGCGGATCGTGCTGTTCGAAGACGCGGACAGATGTACAGAGCAGGCGGCGAACGCGCTGCTCAAAGCCATCGAAGAGCCAGCGCCGCGAACAGTATGGCTGCTCTGCGCGCCCTACGCCGACGACCTGCCGACGACGATTAGGTCGCGGTGCCGGCTCGTGACCCTGGTATCGCCGCGGACGGCAGCAGTGACCGAGCTCCTGGAGCGCGAGGGCATTCCGGCCGAGCGGGCGCGGGCGGCCGCACTCGCGGCGCAGGGCCACATCGGCCGGGCGCGCCGGCTGGCCACCGACGAGGAGGCAGCGCGCAGACGTGCCGAGGTCCTGCGGGTGCCTGGCCAGGTCGGCAGCCTGGGTGACGCGCTCCGGGCTGCCGCTGGCCTGGTCAGGGCCGCCGGAGCAGAGTCCGCAGCGACAACGGAGGAGCTGGACGAACCCGAGCGCGAGGCGCTGCGCCGTGCGTTCGGCGAGGGCTCGACGGGCAAGGGCGTCGCGACGGCGCTGCGCGGTGGTGCTGGCGCGCTGCGGGACCTGGAGGACCGGCAGAAGTCGCGGGCTACCCGCCTCAAGCGGGATGCGCTGGACCGGGCACTGCTGGATCTGGCCGCGTTCTACCGCGACGTGCTCGCGATCCAGCTAGGCGCGTCCGTCGAGCTCGCCAACGAGGTCCGCCGCGACGAACTCCAGGAGCACGCAGCCGCGGCCGGGCCAGCTGACACGGTGCGCAAGGTCGAGGCCATCATGCGATGCCGGCAGCGGCTGGAGGCAAACGTGGCGCCGCTGCTGGCCGTCGAGGAGCTCACGCTCGCGCTCAGC
>DATHQE010000401.1:0-14287 GCA_035483035.1 Streptosporangiaceae bacterium | reverse complement strand
CCAGAAGGCGTCGCTCGCCGACATGCTGAAGAACGCGGAGTGCGCCGCGATTATCCAGGTGCTCGGCGCAGGCTCAGGCAACGCGTTCGACCTGGACTCGGCGCGCTACCAGCGCGTGATCTTCATGGCCGACGCCGACGTGGACGGCGCACACATCCGCACCCTGCTGCTCACGCTCTTCCACCGGTACATGCGGCCGATGGTCGAAGCCGGGCGCGTGTACGCTGCGGTGCCGCCGCTGCACCGGATCGAGCTGACCAATCCGCGCAAGGGGCAGCAGAAGTACATCTACACCTACAGCGACGCCGAGCTGCACCGCACCTTGCTGGAACTGGAGCGCAAGGGCCAGCGTTTCAAGGAGCCACCGCAGCGCTACAAGGGCCTCGGCGAGATGGACGCACACCAGCTGGCCGAGACGACCATGGACCCGCGCAAGCGCGTGCTGCGCCGGATCAAGATCGAGGACGCCGAGGCCGCCGAGGAGATCTTCGACCTGCTGATGGGCGGCGAGGTCGCCCCTCGCCGTGACTTCATCGTCGGCGGCGCGGCCGAGCTCGACCCCTCGCGAATCGACGCCTGAGCCCGCGTAGTTCGCCCTAGAGTCTCAGGAGTTCGTCAGCGCGGCGGACCTGCCCGGCGGGTCCTTCCTGCTCCGCCGCAGCTACTGAACCGCCCGCCTCCGCCTGCCACATGGTCTCGAACGTCGTGGTTGTGACTCTGCTGCTGATACAGCATCGTGAATGCCACAACGACGACGTTGGGCCGGTGGTCGGGCGCCGACGGATAGCCGGTTTGCCCTGATTCTGTGGGCTGATCGGCGTCGTCGAGCGCGCCAAACCGGTCCGCATCTCCAAGCTGGCGCCCAATGAGCTGGCTGGGAAGGGCAGTGCCGCACAGCCACGAGGTGGATGCCGCGCGGCACTGCCCGGTTGCTGGCAGGCCGCCTGGGTAACGGCGTGCCAGCAGGATCTACGACCCGGTCGAACTGCGTGAGCTGGCGCCAGTGGAGCTCCCGGCGCCGCTCGGGCTGGTGGAGCTACCGCCCGAGTGCGTGCAGTGATGGGTGCCCGCAGATCCTGGCATGGTGCCTGCTGGCGGGGTCCCGGTCGACGGCGATGAGGACGGTGACGACGAGGACGGTGACGACGAGGACGGTGCCGACGAGGACGGTGACGACGTCACCGAGGTGGTCGACGCCGCCGCCGCGCCCGACCCCCCGGTAGCTGCGAGCGCGACGCCAGTGCCGCCTGCGCCGACCCCGGCGGCCACGATGCCGGTCATGACGAGCCGCCGGGTCCGGCCGCCAGTGCTGGAGACCATGGGGTTCCTCCCTTCGCGACAGCCGTAGCCGAGTGCGGCCGTCATCTGGGAGATAGCCTGCGCGGCGGGCCTAGCCGCGAGCCGAGGCTGCGTTCTCAGGACGCTCTGGATTCCTGGCAGGAGGTCAGGACGGAGGCGCCGTGCCTCCGATCGCGGCGAGCGGATGGCGAACTCGCTCGCCCGAGCCATCCCGGCGGCCGACCGGTGGCGGTAGCTCGACCGGCGTGCCCGCCTCGGTGGCACCGCGGGCCGGGCCTGGGCCGGCCCACGCCAGCACGAGTATGTCCTCACCCCGCAGGAAGCGGTGACAGCGGACGCCGCCGGTGGCCCGGCCCTTCGGCGGGAACTCCGCGAACGGGGTGACCTTGACCGTCGCGGCCGTGGTGCCGGGCAGCGCGCCAGCCGCGCCGGCCACGGTGACCACCACCGGCCCGGCGGCCGGGCCATCCGACGCTGCAGCCTGCACCCCGGCTGTGGGGTCGACAGCCCCGAACCAGATCACGCTAGCTCTCGGCGACAGCCGGATGCCGGCCATCCCGGCGGCCGCGCGGCCCTGTGGCCGCACCGCCGACGCCGGGAACCGCAGCAGCTGCGCATCGCTGGTGATGAACGTCAGGTCCTGATCCTCGTCGGTCAGCTGAACCGCGCCCACAACCCGGTCGCCGTCTTTCAGCGTGATCACCTCGAAGTCCGCGGCGTTCTGCGGATAGTCCGGCGTCACGCGCTTGACCACGCCCTGGGCGGTGCCCAGCGCCAGACCTTCGCCGTCGGCGTCGGCCGCCACGATCGCCACGACCGTCTCGTCCGGCCCGGTGCTGACGAACTCACTGGCCGGCGCGCCGCCCGACAGCGCCGGTGACTGCGCGCTCGGCGGCAGCGCAGGCAGCTCGAGCACGCCGAGCCGGATGAGCCGCCCGGCCGATGTCACCACGCCGATGGTGCCGCGGGCCGTCGAGCGGACCGAGGACACGATGACGTCGTGGGCCGCGCGCTGGCCGCCCGAGCTGGCGGGTGACCGGGCTGGCGGACGTCCCCGGGCCGCGTCCTCATCGCCCGTCGGCAACGTGGCCTGCCCGTCTGCGGCCGGCCGCGTCGCGGCGCGGGCCAGCAGGCCCGCCGAGGAGAGCAGCACGACGCAGGGCTCGTCGGCGACCTCCAGCGGCACCGCTGCCGTCCGGGCCGCGCCCGTGCCCTCCAGCAGCACCGTGCGGCGCGGCGTGGCGAACTTCTCGCCAACGGCCGCGAGCTCAGCCGACACGAGCTCGCGGAGGCGCTGCTCGGACTCCAGGATGGCGGTCAGCTCGGCAATCTCGGCCGCCAGGGTCTCGCGCTCGCGCTCGAGCTCAAGCCGGTCGTAGCGGGTCAGGCGGCGAAGCGGTGTGTCCAGGATGTACTGCGCCTGGATCTCGCTGAGGTCGAAGATCTCCATCAGCCGTTCCTTGGCGGCGGCTGCGTCGTCGCTGGTGCGGATGACCTGGATGACCTCGTCGATGTTCAGCAGCGCGATGACCAAGCCGTCGATCAGGTGCAGCCGGGCCTCGCGCTTGGCGAGGCGGAACTCGCACCGCCGCCGGACAACGTCGATCCGGAAGTCGACGTAGATCTGGAGCAGCTCGCGCAGCCCGAGCGTCTTGGGCCGGTCGTCGACAAGCGCGACGTTGTTGATGCCGAACGTCTCCTCCATCGGCGTCAGCCGGTACAGCTCGTCGAGGACTGCCTCGGGCACGAAGCCCGACCGCACCTCGATGACCAGGCGCAGGCCGTGCTTCATGTCGGTGAGATCCTTGAGGTCAGACACCCCGTTCAGCTTCTTGGCCTGGACGAGGTCCTTGATCCTGGCGATGACCTTCTCCGGTCCGACGCCGTAGGGCAGCTCGGTGACGACGATGCCGTTGCGCCGCGGCGTGAGCTTCTCCATCCGGGCCGCAGCCCTGGTCCGGAAGATGCCGCGGCCGGTCTCGTAGGCCTCCCGGATCC
The DNA here is from genome assembly GCA_035483035.1 of Streptosporangiaceae bacterium. Classification (GTDB taxonomy): domain Bacteria; phylum Actinomycetota; class Actinomycetes; order Streptosporangiales; family Streptosporangiaceae; genus JAJYUU01. The sequence goes on along the minus strand of DATHQE010000401.1, from coordinate 10,990 downwards.
CGTCCAGCCCGACGATCTTGCCGCCAGTCGGCAGATCCGGGCCCGGCACGAACCGCATCAGCGTTTCCAGGTCGGCATCCGGATGGGCGATCAGGTGCCGAGCGGCCGCGACGACCTCGCCGAGGTTGTGGGGGGCCATGTTGGTCGCCATCCCGACGGCGATGCCGGCCGCGCCGTTGACCAGCAGGTTCGGGAAGGCAGCCGGCAGGACCTCCGGCTGCATCAGGGTGCCGTCGTAGTTCGCGACAAAGTCGACGGTGTCCTCGTCCAGCGAGTTCGTCATCTCCAGGGCGGCCGGGGCCAGGCGCGCCTCGGTGTACCGCATCGCAGCTGGGGGGTCCTCGCCGCCTGGCGAGCCGAAGTTCCCGTGCCCGTCGATCAGTGGCAGCCGCATGGCCCACGGCTGGGCCATCCGGACCAGAGCGTCATAGATCGCGCTGTCGCCATGCGGGTGCAGCCGTCCCATCACCGCGCCGACCACCTGGGCGCACTTGACGTACGCGCGGTCGGGCCGCAGGCCCATCTCACTCATCTGGTACAGGATGCGGCGCTGCACGGGTTTGAGCCCGTCCCGGGCGTCCGGCAGGGCGCGCTGGTAGATCACCGAGTAGGCGTACTCGAGGTAACTGGCGCGCATCTCGTCGGTGACGTCGATGTCGACGATGTTTTCCTCGAACTCGGCGTCGTCGACGTCGGTGCTGTCACCGCCGCGGCCGCGGCCGCCGCCGGCGGGAGATGTCGTGGTGCGTCTGGCCATGACCGCCATTGTGCCGTCCCGGCGGCGCAGATGCGCAGGCCGACGCGCCGCTCAGGTGGCCGAGAAGCCGCCGTCGACCCGGATGGTCTGCCCGGTCACGTAGTCGCTGGCCGCGCTGGCGAGGAACACCGCCGCACCAGCGAAGTCGCCCGGCAACCCGTTGCGGCCCACCATCGTCCGGCCGGCCAGCGCGGCCAGCCGGACCGGGTCCGCCGACACCTCGGCCGTCAGGGGCGTCACGACGAAGCCCGGGCAGATCGCGTTGCAGCAGACGCCGCGGGCCGCCCACGCTTCCGACTGCGATCTCGTCAGCGAGGCGACGCCGCCCTTGGCCGCGCCGTACCCGCCGCTGTTGCCGAAGGCACGGTCGGCCTGCTGGGATGTGACGTTGATGATGCGACCCCAGCCGCGCTCCGCCATCAGCGGACCGAACTGCTGGCCCAGCAGGAACGGCGCCGTCAGGTTCACCGCCATCAGCTCGTCCCACTGCGCGACCGTCAGGTCAGCCATCGGCGGGCGGAGGTTGAGCCCGGCGCAGTTGACCAGGATGTCCGGCGGGCCAAACGCTGCCCGCGCTTCGCCAGCGGCCCGGTCCACTGCTTGCCGGTCGCCGAGGTCGGCGCGCACGCTCGCAGCCTCGCAGCCGGCCGCCGCCAGCTCGGCCAGCGCATCGGCCAGGTTGCCCTGGTCCCGGGCGATGATGACGACGGCAGCGCCGGCCCGGCCGAGAGCCAGCGCAATGCCGCGGCCGATGCCCGAGCTGCCGCCGGTGACGACGGCCACGCGATGCTCCAGGGAGAAGAGACGGTCAAGGTAGGCGGTCATGTCCCTACATTCATTAAGGCTGGGAACGGGGTCCGTTGAGCCGGCGTAGGCCATGACGGCCGGTCCGGATCGGGCCACCAGGGTAGCCGTCGATGGTCGCGGCGGTCCGCGGGCAGGCTGCGTGAACTCATGCGCTGGCTTCGGACATAGACAGGCTGGAAGATGTCGCATGCCACTAGGAGGTGCCTTGAGTCCAGGCCAGCCCGACGCCGAGCTGATTGCGCGCTCGCGATCTGAACCCGCGGCGTTCGCCGGCGTCTTCGACCGCCACCACGCCGAGCTGTATCGCTATCTGCGTCGGCGAGTCGACAGCGGGCTTGCCGCTGATCTGGCGGCGGAAACATTTGTGGTCGCCTTTGCCCGGCGCGGTGCCTACCGGGCAGACACGCACGACGCTCGTCCGTGGCTCTATGGCATCGCTCACAACCTGCTACGTAATCACTTGCGAGCCGAGCGCAGGCAGCTCGCAGCCTATGCGCGGCACGGCGTCGATCCGCTCGCCGATGCCGACGCCGCCGTCGCGTTCTCGATGGCCGACAGCCGCGCTGACTCGGCGGCCGTGAATGCGAAGCTCGCGCAGATCCTGGCCGTGATGGCGGACCGGGACAGAGAAGTCCTGCTGCTCTTCGCCTGGGCTGACATGTCCTACGCGGAGATCGGCCTGGCCCTGGAGATCCCGGTCGGCACCGTCCGATCCCGCCTGCACCGAGCGCGGCGCCAGTTGCGCGCCCTAGTCAGCCCCGAATCACTGAACGCCGAGTCACTGAACGCCGAATCACTGACCTACAAGGAGACACAAGCATGGACGAACTGACGCTGCTTGGGGAGTTCCGATCCGATATGCAAGGGCCGACGGCCGCCGAGACAGCCGCCGCCAGGGACCTGCTGCTGACGGCGGTGGCGAAGGCACGGCCGGGTCAAGCGCGAGCGAAGCCGCGGGCCCGGAGATTCTGGATCCCGCTCGCGGCCGGGACGTGCGCAGCGGCCGTCGGGATCGCCGCCGCGGCCGTCGTCATGGCACCGAGCCCGCGAACGATCCGACCGGCAGCCAAGCCCGCAGTCCTCACGGCTGCCGTCGTGCTGCGCAAGGCCGCGTCGGCGGCCGCGAACCAGTCTGCCGGGCACGGGCGGTTCTTTGTCTCCGAGTCGGAGTACATCGACCCCGGCAACGGCCACAACGTGGCGGCGAAGCGCACCATCTGGATCGGCAACGGGGTCACCGGCCGGCTGGTCGATGGCGGCTGGGGCGGCACAGCCAGCCCGATACCTCCGGGCCTCTCGTTCGGTCGGCGGATCATCACGTGGTCGCAGCTGCTAAGCCTGCCGACGGCGCCCGGCCCGCTGCTGGCTCGGATCGCCAGGGCGTCCAGGGATAACGGGCAGCCGCTGGTGCAAGCCGAGTTCGGCACCATCGTCGGATTGTTGTTCGAGTCGCCGACGACGCCACCGCTGCGCGCCGCCTTGTACCTGGCTGCGTCCCGGCTGCCCGGCGTGACCCTCGTGCCCGCCGCTCACGACCTGCTCGGGCGCTCGGCTGCCGAGGTGTACGTGCCGCCCGGGTTCACGGGCAACGGCGGGGATGCTCTGTTCTTCGACCCGTCGACCAGCGCCGTCCTCGGTGTCGCCACTCTGGTCGGCTCGAATGTTCAGTGTCCGCCAGCCTGGGAGGCAGCTGTCCTGGCCGCGGGCTACGTCAACTCGACATTTCAGCTGCCACCTGGCGCGCCGGTGAGCCTCCGGCCAGTCACCTGGACCCGCGGCGTCGCAGGCTGCCCGGCGCCTGCCAGCGGGCAGCCCAGCGCCAGCCCGTCACCCGGCGCTGCTGTTGTCGCGACGCCGACGCCGGGAGCAGCTGGCTGACTCAACGGGGGCAAGCATGACGGCCGGCCGCCGGGTCGGCCGTCATGCTTCGTCGGCAGCCAGCGCGGCGTCCGGCTGGCGCCGCATCCGGTTAGAGCGGCGTCTGGCTACAGCAGCGTCCGCTAAAGGAGGGGGCGGGCGCCAACAAGATTCAGCGCCTTGGCGGCCAGGCGGCAGCCGCCGGACAGTGCCTCGCCCGGCGGCTTCTTGTCCAGCCAGGCAGGCAGGAAACCGGCGATGAACGCATCGCCAGCGCCAGTGCTGTCCACGATGCGCTCTAGCGGCGGCGCGCTGACCCGGACCGGCTCAGGACGGCCGCCGGCGTACATCATCGCGCCGTCCGCGCCCAGCTTCATGACCACATGCGGGTACCAGGCGTTCAGCACCCTCGCGGCCTGCCCCGGGTCGTCCCGGCCAGTCAGCACCTTGCCCTGCTCAGGGTTGACGAAGATCAGCGTCGCGCCGTTAGTGAGCTGGAGAAAAGGCTCAGCTCCTACTCGCCCGAGCGGCGCGGAGGACGCGCCATCCACCGAGATCGTCATGCCGGTGCGGTGCGCGTGCCCGAGCGCCGTGAGTACTGCCTGCCGTGACCCGGTGTTGAGCAGCGTGTAGCCGGACACGTGCAGATGGCTGCCCGGTGTGAACAGGTCCTGTGGCAAGTCATCAGGTGACAGCGCGGCGTTGGCGCCAGGGTCGGAGAGCATCGTGTGATCGCCCTTGTGCGTGATCATGACGACGCAGGTCCCGGTGGGCCGCTCGGGGTCCATGACCAGGCGCGCATCAACCCCGTAGCCCATCAGCTCCATGTCCCGGTTGCGCCCGGCGATATCCGCGCCGCGCCGGCCGACGAAGGCGACCTCGGCTCCGTCAACGGCCAGCCAGGCCGCGATGTTGGCGCCAGAGCCGCCGCCGTGCATCGTCACCGTGGCGGGCGTGTCACTGCCCCTGGCCAGAGGCGCGGTCGCGTGCGCGACTGTGTCCGTCATGAGATCACCAACGACGACAACGCGTGTCAATGTCGTCACCACCTTGATCAAACGGGCTGGTCAGAACCGGGCCGGGAAGTGTAGTCCTGATCAGAGCTAGCGCATAGAACTTAACAGCTTCCCAGACCTATCTCGTGCCGTTCCGGGTCGCAAGCCCTGCTTCGTGGTATTTGCGCTCAGCCTGAGAGCGTTGTTAGCCGACCGGCTACGACGTGCAGATTTAGCTCAGACTCGGCGGCGAGCCGCTGATTCAGCCAGCCCAGCTGATCCCGGAAAACCCGCCCGGCCGGATAAGCGGGCACGAGCCCCGAACCCACCTGATCGGTCACCGCCACCACGAGCGCACTGGTCTGGCGCCAGGCGCCCACCAGCTCCTCGATCCTAGCCTGGACGACCTCGGCCGGATCTGGCCGGACCTGGTCCGCCGGGTACCTGCGCGCCGCCGTGGCGACGGCGTCCTCGTCGTCCCACATCCCGGCCTCGGCCAGGACAGCCGCCAGCCAGGTGCCGATGCCGTCGACGAGCAGGGCACCGTCCGCAGCGCGCAGGATCCCGGCGATGTCCAGGCTCTCGACAGTCCGCCACCAGTCCGGACGGCGCGCGCGGTGGATCGCGACGCGCTGCGCCCACTCGGCGTCCGGCTGACCATCGGGGCCGGTCCAGGCGTCGCCGTCGGCCGTGGCGGATGCCTCGCCGAGCAGATCGGCCTCGCGATCCAGCGCCTCGGCTGGCCGGAACGGGCCCGCGGCCACGTACGTCACCTCTGCCTCGGCGGCCAGCCGCAGCTCTGCCTCGGTCGATTTGCCGGACCGGGCACCGCCGATGATCAGAGTGCGGTGTGGCCTAGCTGGCCCGGCTGGCTGGCCGGCGGCTGGACCCGAGATCAGCTGGCCATCGTAGGCCTGGCCAGCACCCCATAGGTCGCAGCGGCGGGCCAGCTCGGGTGCCGAGCTGATCCGATGGTCGGTGTAGAGGGCAGCGACGGCCGTGCGGGAGTGCACGAGCCCGCTCGCGCGCAGCCGGCCGAGTTGCCACGGGCTGGCCAGCAGGTCGAGCAGCGCGACGTCGTACGCGGCGGCACCGGGCTGCGGCTCCGGCACCTCGCCTGGGCCGGCCGCGAGCAGCAGGCGGCTGCCATCCGGGCTCGTGATGTCGAGTCCGCCAGTGAGCCGCTGGATGTGGAGGGTGGCGGCCGGGGACGACCCCGTTCCCGGCATGAGAGGGCTGCCAGGGACGACCTCGAGCCAGCCATCGACGAGCACGCGGCCAGGTGCCCGGCGCAGCCCGGCAGCGCGGGCCCGCATGCAGGACGCGCAGCGGCAGCCGTCTTCCGGCCAGCCGCGGGCGCCGCCGGTGCCGATCACGAGCGTGTCCACTGGCCTGCCTGATGATCGCGGTTGGTTACGATGGCGGCCTTGATCCTAGCTATCGAGGCGAGAGATGACCTGGACCTGGCAGTTGGAGAAGGCAGACGGCACGGTGATCGCGGCCCGTGAGCTGACCAAGGAGACGTGGACAAGCCAGGGCGACGCGGAGAGCTGGCTGGGCGAGAACTGGCCCAGCCTGCTGAAGGCCGGCGTGGACCAGGTCACGCTGACGGAGGACGGCCGGGTCGAGTACGGCCCGATGAGCCTGCACCCGGCGCAGGAGTAGCTGCCTCCGGCGCCGGGTGCGCACAGTCGGCTAGGGCCGCCTGGGCGGACTGGCGGTCAGCGCCGGGTCGGTGACGATCTGGTCGCCGAGGATGTCATCGATCTGCTTGAGCACGGCCGCGTCGAGCCGGACGCCGGAAGCCTTGACGTTCTCGCGGACCTGCTCGGGCCTGGTCGCGCCCACGATCGCCGCCGAGACGTTCGGGTTCTGGAGCGTCCACGCCACCGCAAGCTGGGCCAGCGTCAGGCCGGACTCGTCGGCCACTGGCAGCAGCTGCTGGACGCGGGTGAGGATCTCGTCGGTCAGGAGACGCGAGATGAACCCTGCGCCCTGCTCGTCGGTGGCGCGTGACCCGGCCGGGGCGGCGGCACCGGGCAGGTACTTGCCGGTCAGCACGCCCTGGGCGATCGGCGACCAGACGATCTGGCCGATGCCTTCCTGCTGGCTCAGCTCCACGACCTCGGACTCGATCACACGCCAGAGCATGTTGTACTGCGGCTGGTTGGAGACAATCCGGTCGAGGCCAAGCTGATCCGCGATCTTCAGCGCCGCCGCGATCTCCTCCGCCCGCCACTCCGACACGCCGATGTACAGCACCTTGCCCTGGCGGACGAGGTCGTCGAAGGCGCGGAGGGTCTCTTCCAGCGGCGTCTCGTGATCGTAGCGGTGGGCCTGGTACAGGTCGATGTAGTCGGTCTGCAGGCGGCGCAGCGAGTTGTGCGCGGACTCGATGATGTGCTTGCGGGATAGGCCGCGGTCGTTCGCGCCAGAGCCGGTCGGCCAGAAGACCTTGGTGCAGATCTCCAGTGACTCGCGCCGGACGCCGCGCAGCGCCTTGCCGAGTACGTCTTCGGCCCTGGTCCGGGCGTAGGCGTCCGCGGTGTCGAAGGTCGTGATGCCCTCGTCCAGCGCCGCTGCTACGCAGGCAACTGCCGCGTCTTCTTCTACCTGGGATCCGTGCGTAATCCAGTTCCCGTAGGCGATCTCACTGACTTTCAGGCCGCTGCGGCCAAGGTGACGATGTTCCATGTGGCGTCAACCTAGCGAAGGCCGGACTACGGCGCCGCCGCGGGTCAGCCCTCGCCGTGGCTGGCAGGGATGCTATGCGTCAGACCTGGTCGCCGCGGTTAACCCTGGGCTTGGGGACCCGCATCCGGCGCATGCTGATGCCGCGCATGACCGTGTACATCGCCACGCCATGGGTGCTCTGTCCGGGGAAGCGCTCAGCAGCCAGCCGCTTGACCTTGTTGCTGACGAGCCAGCCCTCGCCGATGATCACCGCCAGCAGTGCGACGACGACGGCGTCCGCGATGACCTTGGTCGAGCTGCCTGGCAACACCAGCAGCACGATGAGCACGAAGACCATGATCATGTACCACTCGCCGATACCGCGCCGGGCGTCGACGACGTCGCGGGCCAGTGCGCGTACCTCGCCCTGATCCTTGCGCGGCAGCGCCCACGACTCGCCGCGCTGGAGCGCCTGGGTGCGGCGTGCCCTGTCGTCGCGGCCACGCGCCCTGGATTGCTGGGCGGCAGCCTTGCGGTCGGTCGGCGCCTGGTAAGGCCCACGGCGGCTGCCCTGCGCCTCGCTGCGCTTGGGCGTGGGCGCGCCCTTGGGCGCGGTCACGCTGGACCGAGCGGGGCGAGCCTGCTCGTCCTCGGTGAGACCGGCCGCTGCCTCATCCTGATCGAGCAGCCCGGATGCGTCGTTTGAACGTCGTCTGAACACGCGTCCAGCTTACCGGGACGAACGGCGCAGACTAGTCCGGCGCGCAGCGTCTCGCTCCTGGTCCGCGTCGTGGCCTGCGTGAGCGGCAGGCTCAGCGGCCCGGCGACGCAGGGCAGCGCCAGCCTGCCGGCCTAAAGATCAGCTAGCCGATCTTGGTCCGTGGTGACGGTTCCGGCGGCTACGTCGTAGGCTTAACACGAGATCTGCCAGCAATATGTCCGTTGCTTTCAACGGCGGCAGTCCGTGACCCCGGACGCGCTGCGGCAGCAGGACTTCCGATCGAGGGGATGGTCGCGCCCATGGGCGTCATGAAGCGGGTCACGATGGTCTTCCGAGCCAAGGCCAACAAGGCGCTCGACCGGATGGAAGATCCTCGCGAGACCCTGGATTACTCCTATCAGACCCAACTGGAGCTGCTCCAGAAGGTTCGCCGCGGGGTGGCCGACGTGGCGACCTCGCGCAAGCGCGTCGAACTTCAGATCAACACGCTGAACCAGAACGCAGGCAAGCTGGATAGGCAGGCCAGGGACTCCCTCGCCGCCGGGCGCGAGGATCTCGCGCGCGAGGCGCTGACCCGCAAGGCCGGGCTCCAGACCCAGCTGGAGGATCTCCAGACGCAGTACGCCTCGCTCCAGGGCGAGGAGGAGAAGCTCACCGTGGCGTCGCAGCGCCTGCAGGCCAAGGTCGACGCGTTCCGGACCCGGAAGGAGACCATCAAGGCCACCTACACCGCGGCCGAGGCTCAGACGCGGATCAACGAGGCCTTCACCGGGATCTCCGAGGAGATGGGCGATGTCGGCCTGGCCATCCAGCGGGCCGAGGACAAGACGGCGCAGATGCAGGCTCGGGCCGGCGCCATCGACGAGCTGATGGCGTCGGGTGCCCTCGATGACATGGTGAGTGGTCCGCACGACGACATCCAGGCCGAGCTCGACCGGATGGGCGCAGGCCACGGCGTCGACCACGAGCTGGAGCGGATGAAGGCCGAGCTGGCCCAGGGCAGCGCCCCGCGGCAGATCGAGGGCGCGTCGGCCGGCTCCGGTGACGGTACTTCGGCGGAGCCCGCCAGCGCGGCATCGGCCGCCGATCCGGCCCAGGCAGGTGAACCAGAATGATCGTCCGCATCCTCGGCGAGGGTCAGTTCGAGGTGGCCGAGGCTGCGGTCGCCGAGTTGAACGAGCTCGACGCGGCGCTTGAGGCTGCGGTGGAGCGCAACGACGACGCGGCCTTCCGGCCAGCGCTGGCCGCGTTGCTGGCCAGGCTCCGGGAGGTCGGCTCGCCCACCGAGGCCGACGACCTGCGGCCGTCTGAGCTGATCATCCCCCAGCCAGACGCGACCATGGACGAGGTGCGCAAGCTGCTGACAGACGAGGGCCTGATCCCTGGCTAGCGTCGCGGCCCGCGTCCGGAATTACCGCGTCGCGCCGGCCCTCGCGTCGAGGCTGGCCTGGTATTGCGGGTTAAATGCCATTTCGCCGGGCGGGAACGCGCGAGGCCGCTTTGCCGTTATCTCAGCAGATGCTGAGGCTATTTGGAGGCAACGGCACGGGAGTATAGGGCAGGGTAAAGACCCTGCCCTCAGCACTGTCTGGCATCAGGTGTAATGAAGTAACAGGGCGGCACTGCAGCCGCTCAGATAAGGGAGGCGGCGCCGATGGCGCGCACTCGCTACGCGTCCGACCCGGGACTGATCGCCCGTATGGGCGCAACGATGTTCCTACTCGGGCTGGTTTTCGTCGGTTTTGCCACCGGCTTGGTGTATCTCATCGCGTATTACAGCGCGCATCGTCACGGCGGCAGCGGCAACATAGGTAATGCCGACGTGCTGATCTTCTTCGCCGCAGTGATCGGCATCGGTAGCGCGCTGGGTTCCTATTACTGGTCCGACAAGATCGCGCTGCGGACTTCAGGTGCGCAGCTGGTGACGCGCGATGACGGGCCGCAAGCCAGGCGGCTGCACGAGATCGTCGACCGGCTGTGCGCGCTGGCGGACATGCCCAAGCCGAGGGTGGCGATCGCGCCGACCAATATGCCGAACGCGTTCGCGACCGGCCGTAACAGCAAGGTCGCCGTCGTCTGTGCGACCAGGGGCATTCTCGACAAGCTGGACGACGCCGAGCTTGAGGGCGTCCTGGCGCACGAGATGTCGCACGTCGCGCACAAGGACGTTGCGGTGATGACCATCGCCTCGTTCCTCGGCATCATCGCCGCGCTGATGGTGCGGTTCGCGTTCTACTCCGAGCTGTTCGGCGGCCGCGGCCGCAACAACAGCCAGAGCCAGCTGCTGGTCATCCCGATCATGCTGCTGAGCATCGTCGTGTACGCGGTCAGCTTCCTGCTAATCAGGCTGCTGTCGCGGTACCGCGAGCTGTCCGCGGACCGGTCCGGCGCGCTGCTGACCGGCCAGCCGCACGCGCTGGCGAGCGCCTTGATGAAGGTGACCGGCGACATGGGGCGCATCCCTATGAAGGACCTGCGCGAGGCCGAGCCGCTGAACGCCTTCTACTTTGCGCCTGCCATCCGGCCTGGTCAGAGCCTGGCCACGATCTTCTCCACGCACCCGTCGCTGGAGCGACGGCTGAAGGAGCTGGACAAGATCTCCAAGCAGCTGGGCCAGTAACGGGGCTCGTGCAGCCACGAGGGGGAGGTAACAGGTGGGGTTCCTGGACGCTCTGCTCGGCCGGACCAAGCCGGTGCCGCCAAACCTCGATGAGCTGTTCGCCCTGCCCGGTGCGGCGCTGACGCTCGAGGCCGGTACGGACTTCAAGCCGACCGGCTCGGGCTCGGTGTGCTTCCGCGCGGCCGAGGGCAAGGCCTTCAGCGATATCGAGAAGGATGTCCGCGACCTGCTCAACATGGACAAGGGCAGCAAGCCCGTCGAGGTGACCACCGACAAGTACCGCTTCACCTGGCTTGTCTGCCAGCACTCGCCGGACGACCCCGAGGGCCTGGTCACCGACTTGCATGCGGTGAATTCGTCCCTCGAGCTCGGCGGCTTCGGCCCGCAGTTGCTGTGCACGATCATGGCGTTCCGCGACTCCGGCGGCCGCTCGCTTGGCCTGGTGTACCTGTACAAGCGCGGCACGTTCTACCCGTTCGCCCCCCTGTCCGGCCAGCAGCGCGACAACGCGCTGGAGCTCCAGATCCGCGGCGCGCTCGGCTCTGATCTCAAGATCGAGC
>DATHQE010000400.1:0-3734 GCA_035483035.1 Streptosporangiaceae bacterium | reverse complement strand
TCCGGGCGGAGCACTCTGGCGGCCATAGCAGCAGTTGTTCCCTCCGGCCGGCGGCTGATGTAGGCCAGAGCATATTGCCGCATCCCGGCTGCGCGCGCGAGGTCTGTCCGGCGCGCGGTGCTGCGTGCGGACTGCCGTTGTGCCTACTGCGGTTCTGCCTACTGCGGTTCTGCCTACTGCGGTTCTGCCTACCGCGGCGGCGCGCCGTCGGCCGACGCCACATCCGCGGTCGGTGTTGCATCGAAAAGCGCAACCTCGCTGCCGAATGAGCCAGACAGGCTCTTCTTGACCGACTCCAGGATCGTCAGGCCCTGACCGACCAGGCCTGCCGCGATCTCGCTCAGCCCGTCAGTCCCGTTGAGCACGCTGACATTGGCGCCGGCCAGGCCAGCTGCGGCCTCCTTCACGATCATCGGCAGCTGCTCAATGAGCATCCGGTCGAGCGACACGCGGTTGTTCGACGCGGCCGCGGCCGCCTGCAGCCGGGTGCGCTGTGCGTCGGCCTCCGCCAGGATCCGGACCTTCTCAGCCTCCGCCTCGGCCGGCTTGACCACCTCGGCGACGAGCTGGCGCTGCCGAAGCTCGGCCTGCCGGTGCGCCAGATCGGTCTGCGCCGACAGCACGCCCATCTGCGCCTGAGCCTGGGCCAGCGGGCCGGCCTGCGCGGCTTCCGCCTGCGCCTTGTCCACTTCGGCCTTGTACTGGGCCTGCACGACCATGGTCTGCCGCTGATACTCGGCCTGCTTGCGCTGGGATTCCTGCTGTGCCTCAGCCGCCGCCTGGTTGGCCTGGGCCTGGGCGATCTGGGCCTGGCGCTGAATGGCGGCGGTGTGCGGGGCGGCCATCGCGTCGATATAGCCGCTGTTCATGTCGTCGATGGACTGGATCTGGAGCGAATCCACGGTAAGGCCGATCTTGGCCATCTCCGCCTTGGAGCCGTCCAGCACCTCGGTCGCCAGCTTCTGGCGCTCGGTGACGATCTCCTCGACGGTCATCGAGCCGATGATCGACCTGAGGTGACCGGCGAAGATCCGGCCCGTCAGGGTCGACATCTGGTCCTGGTCGGACAGGAAGCGCTGGCCGGCGTTGATGATGCTCTCATCGTCGTTGCCGACCTTGAACGCGATAACGGCTCGCACGTTCAGCGAGATGCCCTGCTTGGTCACGCAGGTCTCGGAGACCTCGGCCTCGCACATCGACAAGGTCAGATAGCGTGCCTTGCGGAAAGCGGGAGCCACGAACGTGCCGTGCCCCACTACGACCTTGAACGGCGCGCCGCCTTTGCGAGAGCGGCCACCGGAAATCAGCATCGCCTGGTCTGGCGCAGGCACCCGGTAACCAAACATGTCTCATCTCCACTTTCGACCCCGTGCCGGTACCGTGCCGGCTTATCCCAGTATGTTCCTGATGCGGCACTACCGCGCGTGGTCTTCGTCGAATTGCGCGAGCGGGTCAGTCCAAGGGCTGACGTCGACCGCGCGCTGGCCGCGAGACTCGAGCACCAGGACCGTGGCGCCTCTGGGCAGCGGGTCCGCTGACCAGGCAATAAAGGTCTCCGACCCGCCCCGGACTCGCACCAGGACCTCGCCTGGGCCGGCCGCGCCGCGGCTGGCGACGATCATCTTCCCGATGCAGCCGATCAAAGCCTCGTCATGCGCCATCGCTACTCATCCTCACGACGTCCGGCCTCGATGCTCAGTATCGCGGCGGGAATAGGCCGGCACCGAGCCTCGTTAGAGCTTCCGTTGGTGCGATGTGTCCCCCGGGCCGCAATAACCGCCTTCGCGGAATACCGTCCGGCTGGAGCCGCGATGTGCCACTCGCCGAGAGGCGACCTCGCACCAGCACCTGGCACGCCCTCGTGAGCAGACGCTCCCGGGGGCGTCGTCATGTCCGGCGGCCCGCCGGCCGCCCGCGTCGCATCAGCGCACCCTGGCCGCGGCCAGCTGCCGGCGCAGTACCGCTGGTGCCTCGGTCAGTGACGGGCCATACCAGGTCAGATGGCGGCCACTGATCAGCGCAGTCCGGCTGCCGGGGAACGCCTCTGGCCCGTCCGAGGCGGTGAAGCGATATGGCTCGTCTGGCAGCACGACCATGTCGGCCTGGGTGGCCTGCAGTTCGTGGATGTCTACGCGCGGGTACCGGTCCGGATGGCCGGCGTAGACGTTGGTCACGCCGAGCCTGGCCAGCAGATCGCCAGCGAAGGTGTCGCCGCCCAGCACCATCCACGGCCGACGCCAGATCGGCACTACCGCCGCCATGCCGCCGTTGGCAGGCGGCTGCTGCCAGGCCGACGCGGCCGCGTCTAGCCAGGCCGGGCCCGGCTGGCGGCACGCAAGCGTGATCATCCGCCGGAGCGAGACAAGCGCCTCGGGCAGGTCCCGGATCCTGGTGACCCAGACTGCGAGACCCGCTGCGCGCAGCGCGTCCAGGTCCGGCTCGCGGTTCTCCTCCTCGTTGGCCAGCACGACATCCGGACGCAGCGCCACTGTCTGTCCAACGTCGGGATTCTTGGTGCCGCCGATGCGCGTCACGGCCAGGTCAGCAGGATGCGTGCACCAGTTCGTGGCGCCGACGAGCAGGCCGGGCGCGCAGGATGCCACTGTCTCGGTCAGCGATGGGACAAGCGAGACGATGCGCTTGATGACCGGGGGAACGATGACCCGCAGGCCGAGGTCGTCGAATGCCTGCGGCGAGCCGCTGGCCAGTCCCGTAGCTTCGCTCATCGCGCCCCCAGACACGCCGATCGCCGTTGATCGCTGTCGATGGCCATTGTTGCCGGAATCACGCAGCGGCACCAGCCTCTGTCTCGCTCCAGGCGCTCGCATACGCTGGGTGCCCGGTCGCTGGTCAGACCCGCCGCGCGCAGCTCAGCAGCCGCGGCGCTCGCCGAGGAAGGCTTAACCCCATGACTGACGCTGTACCGCAGCCTGTGGCGGCTGGGCTGGATGACCCGTTCGCCGAGCTGACCGGCGCGCTTGCGGACACCAGGAAGCTGCACTTCGAGGTCGTGAGCAGCACCGGGCTCACTCCGCATATGCAGCGCATCGAGCTCGCCGCAGCGGAGCTCGCCGGATTCAGCTACCGCCCAGGGCAGGACGTCATGCTGCTGGTCGCGGCCGACGGCCGACGGCCAGTCCGGCGTCGCTACACGATCCGTCAGCTCGACGCGGCGCGCCAGCGGCTCACTCTCGACGTGGTGCTGCACGGCGATGGTCCGGGCGAGCGGTGGGTTCGCTCGGCTAAGCCGGGCGACCGGATCGAGGGCATCGGTCCGCGGGGCAAGGTCTTTCCGTCCATGTCAGCGGACTGGCATCTGTTCATGGGAGACGAGGCGGCGCTGCCCGCCATCGCGGCCATGACCGAGTCGCTGCCCGGCGACGCGGACGCCACGCTGGTGCTGGAAGTGCCCGAGGCCGACGACGAGCAGGAGCTCGAAGCGGCCGCCCGGACCCGGATCAGCTGGCTGCACCGGCTAGCGCGCCCGGCCGGCGATCCGACGTCGTCGATGCTCGTGGCTGAGGCCGCCGAGGTTGAGCTGCCGCCCGGCAACGGCCACGCTTACCTGCTCGGCGAGGCATCAGTCGTGCTGGCGCTGCGCGAGCGACTGGCCGCCCGCGGCCTGCCGCCCGACCAGGTGTCGCCGAAGGCGTACTGGGGCCGCGGGCGGGCGAACGCCGAGCACGGCGAGCCCGCCAGGGACAGCTGACTTTCCGGCCGCGTTCGGCGCTCAC
>DATHQE010000399.1:0-12909 GCA_035483035.1 Streptosporangiaceae bacterium | reverse complement strand
GCGGGCTCCTGGAACATCAACCCGACTTTCCGGCCGCTGGTGTCCACCTGACCAGAGGTCGGCTGATCCAGGCCGGCCACCAGGTTCAGCAGCGTGCTCTTGCCGCAGCCGGACGCGCCGATGATGCACACGAACTCGCCGTCAGCGACCGTCAGCGAGATGCTGTCCAGCGCGAGCAGCTCAGCCCGGCCGGTCCCGTAGACCTTGCTGACGTCAGTCAGCCGGACCGCTTCGCCGCCCGCGGGCCCGTCCGCCGGACCGGTCCCGGACAGGGCTGACGCCCCCGGCGAACTCGCCGGGGGCGTCACCTGCTCGTTGCTGACTCTCACGAGCTGACCTGCGTCTGGCCGGCGGCGGCCAGCAGCTTGTTCAGCGGGCCGAGATCGTAGATCCCGGACAGGTTCTTCACGGGGCTGAGCAGGCCGACCGACACCGCGTGGCCCGCGTCCGTGATCAGCGACGAGGCGATCGGGTCGTTGGTGAAGGTGACCTGCGCGAACGCGGCCTGCAGGATGGGCGTCTTGAGGCTCTTGCCGCTCAGCGAGTCCAGCTCGGCGTTGGCCGCGGTCTCGGCGGCCGACTTGTCGCTGGCAATGTAGGAGTTGGCCTCGATCTGGCCCTTGAGCAGGTCACTGATGACCGTGGGGTTCTTGGCAATGAAGCTCTGCGTCGCCACGAGCTCGGTGGTGACGAACTGGCCGCCCGGCCACAGGCTCGCCTCGTTGACCAGCGCGTGACCGCCGTCAGCGATCATCTCGGCGTCGTAGGGGGCCGGCTCCCAGCCGCCGGCGATCTGACCGGACTCGAAGGCGAGCACCGCGTCGGAGTTGGGCGTGATCGGCGTGATCGGCACGTCGCCGCCGCCGGTCGAGGTCGTGCTCAGGCCCTGCTGCTTCAGCCAGTAGCGCATCGACACGTCCTGCGTGTTGCCCAGTGACGGGGACGCCAGCTTCTGGCCCTTGAGCTGAGACGCCGCGGTGATGCTCTTCTTGACCACCAGCTCGGCACCGCCAGAAGCGGCGCCGGAGATCACCTTGATCAGGCTGCCGCTCGACTGCTGCCACGCCTTGATGGCCGGGTTCGGGCCTACGTACGCCGCGTCCAGCTGGCCGGCCAGCAGCGCCGTGGCCTCCTCAGTCCCGGTGCTGAAGGGGTACAGCTTGAGGGTCACGTTCTTGCCGAGGTTCTTGGTGAAGAAACCCTGCTTGACCCCGACCAGGGCGGACGCGTGCGTGATGTTCTCCAGGAAGCCAAGCCGAAGCGTGACCTTGCCGGCCGGCGCGCTGCCGCCGCCGGTGCTAGCGCTCGATGACGCGCAGCCAGCGGCGAGCAGGGTCAGCCCCGCCGCAGCGAGGCCGGCAAGTACTCGTTTCATCGTCCACCTTTTCCGATCACTTAAGTCTGGAATCGAACTGGACGGAAGTCTACAATGCCTAGAGGGATTATGTGAACTAGGGCTGAAGAAGTCGGCCTGCCGGCCCGGCGCCTTGCCTAGGCGAGCTAACTGCCCTCGTCGCCAGCGCTCTGCGGGTTGACGCCGAGCACCGACTTGAACCGCTGCAGGCACGTCTGAAGCTGCTCGAGGTTCGCCGGGGAGGCGTTGGTGGTGTCGAAGTTCACGCCGTACATCGTGTTGATGGGTGACTTCTTCGCGGGCAGCGCCATCGGCGGGGCGTTCTGGATATGCGAGCAGGCCGCCCGGATGTGCAGCGCCGTCGCCAGGCTAGTGCCAGTGCTGAACTGAACTGTCATCCACTGCTTGTCCAGCGCAGCGTCCATCTTGGCGCAGCCGGCGAGCGCACCCGCCAGGATGGCGGCCGCCGCGGCCGGGAGTGCGATCCGCGTACTCCAGGCCCGTCGTCGTCGTCCTTGCACGCCGACACTCTATGGCCTCGCTCCCCTTGACTGGCTGATGGGGCCGCTGCCGCCGTACGGTGACGTTGACGGCGACGACGGCGTCGGCGTCGGCGTCGGCCACGGTAATGGGAGGCTGCGATGGCTAGTCTGATCGAGGACTACGCGCTGATCGGGGATATGCAGACCGCCGCGCTCGTCGGCCGCGACGGGTCCGTGGACTGGCTGTGCCTGCCGAGGTTCGACTCCGACGCCTGCTTCGCTGCGCTGCTCGGCGACGAGCACAACGGAAGCTGGCGGATCTGCCCGACGGTCAGCGACGGCCCAGTCGCCCGGCGCGGCGAGGTCAGCCGGCAGTATCAGGGCGACTCGCTGATCCTGGAGACGATCTGGCAGACAATGAGCGGCACGGTCCGCGTCGTGGACTTCATGCCGCCGCGCGATCACGCCACGCCCGTGCTGGTCCGGATCGTGGAGGGCGTCGAGGGAACCGTCGAGATGGAGTCGATCCTGCGCCTGCGGTTCGGGTACGGCAAGGTCGTGCCCTGGGTGCGGCGGATGGGGAACGACATCAGGGCCGTTGCCGGGCCCGACTCGGTCTGCTTCCACAGTCCAGTCCACAGCGTCGGCCAGAACATGGCGCACATGGCCAGCTTCGACGTGAAAGCGGGCGACCGGGTGCCGTTCGTGCTGGCCTGGAAGGAGTCCCACCTGCCGTCCGATCCCTGCATCGACGCCGACGTGGCGCTGGCGGCGACGCAGGCCTTCTGGTCCGACTGGTCCGCCACTTGCACGTACAAGGGCCCCTACCGGGACGCCGTGATCCGGTCGCTGATCACTCTCAAGGCCCTGACCTACGCGCCGACTGGCGGCATCGTGGCCGCGCCGACGACGTCGCTGCCGGAGGACATCGGCGGCGTGCGGAACTGGGACTACCGGTATTGCTGGCTGCGGGATGCGACCATCACGCTGGAAGCGCTGCTGCGCACCGGCTATACGGCCGAGGCCGACAGCTGGCGGCAGTGGCTGGGCCGCGCCATCGCCGGCGACGCCAAGGACGTGCAGATCATGTACGGCGTGGCCGGTGAGCGCAGGCTGGCGGAGTGGGAGGTCAGCTGGCTGCCGGGATACGAGCGGTCCGCCCCGGTCCGGATCGGGAACGCGGCCGTCGACCAGCGCCAGCTCGACGTCTACGGGGAGGTCATCGACGCGCTGACGCTCGGCAGGCAGGCGGGGCTCGGCTACGACCAGCACACCTGGAGCCTCCAGCGGCAGCTGCTCGACTTCCTGGAGAAGCACTGGGACGAGCCAGACGAGGGGATCTGGGAGGTGCGGGGCCCCCGGCGGCACTTCGTCCACTCCAAGGTGATGGCCTGGGTCGCGTTCGACCGCGCCATCCACCTCGTGGAGCAGGGCAACGCTGGTCCGCTCGAGCGCTGGCGCGCGATCCGGGACCAGATCCACGCCCAGGTGCTCGACCAGGGCTACGACGCCGGGCGCGGGGTGTTCACGCAGTACTACGGCAGCGCCGAGCTGGACGCCTCCGTACTGATGATCGCCGAGGTCGGGTTCCTGCCGCCTGATGACGAGCGCGTCGTGTCGACGGTCCGGGTCATCAAGCGCGAACTGATGCGGGACGGGCTCGTGCTGCGCTACACCCAGCCGGCGGTCGCGGTCAGCGGGGCCGGCCGGGCCGATGTCGACGGCCTGCCTGGTGCCGAGGGCGCTTTCCTCGCTTGCAGCTTCTGGCTGGTCAACGCCCTGCACCTGATCGGCGAGTACGACGAGGCCGTCGCGATCTTCGAGCGGCTGCTGGCGCTGCGCAGCGATCTGGGCCTGCTCAGCGAGGAGTACGACCCGCGCTATGGCCGCCAGGTCGGCAACACGCCGCAGGCCTTCAGCCACGTGCCGCTCATCCAGTCGGCGCTCAACCTGGACGGCCATGCCGGAGACCACTGCCGCCGGACCGGCGGCCGGACCACGGCGGCCGCGAAACCCGCCACGAACCTGGGCTGAGACGCGTCTGGCCTGGTCAGCAGCCGATCGCCGAGCTGGGACCGGGCATACCCTGACCAATGCCACACTAATGGGTAGCCATGCCACCCCGCCCGCACATTCTGGTCGTAAACGGCCGTAAGGTCCGCCAGCCGGTGTTCATCATCGGCGCGCCGCATTCCGGCACGGACCTGCTTGGGCGCGCCATCAAGCAGTCGCCCGGCTTCCACCTCACCATCGGACAGGACGCCGTCCAGAGCGTGGTGTACGCCTTCGCCCGCAGCCCGTCCATCCAGCGCGGCCGCGGCGATGCCGCCGCGACGGTGCTCAGGGATGCCTTCGCCCAGGCCTGGCAGGTGACGGCGCACTGCTGCCTCACCTGCTCGGCAGTGTGCCGGGACGCCGGGCAGGTCGTCAGCCCGGCCTGCTGCGTCGCCGAACGCGACATCGTCCGGTACGGCGACGCCAGCCCCGACCTGATGTACTGCGCCGACGCCCTCGTCGACGCCTTCACCGACGCCAGGCTAATCCAGATCATCAGGGACGGCCGGGACGTGGTCGCGGCGATGCTCGCCGATCCGCTGACCCTCGGCTGGTTCAAGCGGGGCATGGCGAACGTCGAGACCGAGTTCCCGAACCCGTTCTTCGGCATTGAGACTGACCATGACCTGGCGATCTGGCCGGAGCTGTCCACGGCCGCCAAGTGCGCCATGCGCTGGCGCGGATCTGTCCGCGCGATGGCCAGGCTGCGCGCCACCATGTCCGCCGAGCAGCTCACCACGCTGCGGTATGAGGACGTGCTGCGCCACCCGGGAGCGACGGCGGCCGGCGTGTCGGATTTCGTCGGCGACGCCGTCGGCCCGATCCAGGTACGGACCGCCCGCCGCGACGTCGCGCGCGATGACGAGCCCGGTGCCTGGCGACGCACGCTCACCCCCGCGCAGCTCGCCGACATCGAGTCGGTGGCCGGGCCGGATTTGCGCCGGGTGGGCTACTTAACCTGACCCTGTGCCTAGACAGCCCCAGCCACCGCGGCGGGCGGAGGCACGGCCTCCTGGCGGGCGAACTGCGTCCGGTACAAGTCGGCGTACAGGCCGTCCGCCGCGAGCAGGTCGGCATGCTGCCCGCGCTCGATGACACGGCCGCTCTCGATCACCAGGATCTGATCGGCCTCCCGGATCGTCGACAGCCGGTGCGCGATCACCAGCGAGGTGCGGCCTGCCAGCGCTGTCTTGAGCGCGCGCTGCACGGCGGCCTCGGACTCCGAATCCAGGTGCGCGGTCGCCTCGTCCAGCACGACCACCGATGGCGCCTTCAGCAGCAGCCGGGCCAGCGCGATCCGCTGCTTCTCCCCGCCGGACAGCCGGTAGCCGCGGTCGCCAACGACGGTGTCCAGGCCGTCGGGCAGCGCCGAGACCAGGTCCCAGATCTGCGCGGCCTGGCATGCCAGGACGAGCTCGTGCTCGGTGGCGGCCGGCCGCGCGTAAAGCAGGTTGGCCCGGATGGTGTCGTGATACAAGTGCGCGTCCTGGGTGACGACGCCCACCACGTCATGCAACGACTCCAGCGTGACGTCCCTGATGTCGGCGCCGCCGATCCTGACCGCGCCGCTCGTCGGGTCGTACATCCTGGACACCAGGTGGGTAATGGTGGTCTTGCCAGCGCCAGACGGCCCGACCAGCGCCGTCAGCTTGCCCGCCGGAGCGCGGAAGCTCACGTCGGTCAGCGCCTCCTGGGCTGGCCCGGACCGCTCGGCCACCGGCAGCGCGATCGACTCCAGCGATGCCAGCGAGACCTCGGACGCGGCCGGGTACCGGAAGCTCACGTGATCGAACTCGAGGTCCGGAGCCGGCCTCGCGGCGCGCAGCACCGTCGCGCCGGGCCGCTCGGCGATCAGCGGCTCCAGGTCGAGCACCTCAAACACCCGGTCGAAGCTGACCAGCGCCGTCATGACGTTCACCTGCACGTTAGACAGCGAGGTAATCGGCCCGTACAGCCGGCTCAGCAGGGTGGCGAGCGCGACCATGGCGCCCAGCTGGAGCGCGCCGTGGATCACCAGCTCGCCGCCCAGCCCGTAGACCACCGACGTGGACAGCGTGGCGAGCAGCCCCAGGCCGGTCACCAGTGCGCTGCCCCACAGCGCCGTGAGGACGCCGATGTCGCGTACCCGGCCGGCCCGGCCGGAGAACAGGCCGGCCTCCTCGGCCGGCCGCCCGTACAGCTTGGCGAGCATCGCCCCGGCCACGTTGAACCGCTCGGTCATGGTCGAGCCCATCTGGGCGTCGAGCTGCATCGATTCCCTAGTCAGCCGCTGCAGCCTGCGCCCGACGCGGCGGGCCGGGTACAGGAAGATCGGAATCAGCACCAGCGCGACAACCGTCACCTGCCAGGAATAGACGAACATGACCGCCAGGACGAGCGCGAGCTGCAGCACGCTGGACACCACCGACGACAGGGTGGACGTGAGTGCCTGCTGCGCGCCGATGACGTCGCTGTTGAGCCGGCTCACTAGCGAGCCCGTCTGCGCCCTCGTGAAGAACGCGATCGGCTGCCGCTGGACGTGCTCGAAGACCTGCGTCCGCAGGTCGTAGATGAGGCCCTCGCCGACGCGTGAGGTGAAGTACCGCTGCACCACGCCGAGGAATCCGTCGAAGACAGCAAGGCCCGCCACGATGCCCGCGACGGTGAGCACCACACGGCTGTCCTTGGGCAGGATGCCCCTGTCGATGACGACGCCGATCAAGACCGGGTAGAGGACCGTAACGACGGCGTCCAGCGCCGCGGCGACCAGGAAGATGGCCAGGTCGAGCCGGTACGGCCGGGCATACCCAGTGATCCGCCTGACGGTGCCAGGCTTCAGCCGCTGCTTGGTCACCGACGGGTCCCGGCTGAAACCTCGCATGGCGTGCCACTGGTTCTGCATGCTCATGACCGGTGAACCTAGCAGCCGGGCCCGATCATCCCGGCTTAGCTATCGGCGAACCACGCTGGCCGCGAAACACCGTGTTGGCTAGCGCTGCCGGGCCCGAAGCAGTCTGGCCTGAGCGGCGCGCTCGGCCGCCGCCTGCTGCTCCAGGGTGTTGCCCGGCGCCGCCTGCAGCAGCGCCTTCGTCGCGCGCGCCGCGGCCGCGTCGGTGGCCAGCAGCGCTTCGATCAGGTCGCTCACGGCGCCGGTCAGGTCGGCTGCCGGAACTACCAGCTCGGCGAGCCTGAGCTCGGCCGCCTCGCGCGCGTCCACGGTCCTGGCGGTCAGGCACAGTTCGATCGCGCGCGGCAGCCCGACGATGTCAACCAGGGGCTTGGTACCGGTCAGGTCGGGGACCAGGCCCAGGGCCGGCTCCTTCATGCACAGCCTGGCGTCGTCGGCGAGCACGCGCAGATCGCACGCGAGGGCCAGCTGAAAGCCGCCGCCGATCGCATGCCCCTGCACCGCCGCGATCGACACGAACGCGGGATTGCGCAACCACAGGTAGCCGGCCTGGAAGCCGGCAATGGAGTCGGGGAACCCCGGCTCGGACGCGCTGGGGTTGCGTTCCTCGCCGGGCACGCCCTCGGCGCTGAACATGCGCAGATCGATGCCAGCGCAAAAGGATGGGCCGGCTCCGCGGACCACGACGACGCGTACGTCGGCCGGGATGGCGGCACCGATGCGGGCGAGGCCGCGCCACATGCTCGGAGTCATCGCGTTGCGGCGCTCGGGGCGCGCCAGCGTGACCGTGGCTACGCTGCCGGAAACGCTGAAGTCGAGTCCGGCGTCGGTCAGATTGGCTAGCTCAGCAGACACGAGTCACCATTGTGCCTCATGCCTTGGACTTCGCCTTGCCCCTCGTCGCGCCGCCGCGGCCGCGCAGCGAAACCCCGCTCTCGCTCAGGATGCGGTGGATGAATCCGTAGGACCGGCCGGTCGATGCCGCCAGGGACCGGATGCTCTCGCCAGCGCCATACCGCTTCTTCAGATCAGCCGCCAGCTTCGTGCGGTCGGCACCCGTAACTCGGGTGCCTTTCTTGAGAGTCTCGGTCACGCGAACCTCCCGGTGAGCTGAAGTGACCGCTGCGTTACCGTATCTCGCCATGATCACCTATTAGCTCGTGATCGGCTACCCACACAACGGCTAAAGATCAACTAATTTTCAGGCCTGTGCTTGTTCAGGCCAGTGCCACCAGGTCAGCCAGCTCCGCGCTCCAGGCGTCCTCTACCCCGTCGGGCAGCAGCACGACCCGCTCCGGCTGGAGCGCGTCGACAGCGCCCTCGTCGTGCGTCACCAGCACGATCGCACCGGCGTAGGTGCGCAGCGCAGACAGGATCTCGGCCCGGCTTGCCGGGTCGAGGTTGTTGGTCGGCTCGTCCAGCAGCAGCACGTTCGCGCCGGACACCACGAGCAGCGCGAGCGCCAGCCTGGTCTTCTCGCCGCCGGACAGCACGCCGACCGGCTTGGCGACGTCGTCCCCGGAGAACAGGAACGACCCGAGGATGCGGCGGTGTTCGCTGTCGGCGAGGTCCGGCGCGGCCGTGCGCATGTTCTCCAGGATCGTCCGCGCCGTGTCGAGCGTCTCGTGCTCCTGCGCGTAGTAGCCAAGCCGCAGCCCGTGGCCCGGGAGCACCTGCCCGGTGTCGGATTCCTCGACGCCGGCCAGCAGCCGCAGCAGCGTAGTCTTGCCGGCCCCGTTCAGGCCGAGCACCACCACCCGCGACCCTCGGTCAACCGCGACGTCCACGTCGGTGAACACCTCGAGAGACCCGTACGACTTCGACAGCCCGGTCGCGCTGAGCGGCGTCTTGCCGCAGTGCACCGGAACCGGGAACCGCAGCTTGGCAACGCGCTCGGCGGCCCGGTCTGCGCTGACTCCCGCGAGCAGTCGGTCGGCCCGCTTCTGCATGTTCTGCGCTGCCCTGGCCTTCGTCGCCTTCGCGCGCATCTTGTCCGCCTGGGACTGGAGGGCGCCCGCCTGCCGCTCGGCGTTCATCCGCTCCCGGCGCCGGCGCCGCGCATCGGTCTCGCGCTGCTCCAGGTAGGCCTGCCAGCCCAGGTTGTAGATGTCCAGCACGCTGCGGTCGGCATCTAGGTGGAAGACCTTGTTGACCACCTCGCCGAGCAGCGCGGTGTCGTGACTGATCACTACCAGGCCGCCGCGGAAGTTCCGCAGGTGATCGCGCAGCCAGCTCACCGAGTCCGCATCGAGGTGGTTGGTGGGCTCGTCCAGCAGCAGCGTGTCCGAGCCGCCGAACAGGATCCGGGCCAGCTCAATCCGGCGCCGCTGGCCGCCCGACAGCGTGCGGAGCGACTGCTTCAGCACCTTCTGCGGCAGCCCGAGGCTCGCCGCCAGCGAGGCTGCCTCGGACTCGGCCGCGTACCCACCGAGCACTGTCAGGCGCTCCTCCAGGTGTCCGTACCTGCGCACGCCGGCGTCACGCCTGGTTGGGTTCGAGTCCGCCATCGCAAGCTCGGCCTCGCGCAGGCCGACCAGCAGCGAGTCGAGGCCGCGTGCGGACAGGATCCGGTCGAGCGCCAGCGCGTCCAGGTCACCGACCATCGTGTCCTGCGGCAGGTAGCCGACAGATCCGCCGACGATAACCTGGCCGGCGGCTGGCTGGCCCTCCGCCGCCAGCACCCTGGCCAGAGTGGTCTTGCCGGCGCCATTACGGCCGACCAGGCCGATCTTGTCGCCAGCGGCGACCTGAAAACTGGCGCTGTCCAGCAGCAGGCGCGCGCCAGCGCGCAGTTCAATATCGCGTGCGGAAATCATGGAAAACTCGCTCCATCACAGACTCGGATCGGACGCCAGGCAGACTTGTCCCCTCAGACGGGGCGCGGCGTCACGACAGGAGCGGTTGCATGACCGCGATTTTATCCGAGCCTGGACCTGTCCGGCGAATCAGTTTCCGGGCCAGGACCCGCCCTGTCGGCGGCCGTGTCGGTGAGCCGGACTCGGACCGCCCGGAACAGCCGCGGCGTGCCCTGGAGCACCGCAAGCCGCGGGTCCGGCACGGTCAGGAACCGGTCAACGGCGATGTCGAAGTACGGGCGCAGCCGGACGTCGTCGCGCAGAGCTGCCATCGCGCGCTTGTCGCCGCCCAGCACCAGCGCATCCAGCTCGTCGCCGACCGGGCCGAAGACACCGACCGCGCAGTCAGCGGCCGCTTCCAGCGCCTCGCGCGCCTGCTTTTCCCGGCGGCGCGCGAACCGGTGCTGGGACGTGCCGCCTGCGGCGCTGCGGCCGTGCACCAGCCGGCTGCCGACCTTGGATGCCACCAGCCGCGGCGGAGCGCCGCTGAACACCCCGGCCGCGTATCCGCCTAGCCGGACGAGCAGCACCGCGACCGTCCGGTCGGCCCCGGCGTGGGCAGCAAGATGCGCTGGGCTACAGCCTGCTGGCGGCAGCGGCGGGAACGGGATATGGCACTCGGCGATGCTGGCGTCGGCCGCGCGGACAGTCACGATCTCCCGCCGGTCGTCAACGGTCGCGACGGTCGCGCCGTGCCGCACTGCGAACGACTGCAGCCAGCCCTCGATGCGCTCGGGGCCGATTTCCAGCCAGCGCTGGGAGGCACCTCGGCCGTTTTCCATTACCCACCGCCCCGAAGCGCTTACTATCCGTCAGGTGACTATCAGCATCGCTGCCCAGAGCAAGCCTATGGAACGCAACACTCTCGAGGACGCGCTGGCGGCCGCTGTCAGTGATTCCGGCCGCATTGGCGACCTCCTCGCGGTCCTGCGGACGGCGCGGCTGTGGCTGCCGTTGCCGGCGGACGGCGCGAAAGCAATCAGGGGCACCGCCGTCACCTTGCCGATCGTCTCCTACCTGGGCAGCGACTTCGTCCCGGCGTACTCATCGGCAGAACTGCTCCAGCGGCTCGCCGAGCCGCCTGAGGGCGGCGATCCGCCGGCGCCGGTCCCGCACGTCGTGGTCCGGGCGGCCGACTTGGCCCGGCTGCTGCCGCCCTCCGTCGGGATCGCGCTGAACGCAGGCGCAAGCGAGAGCGTGCCGGTGTACCCGCAAGGCGTCGCCTACCTGGCGGCCGAGGACCAGGCAGGCGACCTGGACCGGATCAGCGTCGGACCGCTGCCGGTCCGGCCCGACGGCCTGCTGGCGGGCATCGCGGCCGGGCTGATGGCGATCGCCCCGGTGCGTGATGCCTCCGCCGCCTGGCTGTCGGTTGAGTTCGCCGGCGAAGGCCTGCTGATCTCGGTGACGCTGGACGATCCGGCCGATGCCCATATCCAGGACCTAGTGGCGGGCGCCGTCGAGCGGGCGGCCTGGGAGGCCGCTCCGCCCGACGCCAGTTTCCCGATCGACGTCACGTTCCCCGGCAACGGCGAGCGCGACCACCTCGACGAGTGCGTCTCGGCCGTCGCGAGCCCGTTCTACCGGCGCGACAACACCTGACCGGCTAGCGCTCCTGCAGGCGCGCCGCCCGATTCAGGGCGCTGATCACGCCGGACACCGACGCGCGCACGATCGACGAGCTGATCCCGACTCCCCACAGCGCTCGATCGCCGATCTCGATTTCCAGGTAGGCGGCGGCCTCAGCGTCCCGGCCTGCCGTGAGTGCGTGCTCGGCGTAGTCGAGCACCCGCACGCTCAGGCCGCCAAGACCGAGGTCGACCTCGGAGACGGCCGCGCAGAAGGCCGCAATAGGCCCGTTGCCGATGCCGAACAGCTCATATTCGGTCCCGTAGGCCCGCACCGTGCAGTCCACTCGCTCGGTGCCGCCCTCGCTGGCCGAGGCATAGCTCACGAGCTCGAACGGGCCGGGCTCCAGGTACTCGGCCGCGAAAATCTGCCACATCTGCCCGGCGTCGACCTCGCCGCCCGCGCTGTCGGTATGCCGCTGGATCACCTGGCTGAACTCGATCTGAAGCCGTCGCGGCAGCTCCAGGTGGTGGTCGGCCTTCATGATGTAGGCGACGCCGCCCTTACCGGATTGCGAGTTCACCCGGATGACGGCCTCGTAGGTGCGGCCGACGTCCTTGGGATCGATGGGCAGGTACGGCATCTGCCACGGCAGCTCGCTGACCGGCCGTCCGGCCGCCGCGGCCTTGCGGTCCAGGTCGTCGAAGCCCTTCTTGATGGCGTCCTGATGCGAGCCGGAGAACGAGGTGTAGACAAGGTCACCGGCGTAGGGATGCCGCTCGTGCACGCCGATCCCGTTGCAGTACTCAGCTGTCCGGCGGATCTCGTCGATGTCACTGAAGTCGATCATCGGGTCGATGCCCTGGCTGTACAGATTCAGGCCGAGAGTGATCAGGTCGACATTGCCCGATCGCTCCCCGTTCCCGAACAGGCAGCCCTCGACCCGCTCAGCCCCCGCCAGCATCGCCAGCTCCGCATCGGCGGTGGCGGTACCGCGATCGTTGTGGGTGTGCACCGACAGGGCGATGTGCTCGCGCCGGGACAGGCGACGGCTGACCCACTCGATCTGGTCGGCGTACACGTTCGGCGTGGACCGCTCGACGGTGCAGGGCAGGTTGAGCACGATCTCCCGGCCCGGTCCCGGCTGCCAGACGTCCATGACGGCTTCGCAGATCTCCAGCGAGAAGTCAAGCTCGGTGTCCATGAAGATCTCTGGCGAGTACTCGTAGCCGAAGTCCGTGCCGGCCAGGTACTCCTCGGCGTACTTGATGACCGCGCGGGTGCCCTCGACCGCGACCGCCTTGCACTCCTCCCGGCCGTCGCCAGCCCAGCCGAACACCACGCTGCGGAACAGCGGTGCGGCAGCGTTGTACAGGTGGACCGTCGCCAGCCTGGCCCCGGCCAGGGACTGGACGGTCCGGTCGATCAGTTCGTCCCTGGCCTGGGTCAGCACCGAGATGCGGACGTCGTCGGGGATCGCGCCGCCTTCGATAAGGCTGCGGATGAAATCGAAATCGGTCTGGCTGGCGGCCGGGAAGCCGACCTCGATCTCCTTGTAGCCCATGCGGACCAGGAGATCGAACATGGCCTGCTTGCGGGCCGCGTTCATGGGGTCGATCAGGGCCTGGTTGCCGTCCCGCAAGTCGGTGGACAGCCAGCGCGGGGCCGCGGTGATGGTGCGCGACGGCCACTGCCGGTCGGGCAGGT
>DATHQE010000398.1:0-2079 GCA_035483035.1 Streptosporangiaceae bacterium | reverse complement strand
GGCGTGTCCCCGGTGCTGATCTGCAGCGCGCTCGCGCAGGGGGTGCGGCTGCTCGGCCGGGTCGGATCCGCGCCCCGCGGCGCCAGCAGCGCGGCGCTCGCGGCCGAGGTCGGCGCCCCGCCGTGGAAGATCGACCGGGTCCGGCAGCAACTGCGCGGCTGGCACCCGAACGGCATCGCTCAGGCCCTGCGCGCGATCGCCGAAGCGGACGCACAGGTCAAGGGCGAGGCGACCAGCGCAGCCTACGCCCTGGAACGAGCGGTGCGCCGGATCGTCGCCAGCCGGGCCGGCCTAGAGGCCAGCTAGCTCGCCTGGAGTTCGGCGTAGCGCTTGGCGATCGCCGACTTGCGGTTGGCGGCCTGGTTCTTGTGGATGACGCCCTTGCTGGCCGCCTTGTCCAGCTGCCGGCAGGCGGCGCGCAGCGCGGTCTCGGCCTCGCCGAGGTTCCCGCCGTCCGCGGCCTCGCGGAACTTACGCACCGACGTGCGCAGCGACGACTTCGCGGCCTTGTTCCGCTGGTGCGCCTTTTCGTTTTGCTTATTGCGCTTTATCTGAGACTTTATGTTCGCCACGCGTGGGAGTCCTTCAGGGTTGTC
Source organism: Streptosporangiaceae bacterium (assembly GCA_035483035.1). Classification (GTDB taxonomy): domain Bacteria; phylum Actinomycetota; class Actinomycetes; order Streptosporangiales; family Streptosporangiaceae; genus JAJYUU01. The sequence goes on along the minus strand of DATHQE010000398.1, from coordinate 1,483 downwards.
TGTGAGTGCCGCGACAGCGCAGCTTATCCGAGCCGGGCCCCCGCATTCAAACCGGGACCTGGCAGGGGCAGTGGACCGGACATGGGATCATGGAACACCCAGGCCGCTAGCCGGCGAGTAACCCGAACGGATGCGCGTGTCACCTCCCAGCCCTTCCAGCCCCACCAGCCAGCCGGTCCGAAGGACGAGCCAGGCGGATCAGAATGCCCGCCCGGCGCCTGCCCACACCGATCAGGCCGTGATCAGGAACTTCTGCATCATCGCTCACATCGATCACGGCAAGTCGACGCTGGCCGACCGGATGCTGCAGTTCACTGGCGTGGTGGAGGGCCGCCAGATGCGGGCGCAGTACCTGGACCGGATGGACATCGAGCGCGAGCGCGGCATCACGATCAAGAGCCAGGCGGTCCGGCTCCCATGGCGGGGCGAGGACCAGAAACAGTACGTGCTCAACCTCATCGACACCCCAGGCCACGTCGACTTCAGCTACGAGGTCTCCCGCAGCCTGGCCGCCTGCGAGGGCGCCGTGCTGCTCGTCGACGCCGCCCAGGGCATCGAGGCGCAGACGCTGGCCAACCTGTACCTGGCGCTGGACGCCGACCTCAAGATCATCCCCGTGCTGAACAAGATCGACCTGCCGGCCGCCCAGCCCGACCGCTATGCCGCCGAGCTCGCCGGGATCATCGGCTGCGACCCCAGCGAGGTCCTACGGGTCAGCGCCAAGACCGGGGAGGGCGTCGAGCACCTGCTGCACGAGATCGTCAGGCTGGTCCCGGCCCCGTCAGGCCAGCCGGACGCCCCGGCCCGCGCGCTCATCTTCGACTCGATCTACGACACCTACCGTGGCGTGGTCACCTACGTCAGGGTGATGGACGGCAGGCTCTCCAAGCGCGAGCGCAGCCTGATGATGTCTACCCGTTCGGCGCATGAGACGCTCGAGGTGGGAGTGATCTCGCCGGAACCCACGCCGAGCGAAGGCCTGGCCGCCGGGGAGGTCGGATACCTGATCACCGGGGTCAAGGACGTCCGCCAGGCCCGGGTCGGCGACACCGTGACCAGCGCTGCCCACCCGGCCAAGGAGGCGCTCGCGGGCTATTCCACCCCGAAGCCGATGGTCTTCTCCGGCCTGTACCCGGTGGACGGCGACGACTACCCCGACCTGCGCGACGCGCTGGACAAGCTGCGGCTGAACGACGCCGCGCTGCTGTACGAGCCCGAGACGAGTGACGCGCTCGGGTTCGGCTTCCGGTGCGGCTTCCTCGGCCTGCTGCACATGGAGATCGTGCGCGAGCGCCTCGAGCGGGAGTTTGACCTGTCCCTGATCTCCACCGCGCCGAACGCCGTGTACCGCGTCGTCATGGACACCGGCCAGGAGCTGAGGGTGACGAACCCGAGCGACTTCCCGGGCGGCTCGGAGCCGGGCAAAGGCAAGGTGGACAGGGTTTACGAGCCGGTGGTGCGGGCGACGGTGATCTCCCCGGCC
>DATHQE010000397.1:0-7764 GCA_035483035.1 Streptosporangiaceae bacterium | reverse complement strand
GCGATGCTGCTCCCGTCGCCGCTGGTGGCCGTCCCGATCGCCGTGACGCTACTGGTCTCGCCAGTCGCCAACGCCGCGCTCTTTGCCGCCATGCTGCGAGCGGCGCCGGCGGAGATGCGCGGCCGGGTTACCAGCACGGTCATCACCGCCGCCACCGGGCTGGCAGCAGTCGCTCCGCTGGTCGCGGGCCTGCTTGTCGAGCACTTCTCCGGCCGGATCGCCATGCTCGCCTTCGCGGCCGCGCTCGGCGTTGCGGCAGTGCTGTGCCTCGCTCTGCCGGGGCTCCGGTCTGCTGAGTCGGCGGCGGCCGGCGCCACCGGAGCCGCCGACGGGGCCGCCGGCCGAGCCGTCGCCGCGACGGACGTGTAACGCAGCCCGCGCGCTGTGCAGCGCCCTGGCCAAAACTGGAACGTGTTCTACTATGGATGGCAGGGCGGTAGCCTGGCCGGCTAGGCACGTGCCTAGGCGGCACGGCACGTGCCAGCCCGGCGGCCCGGCCGGCGGCGACGATGACGGAGGCCAGATGACAGCCGAGGAGCCGGAGTTCGACTTCGTCGTCGTGGGCAGTGGCGCGGCCGGCATGACGGCGGCGCTCACCGCCGCGCTAGCCGGCCTGCGCACCGTCGTCCTGGAAAAGACCGAGTACTACGGCGGCTCTACCGCCCGCTCCGGCGGCGGCGTCTGGCTGCCAGGCAACGCGGCATTGCGCCGGGCCGGGCGCCGCGACTCGCTGGCGGCGGCGAGCCAGTACCTGGCCTTCGTCGCGGGCGAGGACACCCCGGTGAGCCTGCGCAACGCGCTGCTCGAACACGGCCCGCCCATGCTCGATCTGGTCCTGGCTAATACGCCGCTCAGCTTCGACTGGGTGCCGAACTACTCCGACTACTACCCCGAGGCGCCCGGTGGCAAGGCGTCAGGCCGGTCCGTCGAGCCGGCCCTCCTGGACGCCAGGGTCGTCGGTGCCGACCTGGCTCAGCTGCGGCCGCCGTATCTGCCCGCACCTGCGGGCATTACCGTGACTCAGGCCAACTACCGGTGGATGAGCCTGGGTACCAGCCACCCTCGCGCGCTGACAACGACGGCGAGAGTCACCGGCCGGATGATTGTCAGCAAGCTGCGCAAGCGTCAGCTGCTCAGCATGGGTCAGGCACTCGCTGCCGGGCTGCGCGCCGGGCTCACAACGGCTGGCGTGCCTGTCTGGCTGACCACGCCGATGACCGGGCTGGAGATCGAGAACGGCCGGGTCACCGGCGTGCAGGTACTGCGGGACGGTCAGCCCGCGCTCGTCAGGGCCAGCCGGGGCGTGCTGCTTGCGACGGGCGGATTCGAGCGCAACGCGCAGATGCGCCAGCGCTACCAGCGATCGCCGATCGGGATCGACTGGACCGTCGGCTCGCCCGGCAACACCGGCGACGGCATCACGGCCGGCGAGACCGCGGGCGGCGTGCTGGAACTGATGGACGATGCGTGGTGGGGGCCCTCCATCCCGCTGACCGGCGGCCCGGTGTTCTGCCTGGCCGAGCGGAGCCTGCCCGGCTCGCTGTTCGTGAACGCGGCAGGCGAGCGATTCGTCAACGAGGCAGCGCCGTACGTCGACGCGGTGCACGCGATGTACGACAAGCACACCGATGACAACCCGCACATCCCGTGCTGGATGATCACCGACCAGCGCTACCGGAACCGCTATGTGTTCACCGGCATGCCGCCGCGCAAGCCCCTGCCGCGCCGCTGGTACAAGGCCGGCGCGGTAGTCCGGGCCGACTCGCTGGCTGAGCTCGCCAGCCAGATCGGGGTGCCGGCGGACGGGCTCGCCAAGACCGTGGAGAAGTTCAACGAGTTCGCCCGCACCGGCAAGGACACCGACTTCGGCCGCGGCGACTCGGCGTACGACAACTACTACGGCGACCCGAACTGCAAGCCCAACCCCAATCTGGCGCCGCTGGCCCAGCCGCCGTTCTATGCGATCAAGATCGTGCCCGGTGACCTCGGCACGAAAGGGGGCTTGCGCACCGACGACAGGGCGAGGGTGCTGCGGGCCGACGGCAGCGTCGTCGCCGGGCTGTACGCCGCAGGCAACACCAGCGCGCTGGTCATGGGCCGCAGCTACGCCGGGCCCGGCGCCACCATCGGCCCGGCCATGACCTTCGGCTACCTGGCGGCCCTTGATGTCGCACAGAGCTCGTGATTAGGCAGCCCGGTACGGGGAAGAGAGCCTGAGGATTGCCCAGAATGTGTCAAGGCGTACAAGGAGAGGGTGTTTGCGGTGCTCAGCGCTGGTGGACGCGAGCACGTCGTAGTCTTTCACGCTGCTGAGCAGGAACTGGCGGACCGGATCTGCGAGCATCTGCTCGCCGGCGGGGAGCCGGGCACCGATATCGTGATCGCTACCCCGCGGCACCGTCGCCTTATTACTGAGCGCCTGGCGCAGGCCGGCGTCGACGTCCCAGCCGAGTGGGCTCAGGGGTCGTTCATCGCCATGGATGCGGCCGAGACGATGGCCAGCTTCATGGTCGAGGGCTGGCCCGATGCGGCCGCGTTCTGGCAGACCATGAGCCCGGTCCTCAGGCAGGCGCTCGCGCGGCCAGGTCAGGTCCGCGTCTTCGGCGAGATGGTCGCCCTGCTCTGGGATAACGGCCAGGCCGGCGCCGCCGTGGACCTCGAGGCTCTGTGGAACGAGCTAGCCAGGCAGTACTCCTTTGCGCTGCTGTGCGCGTACCCGGCCGCCGTCCTCCGCGACGATGAGGACGCTGACGAGCTGGCGCAAATCTGCGCCGCCCACTCCGCCGTCCTGCATGGCGCCAGCCGGACCTGACTCCAGCCGAGACGCAGATCAGTCGGGCCCGAGTATCAGGCCGCTGGTAGGTACGCCGGTGCCTGCCGTCACCAGTACCGGACCGTCGCCAGGTACCTGATTCACGGCACTGCCGCGCACCTGCCTGACCGCCTCGGCGATGCCGTTCATGCCGTGCAGGTAGCCCTCGCCGAGCTGGCCGCCGTGCGGGTTGAGCGGCAGCGCGCCACCGATCTCGATGGCTCCGTCGGCGACGAATCCGGGGGCCTCGCCGCGCGAGCAGAAGCCGAGCTCTTCGAGCTGCATCAGCACGTACGGCGTGAAATGGTCGTACAGCACGGCCGTCCGGATGTCGGCCGGCCCGAGTCCGGACTGCGCCCAGAGCTGCCGTCCGACTACCCCCATCTCGGGTAGTCCGGTGAGGTCATCGCGGTAGTAACTGGTCATCGTGTACTGATTGGGACCGCTGCCCTGCGCGGCCGCGCGGATCACGACAGGCGGATTTTTTCCGGAACGGGCTCGCTCCACGCTGGTCACGAGCACTGCGACCGCGCCGTCGGTTTCCTGGCAGCAGTCCAGCAACCGGAGTGGCTCGCAGATCCAGCGTGACGCCTGATGCTCAGCCAGCGTGATGGGCCGCTGGTAGAACCAGGCCGCCGGGTTCGTCGCCGCGTGCTTGCGGTCGGCCACCGCGACGGCGCCGAAGTCGGCGCTGGTCGCGCCGTAGCTGTGCATGTACCGGCGGGCCGCCATCGCCACCGTGGCCGCAGGAGTGGCCAGGCCCATCGGGTAATGCCAGCCGCTGTCGACCGCCGACGACGACGCGCCCTGCACGGCGCCGACCGAGACCTGGCCGAACCGCCGGCCGGACCGCTCGTTCAGCGCCCGGTAGCAGATGACGACGTTGGCCGCGCCGGTCGCGACCGCCATCGCCGCCTGGTGCACGGTCGCACACGCCGCGCCGCCCCCGTACCCGATCAGGCTGAAGAAGCTCAGCTCGCCGGCGCCGAGCTCGCGGGCGACCGCGACCTCGGCATTGCTGTCCATGCTGAAGGTCACCAGGCCGTCGACATCGGCGGGTGCCAGTCCGGCGTCGTCGAGTGCGGCCCTGGCCGCCTCCACCGCGAGCTTGAGCTCGCTGCGGCCGGAGTCCTTGGAGAATTCGGTCGCCCCGATTCCCGCGATCGCCGCCGCGCCGGGGCTCATCGCTGCGGGGCTCATCGCACGGGCCCGGCGGCGGCTAGCCTGACCGTTCCGGTCACGTGATTGCCGAGGCTGCAGCTACCAATGACGTCGATCACCCGCTCGCCATCCGCTGTGTCCGCGAGCCGGCCGGTGAACGTCAGCGTGTCGCCGGCATAACACGGCACGCCGAGCCTGATCGAGACCGCGCGCACAATCGCCTCCGGTCCGGCCCAGTCGGTGACGTAGCGCTGTACCAGGCCGGTCGTGGTGAGGATGTTCAGGAAGATGTCCTTGCTGCCGCTGCGGACTGCCATCGCGTGGTCATGGTGCACCGGGTAGAAATCGCGGGTCGCGAGCGCCGTGGCGACTACCACGGTGGGCGTTACCTCGATAACGAGCTCGGGCAGTGCTCCTGGCACGCCTCGCTCGTCGGGGCGCCAGCCGGGCAGCACCAGGGCATCATCGATCCGGGTAAAGCTGGCCCGGACGGGCATCCCGATCTGAACGCGGTCGGGCTCGACACCGGTCAGCTCGGCCATGACCCGGACGCCTTCGGTCAGTTCGACGAGCGCGATGACGATCGGCAGCCGCTTGCCGGGTACCGGCGGATGGTGATGCACCACGTAGCTGTAGACCGTGCCCGTCCCCGCGGCGCGGGCGAAGCCCTGATTGCGGGTGCTGCCGCAATTGAGGCAGGCCGGCCCCGGCGGGTGCCGGAGCGCACCGCAGTCGCCGCAGCGCTGGATCCGCAGCTCGCCCTCCTGAGTACCGGCCCAGAAGAACGCGGTGTCGGGGGAGACCGGCGGTCGCATGACGTGCTCCGCGGCCGACTCGGCGGTCGCGGTGCTGCCATGTCCAGGTTGCGCGGCGGGGCTCCCAGAGCCAGCTTGCCCGGCGGGCGGCGGCCGGAACTTCAGCACGCGCCAGTCCATCTCGGCGACCGGCTCGCCGTCGGAGTACCACGTGTTCTTCGTGGTCACGAACCAGCCCTCGCCGAGCGCGGTGCGCTTAGGGCCGCTCACGTCGGTGAGCTCGGCGCGCAGGCTGAGCAGCTCACCATGCCGAAGGTAGCGGTGATAGGTCTGGGCGCAGTTGGTCGCCACCACCGCCGGATACCCAGCCTCGTCCAGCGTCCGCATCATCTGCCCGAGCGGGTCGGTGGCGTCGTCCGCTGACGGCGGCTGCAGGCCTGGCATGGTCCAGACCTGTGCCATCGCAGGCGGCGCCACCAGCTGGCCGTGCACCGAGCGGGCCGCGAACTCGGGATCGGTGTACACCGGATTGGTGTCGCCGATGGCATCGCTCCACGTGCGAATGGCGGGCAGGTTCACTGGATCCCTGGCGACCCGTGGCGGGCCGGCTCCGGCTGCCCTGACCTTGTCGGCTACTGCGAGGATCACCGCGCCGGCGTCGTCGCCCGTCATCGCGGCACCCGCGGCAGTTTGAGGCCGGCCATTGCGATCAGCTCCCGCTGTACTTCGTTGACTCCCCCGCCGAATGTCATCACGGTGTTTCGCTTGTTCTGTACGTCCAGCCACCGGGCTAGGTCGGCGGTGCGCTCGTCGGCGAGGTCGCCGTGCCGGCTCACCACCTCGGCCAGTTCGGCGCCAATCCGCTGCGCCTGCTCGGACCCGAAGACCTTGGTCACCGAGGCGTCGGCGATGTCGACCGTCTCGGTCACAGCCACCTGCCAGTTGAGCAGCTCGTTGACCCGTTCGGCCGCACTCGCCCTGGCCAGCGCCCGGCGGACGTCCGGCTGATCGAGTACCGGATGGCCGTCTGGCCCGGCCTGGCTCGCCGCCCAGTCGCGCACCCGGTGATGCAGGACGCCGAGCCGGCCGGCCGGGCCTAGCATCACCCGCTCATGGTTGAGCTGCGCGGTAATCAGCCGCCAGCCCGCGTTCTCCGCACCGACGCGCATGCTGACCGGCACGCGCACGTCGGCGTAGTAGGTCGCGTTGACGTGATGCGCGCCGTCGTGCGTGATGATCGGCGTCCACGAGTACCCCGGATCGGCGGTGTCCACGATGAGGATCGACAGGCCCTTGTGCTTGGGCGCATCGGCGTTAGTGCGACAGGCCAGCCACACGTAGTCGGCGTCGTGTCCGCCGGTGGTGAAGATCTTCTGGCCGTTGACGACGTAGTGATCGCCGTCGAGCACAGCCCTGGTGCGCAGCGACGCCAGATCCGTCCCGGCATCTGGCTCGGTGTAGCCGATGGCGAAATGCAGGTCGCCCGTGAGGATCTTCGGCAGGAAGAAGTCTTTCTGTTCCGTCGTGCCGTGCGCCATCAGCGTCGGGCCTACGGTCTGGAGCGTGACGGCGGGCAGGGGCACGTCGGCGAGGGCCGCCTCGTTCACGAAGATCTGCTGCTCGATCTGGCCAAGGCCCCGGCCGCCGTACTCGACCGGCCAGCCGACGCCGAGCCAGCCGTCACGGCCCATCCGGCGGACCACGTCCCGGTACACCGAGCCGTGGCGCTGCGTCAGCATCGCCACACGCTCGGCCGGGCTGATGAGTGTCGCGAAGTAAGCGCGCACCTCGGCGCGAAGCGCTCGCTGCTGATCGGTCAGATCGAGGAACATTCAGGCACCTGCTGCTTCCCGCGAGCCGAGCCGGTCAAGCCGGTCGGCTGCGCCGCCCACGAACGCGACGAGATCGGTCATGAGGGCGGAGTACCGCGGCAGCGGATAAGTCACATCCATGCCGAGGCCGCCGTGCAGGTGATGGCAGGTCCGTAGCGCCGCCGGTCCGTGCTCGGCCAGCCAGTACGCGGCGACGTCGACGTCGTGCCCGGCTGCCCGGCCCGTGTCGAGCCGCCAGCAGGCCGACAAGGAAGCCAGGTGCAGCGTGCGCGCAGCCGCATAGACGTCCGCGATCTGCTGAGCCACGGCCTGGAACGTCGCCAGCGGCCTGCCGAACTGCTCGCGACGGCGTATGTACTCGGTGGTGAGGTCCAGCGCTGCCGCCAGCACTCCATCGCCGACCGCGCAGGTGCCCGCCGCGGCGAGCGCGTACAGGTCGCCGACACTGCAGCCGTCCAGTACCTGGAAGATCGGGCTGTCCGCCAGCCGGAGCGTGTACTCCGGCAGGCCGGACGAGCTGCGCGTCCGCTGACAGGACACGCCGTCGGCGTCGGGCTCGACAATCGCGACCATCGCGTCGCCGGTGTCCGTACTGGCCGGAACGAGGATCCAGCTCGCCGCGGCCGCGTACGGCACGCCGACCTTGACGCCGGACACAGTGCCAGTTTTGCCGCCGATGGTCGCGATGGTCGCGGGCGCCGACGGCATCGGATGCGAGGGCTCGCGGATCGCGGCGGTGAGGATCGTCTCGCCGGCGGTGACGCCGGCGAGCAGCTTTCGCTTCAGGTCAGCGTCCGCGGACCTAACCACCGGCAGCACGCCGAGCGCCAGGGTGGCGAGTGCCGGGATCCGGGCCGCGTACCTGCCAACCTCGGTCAGCACTGCAGCCGTCGCCTGGACACCGAGGCCGTCGCCGCCAAGCTCGGCCGGCAACGCCAGCGACAGCAGACCGGACTGCCCCAGCTCCTTCCACAGCGAGCTATCCAGGTCAGCCGCCTGGCCAGCGTCGGCCGCCGAGCTGGTCTTTGCCGCTGCGCCGAGTACCTGTGCGGCCAGCCCCGACGCCGCGACCTCGGCCTCGCCGAAGGTGAAATCCATCTAGCGCGCCTCCTCGCGGGGCAGTCCGAGCAACCGCTCGGCGATCACCGATAGCAGGATCTGCGTGGTGCCCCCGGCGATACTCAGGCATCGGGTGAGCAAGAAC
>DATHQE010000396.1:0-11555 GCA_035483035.1 Streptosporangiaceae bacterium | reverse complement strand
GAGCTGGTCGACGAGGCGACATATCCGCGGCTCCACAACATCGCCTGGTCAGCGGCCATCGGCGACAACATGTCGGGCTTCGATGAGCGGGCGGAGTTCATGTTCGGCGTCGAGACAATCCTTGACGGCGTCCAGGCGCTCATCGACCGAAGCTGACCACGCAGCCGTGGTGCACGGATAACACATCGGCGCCATGCCGACTAACCTTGCCGCATGACCGCCAATCTTGCCGTCGATGGCCGGCCGCAGGCGGTCGTTCTGGTTGAGGGCACGAGCGACCGGCTCGCGCTTGAGGTGCTGGCGCGGCGGCGCGGCCGTGACCTCGCCGCCGAAGGTGTCGCCGTCATCGCGATGCACGGTGCCACGAACCTCGGGCGCTATCTGCAGCGATATGGTCCGGCCGGCCTTGATGTGAAACTGGCCGGCCTGTGCGATGCGGCCGAGGAGCAGTACTTCGGGCGCGCGTTGCGGCGAGCCGGGATCGGTGCGGGGGACAGTCGCGCCGCGATCGAGGCACTCGGCTTCTTCGTGTGCACCCGCGACCTGGAGGACGAGCTGATCAGGGCGCTTGGGACCGACGCGGTGGTGCGCATCATTGCGGCGCAAGGCGAACTCAGGTCGCTGCGAACCCTGCAGCGCCAGCCGGCCCAGCGAGACCAGTCCGCGGAAGACCAGCTCCGCCGTTTCATGAGCGGCCGATCCGGCAACAAGCATCGCTACGCGGGCCTGCTGGCCGATGCCATGGATCTGAGCCAGGCGCCCCGGCCACTAGACAGCATTCTCGCCCACGTCTGAGTGATTACTCAGCCTGAGCTGTGCAGCATCTGTTCCAGGGGCTTGAGACGTGGGTCCGTTCGGTCGGTGTGCAGGTTGCCGGGCTGCCAGAGCAATGTCCCGCCCAGGCCGTGGGTCTCAACGTACTGAACCTTCGCTGCGACACGGCTCTGGCTGGTGTCGTAGTAGCCACCCGCGACGCCGATTCCCATGAGCAGCTTGCTGGCTGGTATCCCGGCTTTGGTATAGGCGATGGCGCTGCCGACCCCGTCGTTCTGGAAGGTCTCCATGTTGAGGGAGTTCACGTACGGCGCGATCTGGGCTGCGATAGCAGGCGGCACCTGGCCGGTGTCCACGTCCGCCGAAAGGAACACGGGCTTGGGAAACTCCCGCTGGAACGTGGCATGCAGGTTCTTGATCAGGGAAACGTAGCTCGCCTCGTGCTGCGGCACGTCCTCTTCCCAGTCGATGTCCACCCCGTCGAAGCCATACTTCGAGATGTCGTTGGTGATGTTCGTGATCAGCGTCGCCTGATAACGGGGGCTGGCCGCGCTGGCAAAGACCGACCCGAGTCCTTGCTCGCCGACGGCCATGATGACCTTCTTGCCCGCCTTGTGGGCGGCCGCGACCACCGCAGGGATGTTGGACAGCGACCCCATATCGCCGACCGCGATGCCGCCGGTTGTCGTCGGCCACAAGCCAAAGTCGCTGATGACAGTCCACGGGGCGTAATTGAAGCTGCTGGGCGGGATAGTGCCCTGAATCCAGCCGGGATAGGAAGTGAACGATATGTACTGGCGTGGAGGATGGGCAGCTGGTGAGCTCGGGCCGCCCTGCGCCTGCGGCTTGGGGCTGTCACCGCTGCACGCAGCGAGCAAGGTGAGGGCCACGGCCACCAGCAGCACGCCAGCCTGGCGACCGAGCTGAGGCTTCCTTGGTTTCCACACCAGTCTCATCGCTGAAGTCCTAGTTTGTCGCTGAGCTCTGGTCAGCTAGACGTGCCCAGGATGGCCGCAACCGCGGATCGCTGCCAATCCCGGCCCCCACCAGGTCGGCCGCTTATCGGCACAAGAGAGCAAACGGATCTGCAGGCTCCGCGGTTCCGCCCCCGCGCGCTGCCTCGCCGTCCGCCGAGGTAGCGGAAGACGATCCCAGCCATGCTAGGGCTCATCACTGCCGGGTTGACGCCTGGGTGCCGTGGGCCGAGCAGAAGGACGGAAGGTGACCCACATCACGCAACGGACTACGCGGGCTGGGCCGTCCTACTGACAAGTAACCGCGATCGCCTGGCCACCGGGCGGCGCACAATATTTATCCACTATGTTCCGATTCTCGGAGGGTTACCGTGACCAGGATGCACGTGAACGAGGCTGTCTGCGAAGCGCTGTTCGCCTCATCGCTGCAGCCCTCCGACACGCTGACAGCCGAGTCGGTCGCAGACGCGATCGGCAGCACCGTCCGACGCATGGGCGCGACCGGCTGCACCAGCCGCATGGCCGAGGAATTTGGCAACCACCCAGAAGAAGCGGCCGGCCGGATGCGCTGGATCCGCCAGCTGGCAAGCGACCTGAGCGGCTGCATGTACTTCCCGACCGCCGTGCCAGCCACTACCGCCTCGGCCGGAATGGGCCTGCTACCGGTCGGCGTGGCCGCCTGACCGGCCCAACCGGCAGCTTTCGCGACCGCAAGTTCCCTGGCTGGAAGGTTAGGCCTCGTTGGCGGCACTCGGCTTGAGGGCCTCGGTGAGTGGCAGCTCGCGGCGGCCGACAAGCAGGACGTCGATGCCGAACGCGCCCGCCTTGTGGATAACCCGCCGCACGATCGACCCGCCGCCGGGGACGTGCCACCAGCTGTGCTGGATGGACCCGATCACGATCTGAGTGATCTGGTTCTCCCTGGCGAAGCTGACCAGTGCACGGGCCGGATCGTCGTTTTCTATCTCGTGCCAGCTAGCACCCAGGTCGGCTGCCAGCTGTCGCAGCCCGTCGACCGGCCGACTGCCCGCTGGCAGGCTGGTGTCGCCAACCATGACGTGCACGACGTCAAGTTCCCCCTTGACCCTGGTTGCTATGCGGGCTGCGCGCCGCAGCACCACGTCGGTGCCCGGCCCGGGCGTGACCGCCGCCATGATGCGCTCGGTCGTCTCCCACAAGGTCTGAGGCTGGTGGCGCCGGAGATCGTCCAGGAGTTCTTCATCCGACTCGTCGGCAACGAACCGCAGTGCCAGCTCCCGCAACGCGATCAGGTTGTCAGTGCGGAAGAAGTGAGTGAGGGCCTGGGGAACCTTGTCCTTGGGGTAGATGTTGCCGTGAAGCATCCGGCGGCGCAGCTGCTCGGGTGAGGAGTCGATCAGCTCGATCTGGTTAGCCTTGCGCAGCACCCAGTCCGGTACCCGTTCCCGCACAGGTGTCCCGGTCATCTGCTCGACCTCATCGGCGATGCTCTCCAGGTGCTGGACGTTGACGGTGGTGATGACGTCGATTCCGGCGCCGAGGATGTCCAGGACGTCCTGCCAGCGTTTGGGGTTCGGGCCGCATCCTGGCTCGTTGGTGTGGGCAAGCTCGTCGACCAGCGCGACCCGAGGCCGTCTTCGCAGTATCGCGTCGAGGTCCATCTCCTCAACCCGGAGTCCCCGGTAGTCGAACACCTTGCGCGGGATGACCTCGAGGCTACTGATCAGCGCCTCAGTGTGCGGTCGCCCGTAGGTCTCAACGAACCCAGCGACGACGTCGGCACCTCGCTCCCGTCGGCGCTGGCCCTCGGAGAGCATGGCGTAGGTTTTGCCGACGCCTGGGGCCGCGCCCAGGTAAATGCGGAAATGACCGGCCGGCTCGACCTCGCGGGCGGTATCCGTGTCCGCCTCGGCGACCTGGCTAACGCCTTGGCCGATGGCGTCGGAGCCGGCGCGTGTCGTCTGTTCGGTGATCTCGGCGGCCTTCCTGCAGATCGCCTTCAGGATGGACAGTCGGCTCGATGGGTAAGCGGACTCCAGATCGCCAGCCGACCTCTACCCATTCTGGCAGTGGCCTCGACGGCCTCACCTAGGACCGGCGGGTCGGCGGGGACTGCTGGCACGCGCCGTTGCGGGCGACTAGCGTCTGGATTGGTGCTGTGGCCAGGCAGACCTGCTCGATCGAGGGCGACCCGGTGCACGCAGCCCATGGCGCTCTGGCGGCTTCGCCGGGACTCGCCCGAAGGCGTACCGCCGCGCTCTGACAACCGTGGACAATGTCCGAATGGATCCCGCCATGAAGTCGCAGGCCAGCCACGGCAACCTGCGCACCTACCTCGGGATTGCCCCCGGAGTAGGGAAGACCTACGCGATGCTCCGAGATGGACGCGCCCGGCGACGCTCGGGCGTGGACACCGTGATCGCCCACTGGGAGCGCCACGGGCGGGCGGGAACCGCGGCTCAGCTCGGCGACCTCGAAGTAGTTCCGGCGCGTACGGTCACCTACCGGGGCGCGAGTTTCGCGGAGCTGGACGTCGGGGCGGTACTGGACCGCAGCCCGCAGCTGGCACTGGTGGATGAACTGGCCCATGCCAACCTCCCGGGGGAGCGCCATGCCAAACGCTGGCAGGACGTCGGTGAGCTGCTGGCGGCCGGCATCGATGTCTCGACGACGCTCAACGTGGCCAATATCGAATCGCTGGGCCAGGTCATCGCCCGGATCACCGGGGTGCGGCCGGCCGAGCCGGTACCGGATGACTTCGTCCGGGCCGGTGAGATCACGCTGGTTGACCTGGCGCCGTCGGCGCTGCGGCGCCGCCTGGCTGAGGGCCTGGTCGTCCCGGCTGAGGGGGTGGACGCGGCGTTGTCGACCTATTTCCGCTTCGCGAATCTCGCCGCCTTGCGGGAGCTCGCACAGTTGTGGGTCGATGACCGGGTGCCAGATCCCGTCACGGCATTCCTGGCCGCCCGGGGCATCAGCGGGCCGGTGACTGCCTCTGTCGTCGTGGTCGGCCTGGATGGGTCAGCCGCCGACGAATGGCTCATCCGCTACGCCGCTCATCTGTCTGAGCTATCCGATGCCAGGCTCCTGGGGGTCCACGTCCGGGCCATGGACAACCTGGACGAGCCACCGAAGGCCCGGATGGAGGCGGACCGCCGGCTGCTCGGCGATCTGGGCGGTACGTTGCGCGAGGTCAGGGCCGGCGACCCGGCTTCGGGCCTGATCCGGGCCGCCCGCAAGGCCGGAGCCTGCCAGCTCGTGATCGGGTCGCGCCGCCGATCGCGTTGGTCGCGTCTGCTGACCGGGTCGACGGTGGCGGACGAGGTGCTCAGCGCGGCGGGCGACCTGCCTGTCCAGGTGGTGAACGTCGGGCGTGCTGCCTGAGGACGCGGGAGCAAGCGATGGTGGAGTCGCACTGTCCTTGCTACGTTGCAACCTCGCGAATCTGGCATTGCACTAGTTACGCTCTACTCCTGATGACGGCATTACCTGGCACGCACAGAACATCACGCACAGAACATCACGCACAGAACATGAGGATGTGGCGATGAAGCTCGGGTCCACTGTCGGCATGCGGGACAATCCGAGCTCGTTTGCCCAGCACCTGAAGACGCTCGAGAACGCCGGCGTCGACTACTTGTGGTGTGGGGAGGCCTACACCGCCGACGCGGTCTCGACAATGGGCTTCGTCGCCGCGGCCACGAGCCGGGCGCAGATCGGCTCCTCAATCCTGCCCATCTATACGCGGACGCCATCAGTCCTGGCCATGACCGCCGTGGGGCTTGACCTGCTGTCGGGCGGCCGATTCAACCTCGGCCTCGGCGCGTCCGGCCCGCAAGTCATCGAGGGCTTCCACGGCGTGCCGTATGACGCGCCGCTGGCTCGCACGGAAGAGATCATCGAGATCTGCCGGTCGATCTGGCGCCGTGACCGCCTGGAGCACTCCGGCCCGAAGTACCACATCCCGCTGCCGGCGGGCCAGGGGACAGGTCTCGGCAAGCCGCTGAAGCTGATCACTCACCCCCTGCGCGAGCGCATCCCCGTCTACATCGCCTCGCTCGGCCCGAAGAACGTCGAGATGACGGCCGCCATCGCCGACGGCTGGCTGCCGCTGCATTACTGGCCAGACGGCGCGAGCCAGGTGTGGGCCGAGCCGCTGCGAGCCGGCCAGTCCCGACGCGAGCCGGGCCTGTCGCCACTGGAAATCGTCGCGGGCGGGTCACTCGCCATCGGCAAGGACGTCGCGCACCTTCGCGAGGCTGCCAGGCCGCACCTCGCGCTGTATTTCGGCGGGATGGGCGCACGTGGCCAGAACTTCTACAACGACGTGCTCAAGCGCTACGGCTTCGAGCGTGAGGCCGAGCAGATTCAGGACGCCTACCTCAGCGGCGACAAGAACGGCGCTGCCGCCATGGTGCCCGCCGAGCTCGTCGAGGGAATCTCGCTGATCGGGGACGAGGGGTTCGTGCGGGATCGAATCGCCGCTTACCGGGACTCGGGCGTCACGATTCTCAACCTCCAGCCGGTCGGCCCGAACGCCGCGAAGGACATCGAGACCGTCGCCCGCTGGCTGAGCTAGCGTGCGCTGAGTCTCAGCCCGGCCAGGAGGCCCCGGCAACCGCGAGGATCTCCGCCCTGTCGTCGGTGAGCAGGAAGCCGGCTTCGATGGCACCGTCGAGCGAAGCCTCGAACTTCTCGAGGTAGTCGGCCTTCCCGCCCGGATACAGGCGCGCGAGGTCGGCGTCACGGAGTCCCGTCGTCGTCCCGAAGAGGAAAGCGAACATCTCGCCGCGCTGCCCCGTTCCCGACAAGACGGTCACCGGCACGTCGGTCCATGGGGTGCGGATACCGCCAGTGGCGACGCCCAGTGTGTCGCGGCGCAGCTCACGGCCATCGGCCGTCGGTTCAAGCCGTGCCGCCGACGGCGGCTTGGCGCGGCCCGCTACCCAGGCATCGAGAGCCTCGAACGCCGCGCACTCCGTGTAGTGGTGCTGCGGGCCGCTATTGACCGGCAGCGCCGTGCTCCCCATGAGGATGTCGGTGGTCGGGCGCATCAGCTCGGCGAGCCGGCCGGCGGGCAGCGCGCCGTCGTCCTGGCCGCTAGCGAACAGCAAGTACGTATCGGCGTGCGCCGCGCCGGCGATTTCCCAGTTGCGGAGCAGTTCGCCGTCGGGCTGCCGGGCGAGCCCGCTGCCGAGCAGTGTCACGTCGGTCTCGGTCTGCAGCACGATCACCGGGACGCGCAGGTCATCCCGGATCCGCTCACCGACAGCCTGGGTGCTGGCGCCGGGCCGGAAGCCGGTATCCAGCGCCGCGCCGGCGCCCGTCCGGCCGTGCACGAGGAATCCGTCGAAGACTGCGGCGACCGGATCGATCGCATTGACATAGGTGACCAGGAACGCGCCCGACTGGGAGTGACCCGAGGCCAGCAGGCGCGCGGCTGGCGAGCTCGTGCGGGCCGGCAACAGGCCGGTCGCTGCGAGCAGCGCGCGCCCCGCCTGGCTGAAGATGTCGAATGACCAGGCGTCGCCCGGATGCGACAGCGCTGCGTATCGCTGCGGATGCGCGGCCTTCAGGTGCATGCCGTCGACGAGGCCGCCGCCCTCGATCCCGGCCCGCTGCGCCGACACGCCGGCCCAGGCGTGACCGCGGCGCAGCAGCTGCGTGTGTGCCAGCATCCAGTCGGGCGCGGCGTCCAGCCCGCCGGAGACGTTCAGCCACTCGACCACGACGGTACCGCTGAAGTCCGCGTCGGCGGCCGGCCGCCGCAGCAGCATCCGCGTCGCGTACGGCGCCTCGTCGGCGGGCTGCACAGACCAGCGACCGTCGGGCGTGCGCTCGCTGGTCAGCCGGTAGCTGTTCGCGGTGCCCTCGAGCAGGAATTCCTGCTCGGTGTAACCGAGTGCGGCGAGGTCGTAGGCGCCGGCCGGGTCCGGGATCGGGCCCGGCATCGGCGTGAGCCGTGCGCTGGTGCTCATGCGGCGGACTTCTCCAGGATGTGGACGGCGCAGGCGCTGCCCAGGCCGATGACGTGGGTGAGGCCCACCTTCGCGCCCTCGATCTGCCGGTCGCCGGCCTCGCCGCGCAGGTGCGTGGAGACCTCGTAGATGTTCGCGATGCCGGTCGCGCCCAGCGGGTGGCCCTTGGACAGCAGGCCGCCGGACACGTTCACCGGGATCTGGCCGTCTCGCCACGGGCCGCGCTTGTCGATCCACTCGCCGGCCCCGCCCTCCGGGCACAGCCGCAGGTTGTCGTAATGCCGCAGCTCTGCGGTGGCGAAGCAGTCATGCAGCTCGACCAGGTCCAGGTCCTGCGGGCTGACACCGGCCTGCTCGTACGCCTTGTCGGCGGCTTGGCGGGTCAGCGTGTTCACGTCGAACTGGACCGACCCGCCGTCCACGTACGGATCGGACGTCAGCACCGACGCTGACACCTTCACCGCCCGGCGGCGCACCTCAGCAGGCATCGAGGCCAGCCGCTCACCGGAACACAGCACCGCAGCGGCCGCGCCATCGCCGGTGGGACAGCACATGAGCAGCGTGTTCGGGTAGGCGATCATCTCCGCGTTCATCACCTCGTCGAGGGAGAACGCCTTCTGGTACTGCGCCAGCGGGTTCAGCGTGGAGTGCGCGTGATTCTTCTCCGCCACCTTCGCGAACTGCTCGAACCCCACCCCGTCGTGCTCGTAGGCGTACTCCATCCCCGACTGCGCGAACGTGCCCGGCATCAGGCTGGTGCCGAGGATCCCTTCCACCGGCCCGACCGCGCCATACCGGCCGGCCGGCGCATACGGCTTGTCTTTCTTCCCGGGCTGCGCCCCGAGCAGGCCAAGCTTGCCCATCTGCTCCAGCCCGACCGCCAGGCCGATGCTCGCCTCGCCCGCCTTGATCGCCATCGCCGCGACCCGGAACGCCGTCGCCCCCGTCGCGCACGCGTTCGTCACGTTGTACACCGGGATGCCGGTCTGCCCGATCTGCTTCTGCAGCCGCTGCCCGATCCCGTTGGTGTCATACAAGCAGCCGGCCGCCAGGATGTCCGCATCGAAGATCGTCAGGCCCGCGTCCGCCAGCGCGGCCGTCGCCGCCTCACTGCCCAGATCGATGAGGTCCTTGTCCTTGTAGCGCATGAACTTCGTCATCGCCACACCGATGATCCACAGCGAGTCGGACATCGAAGACCTCCAGCCTGACGGCACCTATGTCAGTTCAGGGTACTAATGTCCGAGCTTCGGCAGCTAGGGCGTGGCGTCGCCGGTCACCTGTTCTGATACTCGGCCGGGCGGTGGCCCACGTAGGCCGCCATGGCCTCGCTGGCGTCCTCGGTCGCCGACGTCAGCACCTGCTGGCGGTTCTCCACCTCAACCATGGCGTCGAAGGAGGGGATCTCCAGCGCGAGCCACATGCCCTGCTTGGTGAGGGAGAGCGACAGCGGCGGCGCCTGGAGGAGCGTGTCGATCGTGTCGTTCACGGTGGCCGTCAGGGCGCCGGGCTCGACGACGTCGGTGACAAGGCCGATCCGCAGCGCCTCGGCCGCATCGAACCGCCTGCTGGTGAGCATCAGCTCGTGTGCCCTCGCCGCACCGACCAGCCGGGGCAGCAGCCAGGACGTGCCGATGTCGCAGCCCGTGACGCCGATCCGGATGAACGAGGTTGCGAAGACGGCAGTGGCCGAGGCGATCCTGATGTCGCTGGCGCACACGAGCGCGAGCCCGCCGCCCGCGGCCGGCCCGTTCACCGCGGCGATCACCGGCTGGGGGAGCCGGCGGATCTCCTGCACGAGCGCGGCGATAGCGCGCTGCGTCGCCCACGTCTGGTGACCGCGGCCGAAGCCCTCGGTGCCCGGCATCGTGCCAAAGCCGCCGAGGTCGAGCCCTGCGCAAAAGCCCCGGCCGGCGCCGGTCAGGACCACGACCCGGCAGGTCAGATCGTCAGCGAGCGCGCGCAGGTGCTCGTGGAACTGGGTGACCAGCGGCTGAGTCAGGGCGTTCAGCCTGTCCGGCCGCGACAGCGTCAGCTGCACCACGCCGGGCCGCGGCTCGGATCGCTGGACTAGATCTTCTGCAGCCTCGGCCATCGTCGGTGGTCCTTTACTGGGGCTGGGCGAGCGGGCCGGTGCGCGCGATGCCGGGCCGGAACAGGGTCTCCTGCGCGATGCCGGCCGCGAGGGTGCCGTCCCGGCTGAAGATGCGCCCGGTATAGGTGCCCCGCCCGCCCGAGGTCGACTCCGGCTGGAGGTCCATCAGGACCCACTCGTCAAGCGCGGCCTTGCGGTAGAACCAGACTGAGTGATCGATGCTGGTGAGCGGGCCGGCGATGACGATGCCCGGCGCCGCCGCGAGCCCGGTGAACATGTCAGAGACGTAGGCAAGGGCGCACGCGTGCATCATGTCGCCGTCGAGCTTGTGCCGGGACCTGATCCACATGCGGGATGGCCACTGCTGGCCAGGCTGCGGCTGACTGGGAAGCCGGATCTCCACGCCGTGCATGCGGTGCCAGCGCACGTCGTCGGGCAGGTCCTCGGGCGCCTCGACATCCGGCGCCGCATGCGCCTGGTAGTCAGACCCGTCTTCGGTGATGTGGAACGACGCGGCCATGTTGAAGATGACCTTGCCGTTCTGCACGGCGATCACGCGGCGGTTGGAGTACGAGCCGCCGTCCCGGTCGCGATGCACAGTCAGCAGCACTCGGCGCGACGCGTCCCCGCGGCTCAGGAAGTAGCCATGCAGCGAGTGCGGATGGCGGTCGACCGGCACCGTCGCCGCCGCTGCCTGGAGTGCCTGCGCGGCGACCTGGCCACCGAACAGCCCGGCCGGCTCGGGATGCACCACTACAGTCCGGAACAGGTCGTCCTCGATCCGCTCGAGCGACAGCAGCTCGGGCAGTCCGGTATCTGCCGAGCCGAGAACGGGGTCAGCCAGACTCGCCATGGCCCCATTGATATCACAAGGTCATCGGCCCGATCAGCAGGAGGATTTGTCGGTAAGCTGCGCTCGAAACCACCACGAAGGGACTGGCGATGGGCGCTCTTGAGGGCCGGGTTGCCGTCATCACCGGGGCAGGCCGGGGACTTGGCCGGGAGCACGCGCTGCTGCTGTCGGCCGAGGGCGCCAAGGTCGTAGTGAACGACCTCGGCGGCGGACCCGACGGCTCGGGTAGCGACGCGTCGCCCGCCCACGAGGTCGTCGAGGAGATCCGCGCGGCCGGCGGCGAGGCGATCGCGAACGGCGACGACATCACCTCCGCCGAGGGCGCGGACCGGCTGATCCGGCAGGCGATCGGGGAGTTCGGCGCGCTGCACGTGCTGGTGAACAACGCTGGCATCCTGCGCGACCGCACGATCATCAACATGACCGACGGCGAGTGGGACGACGTCATCCGCGTGCACCTGCGCGGCCACTTCATGCCGCTGCGTGCCGCGGCGCGCTACTGGCGGGAGCAGTCCAAGGCCGGTCAGGTCCTGCAGCCGTCGGTCATCAACACGACCTCGACGTCCGGGCTGTACAACAACCCCGGCCAGGCTAACTACGGCAGCGCCAAGACCGGCATCGCGACGCTGACGATTATCGCCCAGCGCGAGCTTCAGCGGTACGGCGTCCGGGTCAACGCGATCGCGCCGGCCGCCAGGACGCGGCTGACGCTGGCCACGCCAGGCATCTCAGACTCGATCCTGTCGACGCCCGACGAGGGCTTCGACCCGATGGACCCGGCGAACGTGTCGCCGTTCGTCGCCTACCTGGCTACCGCCGACTGCCCGATCCAGGGCCGGGTCTTCTTCGTGGCCGGCGGCGGCATTCACCTGTTCCAGCCGTTCGCGATCATCGACGGCATC
>DATHQE010000395.1:0-6017 GCA_035483035.1 Streptosporangiaceae bacterium | reverse complement strand
GCCGGAGGTTCAAGTCCTCCCAGGCCCACCAAGAAAGACCGCAGGCAACGGCCTGTTTCTCCTGATTATTGTGATCATGAGGGACGGGCCTTCTTTCGTTCCTGCCTCGCTGGACGACTGTGATAACGACCAGCGGCTGCGCGTCGCCTGCCAGGTGGGCGCCCTTGGATCACAGTTGGTGACGCGGCATGTTATACCGAGTTATCCGGTCAGGAAAGATCCAATTGTTCGGCGATGACC
Source organism: Streptosporangiaceae bacterium (assembly GCA_035483035.1). GTDB lineage: Bacteria > Actinomycetota > Actinomycetes > Streptosporangiales > Streptosporangiaceae > JAJYUU01. Next base: position 5,777 of record DATHQE010000395.1, on the reverse strand, counting down.
GGGAGCAAATCTGCGAATCGCATCCGCCACCGCGGTGTGTCGACCGCGGTGTGTCGACGGCGGTGTCTCGACGGCGGTGTCGCGCTCGCAGTGTCTCGATCGCGTTGTCTCGACCGCGGTGTCTCGAGGGCTACGGGCACACGCGGCCGTTGCGCTCGAACGCCGCGTGCGTCAGCGGCATCAGGCCGACCCAGATCTGCTCCATCTGCTCGGCCACCATCTCGATCTCTCGCTGTGGGAAAGATGGGAACGTGGCGTCGGCGTCCTTCACCCGCAGCGAGAGGAAATTCATCAGCGCGCGTGCATTGCACGTGGCGTACATCGAGGAGTACAGCCCGACGGGCAGCACCGTGCGGGCGACCTCGCGTGCCACGCCCGCGTCGAGCATCTCCAGGTAGGCCGCGTAAGACTGCCGGCAGGACGTCTCAACCGCGTCCGTAACCAGCTCGTGCTGCTCCGGCGTGCCCTCGGTGAACACGTAGGCGCCCGGCTTGCCGCTCTGGACAAGCTTGCGATCCGGGCCTGGCACATAGAAGACCGGCTCGAGCTTGCGGTACCTGCCACTCTCCTCGTTGTAGCTGAACGTGCGGTGCCGCATGAACTCGCGGAACACGAAGATCGGCGCGCTCACATAGAAGGTCATAGACGAGTGCTCAAAGGGGGTGCCATGCCGGTCGCGCATCAGGAAGTTGATCAGCCCGGCCGACCGTTCGGCGTCGCCGTTGACGTCGGCTAGCGACTGCTCGCCTTTGGTAGAGACCCGCGCGGCCCAGATCACGTCCGCATCCGACGCCGCGTGCTTAACCAGCTCGACAGTCATGTCGCTGCGGAAGGTGATGTCCGGCACGATCGCCATTCTGCCCGCTGGCGCGGTCACGTCCATCGATGCGGTCATCTCCATTGGTGCACCCTCCTGGCAAGTCGGCTCGACACCATCATGCCGGCCACTGCTGACAATCGGGGCCAGGACACGGCTGTGGCGCGCCCGGCTGGCCAGCCAGGTCAGCAGAGCGAATTAAGAGATCACTTAATCGCACGTCGTTGGCTCGTGCTGAGCGGGGTTAGAGTCGACTATCGACACATGGTCCGAAAGGATTGTCCGATATGAGTGCAGATCCTGCTGAGGCGCTTGATGTGCTGCGCAATGTCTGGAGCAGCCACGGCCAGACCGCCGCGGACTTGGCCGACCCGAGTGGCGAGCAGAAGTCCTGCAAGCGGATGGACGAGGCCGGGGTCGGATACGAGGACTTCGCGGCCGGCGAGGAGGACCTCAACTCCGCCTGGCGGGCCAGGCTAGAGCGCGAGGGCAAGCTCAACCAGTCCGGTGGCACAATTCGTGATCTTGTCATGGGGTCGGCTGACGCGAGCTGACCAGAGCACCTGACGGCGAGGAGATTCGCTCGGTGGAGTATCCGGCAACCGTCGGCGAGCTGGCCGGGAGCCTGCGGCAAGGCGGTTACCTTGCTGACCGCGGGCTCTCGACTTCCCTGCTGGTGTCACTCTCGCTGCATCGGCCAGTGCTGCTCGAGGGTGAGGTTGGGGTTGGCAAGACAGAGGTCGCTAAGGTCCTGGCCGACGTCTATGGCCGGACGCTGATCCGCCTGCAGTGCTACGAGGGCATCGACACGAATCAGGCGCTGTACGAGTGGGACTATGCACGTCAGATGCTCCAGATCCGAGCGCTATCGGAGCGCCAGGCGGCCGACGACCAGGCTGTGGACAAGCTCTTTGGCCCCAAGTTCCTGCTAGAGCGGCCGCTGCTCGCTGCCGTGCGAGCCGGTGACCAGGCCGTCCTGCTGATCGACGAGATCGACCGGGCCGACGACGAGTTCGAGGCGTTCCTGCTCGAGGTGCTGTCTGACTTCCAGATCACCATCCCGGAGATCGGCACCATCAAGGCGCCGTCGGCACCAGCGGTGATCCTTACCTCCAACCGGACCCGAGAACTCCACGATGCGCTGCGCCGTCGCTGCCTCTACCACTGGATTGGCTACCCCACCGCCGAGCGTGAGGTGGAGATCGTCCTGATCCGCGAGCCTGCTGCCGCCGAGCAGCTCACCCGCAAGGTCGTTGCTGCCGTGCACCGCCTGCGGGAGCTCGAGCTAGCCAAGCCGCCAGGCGTCGCGGAAACCATCGACTGGGTGCGCACGCTGACCTTCCTCGGTGAGACCGACCTGAGCCCGCAGGCCGCTGACGACACTCTCGGCGCCGTGGTCAAGGACCGTGACGACCTAGACCTCGTCCGCGAGAACCTGGCGGAGATCACTTCCGGTGCCTGAGCAGGCGGCCGCCCAGGCGCCGTTCGCAGTGCTCCTCGTTGACTTCTCCCGCGAGCTGCGTGCGGCGGGATTGACCGTCGGCACCGGCGATGTGCTGACTTATTGCTCGGCGATGATGCCGCTCGACCCGTCTGATCTGCTGGACCTGTACTGGGCGGGCCGCACGACTCTGGTCAGCCGGCGCGAGGACATCAGTACCTATGACCGGGTGTTCCGCCAGTTCTTCCTCGCCGACGGGGCGCCTGCGGCGGCTCTGCTGACGCTGACGGCAACCGACGCCGCGGAGGCGCAGGCGGCCCTTGTCATGCCGGGTACCGAGCCAGGACCGGAACAAGACGAGGAGAAGGCCGTCCTTGGCTGGATGGCCTCCGACGTCGACGCGCTCAAGCACAGGTCGTTCGCTGCGTGTACGCCGGCCGAGCTGGCGGCTCTGCGCCGAATCATGTCCAGGATCCGGCTGACCCCGCCGCGGCGGCGCACACGCAGGACGAGGCCGGCTGCTGCCGCTGGACGAACGCCAGACATGCGCAAGACCATCAGGGAATCGATGCGGATGCACGGCGAGCCAGCCAAGCTGTTCTTCCGTCAGCGCAAGACCCGGCTACGCCCGCTCATCCTCATCCTCGACGTGTCCGGCTCGATGGCCGACTACTCCCGGCACCTGCTCCAGTTCGCGCACACGGCGCGGCACGCGGCCGCCAAGGTCGAGGTGTTCTGTTTCGGCACCAGGCTCACCCGCATCACCAAGGCGCTTGAGCACCGGCGCCCCGACAGTGCGCTGGAGCAGGCAGCGAGAACCGTAGTCGACTGGGATGGCGGCACCCGGATAGGGCAGTCATTGGACACCTTTGTCCGGCGGTTCGGGCGAGGCGGACTGTGCCGCGGTGGGGTCGTGGTGATCTGCTCGGACGGGCTAGATCGCGGGGATCCCCAGCAGCTGGCCGATGCCATGGCCAGGCTGTCTCGACTGTGCTACCGGATCGTCTGGCTGAATCCGCATAAGGGTGATGACCAGAATTTCCGGCCGAGCACGCTGGGCATGATGGTGGCGGCGCCGCACATTGACCTGCTGCTCTCCGGGCACGACCTGGCTAGCCTCGAGGAGCTAGCGGCGATGCTCCCGGAGCTGAACTGACTGTGCCGAAGTGACCGTGCTGAAGTGACCGTGCTGAACTGGTCCGGACTGGGCTGACGACTGTATGAGGGGCGACCCGTGAGGTGGAGTGTCGGCATCGAGGCCGAGGGCGACCGGATCCTGACACGCGAGGACGTCGTCGAGCTTGCAGACGCCGTCGCCGTTAGCCACGGCATCGCCACCGGCATCGGGACGAGCCGGTACGGCGCGCAGCTCGTCGTCGAGGCCGATAGCCGCGATGACGCGATCGGACTGGCGACCGAGCGTTTCCTGGCGGCGGTCGCCGCGGCCGGGCTGCCGCCGGCGCCGGTCGTGCGCACCGAGGCCATCAGCGAGGCCGAGGAAGAGGATGAGTTCCAGTGATCAGGCTTGGCTCGCTCGCCGGCTACCCGTTCGAGGGTCCGCGACTGCTAGGCGGCTGGACGCCGCCGGCGGAAGCAGCGGTGTACGCGATCGTCTACAAGCCCGATCCCGACACCAAGCCAGAGCGCTACGCCGTCATCTACGCGGGGCACTCCGACGACCTGAGCACCGAGCGCTTCCCGTTCCAGCACCCGAGAGCCAGCTGCTGGATCAGCCGGGCCGGCTCAAAGTGGAAGGTCTACGTCTGCACGTACGTGGTGCCCGGCGGGACCAGGCCGCATCGCGAGCAGATCGCACGCGAACTCCTTGCTACCTACCACCCCAGCTGCAACGCCGAGCAGTACGACAACGCCTGGGAAGATCACTGGATCGGCGAGTACTCGGCACCGACCACCGCGCCAGTAACCCGCCGGGGCCCCGATCAGTCCGGCCATTCCTGACGGCTTTCATGATCCCGAAAGATTCGACACAGCGGAGTGTGCCGGAACTTTCGGGATCATGAAGTACACCGCGAGCGGTGGCCGCGGCCGTTGCGAAGGGGCGCGCCTTAACGAGGCGCGTACCCCACGGCGTCGTGCAGCCGCGACCGGCGAGTCCCTGAAGCGGGCCGGGCCGGCTCGGGCACGGCAGGCTCCTCGGCGCGTGGCGTGACGTCGGCGACGATCTCCTCGGCCATCCCGTACAGCAGCGGCAGCGCGCCGGCGACCACGCCACCGGTGCGGTTGATGTGCCCGACGCCGGGTCCGATCAACTTGGCGTGGCCGACGATCGTGCGCACGAGCTCGGCGGACTCCTCCAGGTTCGCGGCGATCCTGGTGAGCAGGGTGCCTACCCAGAACAGGTAGAACGCCAGCCCAGCAATGAGCACGACAATCTCGAGAACCGTCAGGACCACTAGCGTCGTCATGACTTGACCTTTCCGAGTACTCGGCCGAGGAACAGATGATGCTGGAGGCCCTCGGCGAGCACGGCCTCGACCCCGTCGGCAACTTGCGGGATGAGCACGGTGTCAGAGGTATTGGCGGCCGCGGCCTTGAGCGTGTCCCGGACCTGCACGACCCGCCGGTCGATGATCCGCACGAGGTAGATCAGCAAGCTGAGCAGGGCCACAACGGCGAGGATCACGATGAGGCCGACAATGAGCGCGGAGACCCAGAGTGTGTGCTCGTGCGCAGGCATGGCCGCCACCAGATGGGCAAAATTCATTGCTCAGCCTCCCAGCCGGGCGCGGCCGCGCTGCAGTCCGCCGATGATGGTGGTGGCGTACACGATGGTCGTGCGCAGCGCTCCGAGCGGCGCGGTGTTGTGCACAGCGTCGGTGAGAGCTGAGTTGATCTTCGGCGCCTCATCCCCGATCGAGCGCGCAAGCAACAGGATGGGCACGACCAGCGCTACCACGACGAGGACGACCACGCCGCCGATCGTGAAGCCGAGGATCCAGCCGAAATTACTGGTGCCGCCGCTCGCGGCCGCCACCAGGACCGTGGAATTCATTGGTCTTCTTCTCTCCCTAACCGCGGTCAGACGGTTTCGCAGAAGTCGCTGACCGGCTTGAGGCTCGCGTTCACCGAGGTCAGCCGTTCAGGCACGGTGCTGGTGAGTTGCGCGACTGCCTGGACGCCGCCGGTCGTGGCGACGAGCGTCGCGCGAATGGCCCTGAGGTGAAAGATCACCCGCAGCAGACCGACGGCTGTGATCGCGATGATGAGCGCGGCGATGATCAAAGTCACCCACGCAGCTGCTGGCATGACCGTTCTCCTTTCTGCTAGCCGGAAAGCTCCGCTAGCCCGAAATCTGGGCTAGCCCAGAAGCTTGGCGACCGAGCCGGCGTAGCGGACCGCGCCGACGGAGACTTCCCTGACGGTGGCGTCGGTCGTCGCCAGCGCCGCCGGCACGTCGGTCAGCTCGCCGATCAGCGCCACGCCGCCAGACAGGACGGCGTCGGTCGCGTGCCGGATCCGCTCAACCGCGGCGAGGACCCGATTGAGCAGGTAGATGAC
>DATHQE010000394.1:0-14712 GCA_035483035.1 Streptosporangiaceae bacterium | reverse complement strand
CGGCTACTTCCGGTTCCTGGCCGGCAAGCTAGTGCCGCAGGGCCGGCTGCTGAACCACTGCATCACCCGGCCGGACAACACCGGCCCCGCGCGGGTGACCGACGGCTTCATCTACCGGTACGTCTTCCCCGACGGCGAGCTGGAGGGTCCCGGCTACCTGATGTCGGTCATGAACGACAACGGCTTCGAGGTGCGCCACTCCGAGAACCTCCGCGAGCACTACGCCAAGACGCTGACGGCCTGGTGCGCGAACCTGGACGACCACTGGGACGAGGCCGTCGCCGAGGTTGGCGAGGGCACGGCCAGGGTGTGGCGGCTGTACATGGCCGGCTCGCGGCTCGGCTTCGAGCGCAACCAGATCCAGCTGCACCAGATGCTCGGCGTGAAGCTCGGCGAGCACGGTGAGTCCGGCATGCCCTTGCGGCCGGACTGGGAGCCGGCCAGGCAGTTCCCGGCGACCTACCCGGCGGGGGGCAGCGACCGATAGCTCTCCGCCACGGTGAACGCCAGGTCCAGCGCCTGGCTGCGGTTCAGCCGCGGGTCGCAGGCCGTCTCGTACCGCTGGTGCAGGTCCTCGGCGATGATCTCGTAGCTGCCGCCGACGCACTCGGTCACGTTGTCGCCGGTGAACTCGATGTGGATCCCGCCGGGATGGGTGCCGATACGCCGGTGCACCTCGAAGAAGCCCTGGACCTCCTCGAGCACGTCAGCCAGGCGCCTGGTCTTGTGGCCGCTCGGCGCCTCGAAGGTGTTGCCGTGCATCGGGTCGCAGACCCAGGCGACCGGGATGCCCTCGGCTTCGACCGCCTCGACGATCGGCGGCAGCAGGGTTCGGATCAGGCCTGCGCCGAGGCGGGTGATGAGCGTCAGCCGTCCGGGCTCCCCGTCCGGGCTGAGCCTGCGGATGAGGGCACGCACGCCGGCCGGAGTCGCCTGCGGGCCGATCTTGATGCCGATCGGGTTGCGGATGCTGGCGGCGAACTCGACGTGAGCACCATCCAGCGCCCTGGTCCGCTCGCCGATCCAGAGGAAATGCGCGGACAGGTCGTAGGGCAGGCCAGTGCGTGTGTCGATCCTGGTCAGCGCCTGCTCGTACGGCAGCAGCAGGGCCTCGTGGCTGGCGTAGAACTCGACGGTCCGCAGCTCGTCCGGATCCGCGCTGCAGGCCCGCATGAACGACAGCGCCCGGTCGATCTCCCCGGCGAGCCGCTCGTAGCGCTGGCCGGACGGGCTCTGCCGGACGAAGTCCTGGTTCCAGGCGTGTACCTGATGCAGGTCGGCGTAGCCGCCAGTGGTGAACGCACGGCACAGGTTCAGCGTGACGGCGGCGCAGTGGTAGGCACGCAGCATCCGGTCCGGGTCGTGCGCCCGCGCCTGCGGCGTGAAGTCGAACCCGTTGACGGCGTCGCCCCGGTAGGCCGGCAGCTCGACGCCGTCCCTGGTCTCCGTCGGACCGGACCTGGGCTTGGCGAACTGGCCCGCCAGCCTGCCTATCTTCACGATCGGGACGCTGGCGCCGTACGTCAGCACGACGGCCATCTGCAGGATGGTCTGGAGCTTGGCGCGGACGGCATCGGCTGTCGCGCCGGCGAACGTCTCGGCACAGTCGCCGCCCTGGAGCACGAAGGCCTCGCCGCGGGTGACGGCGGCCAGCCGCTCGCGCAGGAGGTCACACTCGCCGGCGAATACCAGCGGCGGCAGCCCGGCAAGTTCGGCGGTGACCTGGTCGACGCGTCCCGGATCCGGCCAGTCCGGCTGCTGTGCTGGCAAAGGCTGTGCTGGCAAAGGCTGTGCTGGCAGGGGCTGGGCTGGCAGGGGTGGGCCGGATATGGCCTGTGCTGCCAAGGACTGTGCTGCCTGCACCGACAGCTGAGGGGGACGCACGATGTCACGGTACTCACCCGGTGCAACCGGAACGCGGGGCAGGGGACAATAGGCCGGTGGAATCCGACAGCAACGCCGGCCAGCGCCGGGACATCATCCTGCTGGGATCGACCGGGTCGATCGGGACGCAGGCGGCCGACATCATCGCCCGCAACCCGGACCGCTTCCGGCTGACCGGGATCGCCGCCGGCGGCGGACATCCGGAGCAGCTGGCCAGGCAGGCAGTCGAGCTGGGCGTGGAGGTCGTTGCCGTGGCCAGCACGGCGGCGGTGCCCGACCTGCGCGCAGCGCTGGCGGCGGCCGGCTCGGCCGACGGCGCCCGGCGCAAGCTGCCAGAGGTGATCGCCGGCCCGGATGCCATCGCCGATCTTGCCGCCCGGCCCTGCGACGTCGTCTTGAACGCCGTCACCGGCGCCGTCGGCCTCGCCGCCACGCTGGCCGCGCTGCGGGCAGGCCGCGTGCTGGCGCTGGCGAACAAGGAATCGCTGATCATGGGCGGTCCGCTGGTCGCGGGCATCGCCGCCCCCGGCCAGATCGTCCCAGTCGACTCCGAGCACTCCGCGATCGCGCAGTGCCTGCGCGGCGGCCGGGCCGCTGAGGTCAGACGGCTGATCGTGACCGCCAGCGGCGGCCCGTTCCTGCACCGAGCAAGGGCCGAGCTGGCGGACGTAACGCCTGAGCAGGCGCTCGCGCACCCCACCTGGAACATGGGGCCGGTGATCACGGTCAACAGCGCCACGCTGGTGAACAAGGGCCTGGAACTCATCGAGGCGCACTTGCTCTTTGGCATCGGCTTTGACCGGATCGACGTCGTGGTACACCGGCAGTCGGTGATCCACTCGATGGTGGAGTTCACCGACGGCTCCACGCTGGCCCAGGCGAGCCCGCCGGACATGCGCATCCCCATCGCCCTGGCTCTCGGCTGGCCGGACCGGGTCCCGGACGCCGCGGCGGCCGTGGACTGGACGACCGCGCAGACCTGGACCTTCGAGCCGCTGGACGAGGAAGCGTTCCCGGCCGTCCCGCTAGCGAGGCAGGCCGGCGCCGCGGGTGGCACCGTCCCGGCCGTCTATAACGCGGCAAACGAGGTGTGCGTGGCAGCGTTCCTGGCCGGGCAGATCCCGTTCGCCGGAATCGTGGACACGGTTGCCCAGGTAGTCTCGGAGCATCATGACTCAGCCGGGGAGGCCGTGCAGCTGGCGGACGTGCTCGCCGCTGATGGCTGGGCCAGGGATCGCGCGCGAGAGCTGACGGGGAAGCAGTGAGCGAAGGATTCAGGCAGGGAACGGGCACCGCGGAAGGAATCACTGCTTAATGGACCGCAGCGGGCATGACGGCAACGGCCCCGCAGCCCTCCGGAAGGCCGGGACCTGGATCGCTGCCGCTGCCGTCGTGGCCATCCTGCTGATCATCGGGCGCCATCATCTGCCGTTCATCCTCGGCGTCGTGATCTTCGTGGTGGCCCTGCTGACCTCGGTGATGCTGCACGAGCTCGGGCACTTCCTGACCGCCAAGAAATTCGGCATGCGGGTCACCCAGTTTTTCGTCGGCTTTGGGCAGACGCTGTGGTCGACGTTCCGGGGCGAGACCGAGTACGGGGTCAAGGCGCTGCCGTTCGGCGGCTTCGTCAAGATCACGGGCATGACCTCGATCGAGGAAGTCGACGTGGCGGACGAGCCTCGCTCGTTCCGCCAGAAGCCGGGATGGCAGCGCATCATCGTGCTCGCCGCGGGCTCCTTCATGCACTTCGTGCTGGCCCTGTTCCTGTTTTTCGTGCTCGCCATCGGGGTCGGGCAGGCCAGCTCGAACACGTGTGCCGGCAGCCACGTCAAGTCCCCGGCCGAGGTGGCCGGGCTGAAGTCGAACGACAAGATCGTGTCGGTTGCCGGAAAGCCCGTCGGGAACTGGAATCAGCTGGAGGCGGCGCTGTCGGCCCAGAAGGCCGGCGTGCCCCTCCCCGTCGTCGTGGACCGTGGCGGTCGCGACGTTAGCGCCGAGGTCACGCTGGCGGCGATCCCTGGCCGCTCCGCCCCTTATCTGGGCGTGACGTCTGCCAGCGGCAGCAACGTGATCTCCTCAGTCGCAACCTGCGTGCCGGTCAGCGAACATGCACTCAACAGCCCTCCGGTCTACCAGCGCTCCGGCTTCGTGGGCGCGGTCTCTTTTGCCGGGGACAACTTCGCCAGCACTCTGACGTCCTCGGCCTCGGCCATCGGGAAGCTGCCTGCGGCCATCCCTGACCTGTTCAACCAGCACCGGGCCAACACCGCGGCTGGCCAGGTGAGCAGCGTCGTCGGCGTCGGCGATCTGACTGGCCAGGTGGTCCAGGCCGCCTTGCCCTGGCAGGCGAAGGTCTCGGTGCTGCTGTACCTGATCGCCTCGCTGAACATCTTCGTCGGGGCCTTCAACCTGCTCCCGCTGCTGCCGCTCGACGGTGGCCACCTGGCGGTGGTGATTTTCGAGCGGATCAGGGCCTGGTTCAATAGGCTGCGCGGCCGGCCCGATCCCGGGCTCGTTGACATCCAGCGGCTGGTGCCGCTGAGCCTGGTCGTGTTTGCCGTGCTCGTCGGCTTCGGCACCCTGCTGATCGCCGCTGACATCTTCAACCCTGTCCACATCCCGGTCTGAGGCGAAATAGCGACATGACAGTTGACCTTGGTCTTCCCGAGCTTCCGCCCGCGCCCCTTGCGGACCGCCGTAAGTCGCGCCAGATCGTCGTCGGCAAGGGCAAGCACGCCGTGCCCGTCGGCGGCGGGGCGCCAGTCTCCGTGCAGTCGATGACGACGACGCTTACCGCCGATGTCAACGCCACGCTGCAGCAGATCGCCGAGCTGACCGCGGCGGGCTGCCAGATCGTCCGGGTGGCGGTGCCGTCCCAAGACGACGCCGACGCGCTGCCGGAGATCGCCCGCAAGTCCCAGATCCCGGTGATCGCCGACATCCACTTCCAGCCTAAGTACGTGTTCGCGGCCATCGACGCGGGCTGCGCGGCGGTTCGGGTGAACCCCGGCAACATCAAGACCTTCGACGACAAGGTCGGGGAGATCGCCAGGGCCGCGGCGGACGCCGGAGTGCCCATCCGGATCGGCGTCAACGCCGGGTCGCTGGACAAGCGGCTGCTCGCCAAGCATGGCAAGGCCACGGCCGAGGCGCTGGCAGAATCGGCGCTCTGGGAGTGCTCGCTGTTCGAGGAGCACGGCTTCACCGACATCAAGATCTCCGTCAAGCACCACGACCCGGTGGTAATGATCAACGCGTACCGTCAGCTCGCGGCGCAGTGCGACTACCCCCTGCATCTCGGCGTGACCGAGGCCGGGCCAGCCTTCCAGGGGACGGTGAAGTCCGCCGTCGCGTTCGGAGCACTCCTCGCCGAGGGCATCGGCGACACCATCCGGGTCTCGCTGTCGGCTCCGCCGGTCGAGGAAGTCAAGGTGGGCATCGCCATCCTGGAGTCGCTCGGGCTCCGCCAGCGCGGGCTGGAGATCGTCTCCTGCCCGTCCTGCGGCCGGGCCCAGGTGGACGTGTATACCCTCGCCGACGAGGTGACAGCGGCACTGGACGGGCTCGATGTGCCGCTGCGCGTGGCTGTGATGGGCTGTGTCGTCAACGGGCCAGGCGAGGCACGCGAGGCCGACCTCGGCGTCGCCTCGGGCAACGGCAAGGGCCAGATCTTCGTCCGCGGCGAGGTCATCAAGACGGTCCCCGAGTCCCAGATTGTGGAGACGCTGATCGAAGAGGCGATGAAGCTCGCGGCCGAGATGGAGTCGGCTGGCGCGGAGTCGGCCGACAGCTAGAGCCGCCGTTCGCTGCCGGGCGGAGTGGGCACGATGGCGCCATGATCAGAGCACAGACCTCGGTGCTTGCCGTTGCCCTGGCCATCGCGGCGGCGGTTGCGGGCTGCTCTGGCGGGTCTGGGGGCTCGCCTGCTCATGTGGGCTCGCCGTCGGGATCGCCCGGGCTGTCAGGGCGGCCTGTCCTGTCGGGGCCGCCTGCTGCCCCGTCCAAGCTCACCTGGCACCCGTGCCCGAGCGCCGCCGCCGGCGCACCCGACGCGAGTCAGCTGCGCTGCGCGAGCCTGCAGGTCCCGCTCAACTATCAGGACCCCGGTGGGCGGAAGATCACGCTGGCGTTGTCGGAGATCCCCGCCACCGCGGCGCCGGCCCAACGGCAGGGCGTCCTGCTCGTCAATCCCGGCGGCCCAGGCGGGCCCGGCCTGTCCATGGCGGCGAGTACCGCGGCTGGCCTGACGCCCAGCGTCGCGGCGCAGTACGACATCGTCGGCTTCGACACGCGCGGCGTGGGCGCGTCGGTGCCGGCCCTGAGCTGTGATCCGTCGTTTTTCAGCCGGCCACGGCCTGGCTACGTGCCCGCGAACCCGGCGGCTGAGCAGAAGCTGATCGATGCGGCCAAGGCGTACGCGGCCGGATGCGAGCGCCGATTCGGCTGGCTGCTGCCGTACATGACCTCCGAGGACCTGGCCCGCGACATGGACTCGATCCGGGTCGCGCTCGGCCAGCAGCAGATCAGCTACTACGGCGTCTCCTACGGCACCTATCTCGGCCAGGTGTACGCCACTATGTTCCCCACGCGGATCCGGCGCATGGTCCTGGACAGTGTGGTCGATCCGGCCGGCGCCTGGTACGCCGACAACATCGCCCAGGACTACGCGTTCCAGGGACGGCTGACAGCGTTCTTCGCCTGGATCGCGGCGAACGACGCTGTCTTCCACCTCGGCACGACGGAGGCCGCGGTCAACGCCACTTTCAGCGCGACGATGACCAGGCTCGCCGGGAAGCCGATTGCGGGGTCGTCAGGACCGCTCATCGGGTCGGACGAGCTCAGCGACACCTTCCTGATCGGCGGCTACAGCAATTCGTGGTGGCCGTACCTCGGTCAGGCGCTGGCGGCCTACGTGCACGGCGGATCGACCGCTCAGCTGGTGAACCTCTACCGGCAGGTAGGTCAGCAGAACGAGAACGAGTTCGCGGTCTACCTGGCCGTCGAGTGCAGCGACGCGGCCTGGCCGCGCAACTTTAGCCAGTGGAATGCCGACGCGAGCCGGGTGTACCGCGCGGCCCCCTTCTACGCCTGGGGCAATGTCTGGTTCAACGCGGCGTGCGCGTTCTGGCCAGTGCACGGCCCCGCCAGCCCGGAGCACGTCGGCGCCAGCGGGCTGCCGCCGATCCTGATGCTCCAGGGCTCGCTCGATCCGGCCACGCCGTATCCGGGCGCACTAGTGGCCAGGCGCCTGCTGCCGAGCGCGCGCATGGTCGTGGTGACCGGCGGCGGTAATCACGGGCAGTCGCTGGCGTATCCGCCGAACCCGTGCGTGGACGGTTACCTCGACCGCTACCTCGCCACTGGCGCGGTGCCGGCCACTCCCGGCCTTGTCAACGCCACCTGCCCGGCACTGCCAGCGCCTCCGGCTTAGCTTGCGGCGCTGAGCCGTTACGCTGGAGGGGTGCTGCGCACCAGGCCATGGCGATCGGCATCGCTACGGCTGCTCACGGATCACGATCGCGACGAGGTGCTGGCCCTGTGCGATCGGGATGCGATCACTAACGTCTTCGTGAGCGCTCGCATCCGTTCCACCAGCCTCGATCCGTCGCGGCTGGGTGGCCAGCTGTGGGGGTACTCCGACGGCGGCCAGCTGACCGCGCTCTGCTACTCCGGCGCCAACTTGGTGCCCGTCGGAGCGGGCCCGGAAGCGATCGCCGCGTTTGCCTCGAGGGCCAGGCTCCAGGGCCGCCGGTGCTCCTCGATCGTGGGTCCCGCCGAAGCAGTCGGTCAGCTGTGGTCGTTGCTCGCGCCGTCCTGGGGCAGGCCGCGCGAGGTCCGTCCCGTGCAGCCGGTCATGGCGATCCGCGGCCGGTCGCCGGTCGAGCCAGATCCGCTGGTCCGGAAGGTGCGCCCGCACGAGCTCGACGTCGTGCTGCCGTCCTGCATCGCGATGTTCACCGAGGAGGTCGGCGTGTCGCCGATCGGCGGCGACGGTGGCGCGGCCTACCGCGCGCGGATGGCCGATCTCATCGGCGCCGGCCGGTCGTTCGCGCGGATCGAGCCGGACGGCCACGTGACATTCAAGGCTGAGATCGGCGCGGTCACGCCGCATGCGTGCCAGGTGCAGGGCGTCTGGGTGCCGCCCGAAGACCGCGGCCGCGGTCACGCTGTCCGCGGCATGGCTGCCGTAGTCCAGTCGGCGCTAGAGCTTGCTCCCGTCGTGACCCTGTACGTGAACGACTACAACACCCCGGCGCGGGCCGCCTACGTGCACGCCGGGTTCACGCGGGTTGGCACCTTCATGTCGGTGTTGTTCTGAACCACGGGCTTGTTCTGAGCGAGTGACTCTGGGTCGGTGCACCAAAACCGGGTGCACAAAAACGGAGATGCTGCCGCCCGCGGCCTAGTGCTAGGCTTCTGGGCTCTTGTGCCAGCTACTGAGCCAGCAAGCAGCCAATCCACCCCGTTCCCTTTCAGTGAGGTGATGAGTCATGCCGTCGGCGGGTTCGGACGACGCCAGCCCCGACGCAGTCCTGATATCCGAACGCGAGCATCTGCACCAGTCACGTGAGTTCCTCGAGCTGATGCGCTCCAACGTGCTGTCCCTGCGCGCCATGGGCGGTGACCCGGTCTCGGAGGAGTACCTGAAGGCCGACCTGTACCGGCGCGCCGAGGCGCTGCGCGACCTGCCCGACACGCCGCTGTTCTTCGGCCGGCTCGACTACCGGCCTGGCGCCCTGGCTCTCGCGGAGTCCGGGGTCGCTGAGTCGGGCGAGGTACCCGGCAGCGAGCATTTCCACGTCGGCCGCCGGCACGTGCACGACCCGCACGGAACCCCGGTGGTGATCGACTGGCGAGCGCCGGTGTCACGGCCGTTCTACCGGGCGAGCCAGGCCGACGCGATGGGCCTGGACCGCCGCCGCCGGTTTGGCTTCTCCGGCGGAGAACTGACGGCGTTTGAGGACGAGCAGTTCGGTCCGGGCGCCCAGGCCGCCGCTGGGACCAGCCGGATCCTGATCGACGAGATCGAGCGGCCGCGGTCCGGCCCGATGCGCGACATCGTGGCCACCATCCAGCCAGAGCAGGACGATATCGTCCGGGCTGAGGTCGACCAGACCGTGTGCGTGCAAGGCGCGCCCGGCACCGGCAAGACGGCCGTCGGCCTGCACCGGGTTGCTTACCTGCTGTATGCCTACGCCCAGCGACTCAGCCGGGGCGGCGTGCTCGTCGTGGGCCCGAACAAGGCGTTCCTCGCTTACATCGAGAACGTGCTGCCCGCCCTCGGTGAGCTCGGCGTCGCACAGGCGTCGGTGGCCGAGCTGCTCGCGCGCGTGCCGGTGCGCGCCGTGGACACCGACTCGGCGGCGCAGGTCAAGGGCGATGCCCGGATGGCGCAGGTGCTCTCGAATGCGCTGTGGGAGCAGCTCGCTGCGCCCGCTGAGGCGATCGTACTGGCCAGGGGGTCACGCCGGTGGCGAGTCCCGGCGCATGAGATCGCGGAGCTGACCGCCGAGCTGCGGGCCAGGGGCGTGCGGTACGGGACCGGCCGCGACATGCTGTCCCATCGCATCGCGCACGTGATCCTGACCCGGATGGAAGCCGCTGGCGAGACCTGCGATGACCGGACGCACGAGTCAGTCCGGCGCACGAAACAGGTGCAGGCGACGGTCGCGCAGGTCTGGCCGAAGGCAGACGCCAGTCGGCTGGTCCTCCGCCTGCTGTCCGATCCCGAGCTGCTCAGCCGCGCCGCGGACGGAATACTCGACGAGCGCGAGCAGGCGGCCATCGCCTGGGCTAATCCGCCCCGCGGGCCCGGCTCGGCACGCTGGACCGCCGCCGACGCGGTGCTCGTCGACGAGGCCGCCGATCTCATCGAGCGCACGCCGAGCATGGCGCACATCGTCGTCGACGAGGCGCAGGATCTGTCGCCGATGCAATGCCGCGCGATCGGACGCCGGTGCGCCACCGGCTCGGCGACCGTCCTCGGCGACATCGCGCAGGGTACGACGCCGTGGGCGACTAGCAGCTGGCAGCAGATGCTGGGCCATCTCGGCAAGGCCGAGGCCGACCTGCGTGTCCTCGACACCGGCTACCGCGTGCCCCGGCAGATCCTGGATTTCGCCAGCAGGCTGCTCGGTCACATAGCGCCAGGCCTGACCCCGGCGTCCTCGGTGCGCCAGGATCCCGGCTCGCTCCTGGTCAAGCACCTTGGCGAGGATGAGCTGGCCCACGCGCTCGCGACCGCGTGCACCGACGCGCTCGACCAGGCCGGCTCGGCGGCCGTCATCGCGGCCGATGACCAGATACCGGCGCTGGCGTCCGTGCTCGCCGCAGCTGGCGTGCCGCACGCTGTCCTCGAGGGTGCCGCTACCGGCGAGGTCATCACCCTGGTGCCGGTGACGCTGGCCAAGGGGCTCGAGTTCGACCAGGTCATCGTCTACGAGCCCGCGCAGATCGCGGCGGCGGAACAGCGCGGCCTGCACCGCCTCTACGTGGCGTTGACCAGGGCAGTCTCCCGGCTGACCGTGCTTCATGCGCAACCGCTGCCGCCAGCCCTGCTGTAACTGCGGCTACATCTGCTTCAGCACGGCGGTCATCAGCGCTGCTGAACTGTCGAACGACAGCGCGGTCGCGCGCAGATGGTTGAAGAAGACGTTGTACCTGTCGACTTCGTCGACGTTCTCGACCCACAGGGCGCTAGTAAGGTCCTCCAGGTACACCACGTCCGGGTCGAGCTCCTCACCGAATGCGAGGATCACGAACGGGCGTCCCATCGCCGGGTGCGCGCCGCCGCCGAACGGGATGACCTGGAGCGACACGTTCCGTGTGCTGCCGAGCTCGCGCAGGTACTCCAGCTGCATGCGCATGACCTCGGGGCCGCCTACCTCGCGGCGCAGCGCCGCCTCGTCAAGCACGGCCCACACCTTCGGCATATTGGTGCGGGTGACCTGCTGGCGCTCCATCCGCAGCGCCACGCTCCGCTCGATGTCCATCCGCGGCTTATCGACCATTCCCGCGGAGATGACGGCGCGGGCGTATTCCTCGGTCTGGAGCAGGCCGGGGATCAGGTTGACTTCGTAGATCCTGATCTCGGAGGCCGCGCTCTCGAGGCCCAGATAGGTGCCGAAATGCGGCAGGACGCTGTCGCCGTAAGCGTGCCACCAGCCCTTTTGCCGCGATTCCCTGGCGAGCTGGACGAGGCTGTCGCGCTGGCTCTCGGGCACGCTGTAGATCTCGAGCATGTCGCGGACGTCCCGCGGTGACACCGAAACCCGGCCGGTCTCAACCCGGCTGATCTTGGACGCGGAGCATTCGAGCTTCTCGGCTACTTCCTCGCAAGTCAGCTTCGCTGCCTCGCGAAGGCGCCTCAGCTCCAGCGCAAGCCTGCGCCGCCGGACTGTAGGGCTCTGCGCGCCTGCCACCAGGTCACCTCCCACGGCTGTCTGTTGACTGGTCATTTACCTGGGGGTGCCACACAGTGTGGCGGCGACATCCGTTCCCGTCCAGTCGGCTGCTCGCATTCCAGGATAAGGAGTCCGTTAACCAGCCAGGCGAGTTTTGCTATGCACGTTGCACAACGCCTTTCCGCGATGCATTCTGGACCTGTGTCATTACCCTATGCTGTGCGACGGCTACCCGGAGTGATCTCATGACGACGGCGGCCGAGCAGTCAGCCCTCGCAGGTGTCCCGATATCCGCCCCGACCCAGGCCTGGCAGACGAATCTGGCGAGGCTCGAGCGCCTCGCCGAAGTGCTGGCGCGCTACGGCCTGCGGGCCAGGCTGATGACGCCGCCGGGCCGGGTGCCGAGCCTGCACGTCGTGAACCCGGCGGCCGCTGCACTCGCCGAGGACGTGTACGCCGGCCGTGGCCAGGACGGGTTGTGGTGGTTCTGGTGGTCGTGGGCCGAGAGGATCGCCGCCAGCGAGGACCTTGAAGGCGCCGCGGCGATGATCCGGCGGGTCCTCGCGGCCTGACGGGCCCGGGGCGCGCCGCCAGCGGCTCGGACTCGGCAAGATTCGCGAGTATTGTCCGTTTCAGCTGGCTGCTAGGCCAAAAGCGTGCGGATTTAGGGCGCAACCTGAGCCCCAGCTCCACACGCGTTGGCGAGCGCGCACTGCTAGCGTCGCAGACTGGTGGGCGGCAGGCCGGGGAACGGCTGCGTCGACCCGCGCCAGGCTTCGGCGCGCAGCGCGGCTGCTCTGACCTGCTCAGCCCCGAAGCCGCGAAGCCCCGTCTCAGTCAGCGCCACCACGCCCAGGTAGGCCTGCGCCACCCGGTCCTCCAGCGTGGCTGCAAGCGCCGTGGCCTGCGCGGGGGTGCTGACCTGGAACGGCAGCTGGTACACGACCGCGGCCGGAGTCGGCGTCCCGCCGCGCGCGCTGATCAGCTTTGCGAGCTGATCGCTGGCCCGCAGGTGCGCGACCCAGTCGTCAGTAGCGTCAGCCTGCATCGCCGATCGCTGCCGCAGGTGGGCGCCGACGATCCCGTATCCGTAGCTCGCTGCCTGCTCAGCCGCCAGGGCGCCTTGCAGCGCCGCGATAACCGGCCCGCCCGCATTCGTCATTGGCCCTGCCCTGCCGCCTGGAGGAACGGGACGTGGGTGGCCTCGGACGCCGCGATGCTCGCGAACAGCTGGGCCAGCGACGCGGGCAGCCCCGCAAGCTGTCCGATCAGCCGGTCAGACGCGGCCTGCTCGGCCTGTTCCAGCGCCGTGAGCTGGGCCGCAACGGTGCCGGTGACGTGCACAGTCGGCGCCGGGGTCGGCGAGGGCGCGCTTCCGGCCGGCTGGACCAGCCGGGACTTCAGCTGCGCCAGGTGCGCGGTGTGCTCGGCCTGAACCGCCGATACCGCCGTCACCAGGGCGAGATCCTGCGGCGTAGACCCAGCCGGAGGCTGGCTCCGCAACAGGACGAGGACCGCGGCGTACCGCGCCACCATGGTGTGCTCGGCGTAGATCGCCGAGCGCAGCGCCACGATGTCGGGCGCGGGCGGCGGAGGCGTGCCAAGGGCCTGAACGCCCTTACAGGCTGTAAGCAGCAGCGGCAGCGCGGCCGACGCCGCGAGGAGCGCTCGCCGGCTGACAGCACCGTGCGCCGCGTCGGCCGGTGCTGCCCCTGTCGACACTGTTCACATCCTCCAGCACTTCCGCCTCGCGGATTCACTGACGCCACTGCGGCGTCAGCATCTCATGCAGGCCCGAACGGCCAGGCCCCGAACTACGGGCCCACATCCCAGATAGGCTAGATGACAGCGCGATGCACGGGCACAGCGCGGACAACAGCACAGGTCGCGGGCGAGGAGGTCGTCATGCACGGTGGCTCCCGTCGCGGTTCGCACCCGCAGGCTAGGTCTGGCCAGGCCAGGCGCGGCGGCCCGGGTCAGGCTAAACCCGGCCAGGGAAGGGGCGGCCAGGCCAAGGCTGGCAGCCGGGGCGCGGAGCCGCGGACTGCCCAGTACGGTCCCGTGCCTGACGCCGACCGCCTGACGCGACTGCTGGAACCGGTTGTGCATGCCCTGGACATGGACCTGGAAGGGATCCGGGTCACTGCCGCTGGCCGCCGCCGGATACTGCGCGTAGTCATCGACGCCGACGGCGGGGTCAGCCTCGATGCCATCGCGCTGGCTAGTCGCGAGCTGTCGCTGAAGCTCGACGCGGCTGCCGAAATGGGCGAGCTGCCGTACACCCTCGAGGTGTCGTCGCCTGGCGTCGACCGGCCGCTGACCCAGCCTCGCCACTGGCGCCGCGCGGTCGGGCGGCTCGTTGTCGCGCCGCTCACGGCTGGCGACGCTACCGATCAGAACGGGAACGGGGCCGCCTCAGCGGAGGGCCGCATCATCGGCTCGACAGACGCTGGCGTGACCCTGGAGCACGACGGGGTCGCTCGCGAGTTCAGGTACGCCGAGCTAGGCCCTGGTCGTGTCCAGGTCGAGTTCGGTCATTTCGAGGATCTGGGCAACGACGACCTCGACGACGACGAGCCGAGCGATGATGAAGTGGTCGAGGAGGATTAGGTGGACATTGACCTGAGCGTCCTGAAGAGCCTGGAGGCGGAGAAGGACATCTCGCTCGACCTGGCGATCAAGGCCATCGAGGATGCGCTGCTAGTCGCGTATCACAAGACCGACGGCGCGGCTGCGGTTGCGCGCGTCGAGGTGAACCGCAGCACCGGTCATGTGACTGTCTGGGCTCGCCAGACCGGAGCCGACGGGGAACTTGACCGGGAATACGACGACACCCCCGAGGGTTTTGGCAGGATCGCGGCCACGACGGCTCGCCAGGTGATTCTCCAGCGGCTGCGCGATGCCGAGGACGAGCTCACCTTCGGTGAGTACGCCGGCCGCGAGGGCGATGTGGTGGCCGGGGTGATCCAGCAGGGCCGGGACCCGCGTGCCGTCCTGGTCGACCTCGGCAAGCTCGAGGCGATACTGCCGCCCACCGAGCAGGTGCCGGGCGAGCGCTACGTGCACGGTGAGCGGTTGCGCTGTTATGTGCTGCACGTCCGCAAGGGCTACCGCGGCCCGTCGATCACCCTGTCGCGGACCCACCCGAACCTGGTCAAGAAGCTGTTCGCGCTGGAGGTGCCCGAGATTGCCTCAGGCGCCGTCGAGATCGCAGCCATCGCGCGCGAGGCGGGGCACCGCAGCAAGATCGCAGTGATCTCGCACCAGCAAGGCGTCAACGCCAAGGGCGCGTGCATAGGCCCGATGGGCAGCCGGGTCCGCAACGTCATGACCGAACTGCACGGCGAGAAGATCGACATCGTCGACTACTCTCCCGATCCGGCCGAGTTCGTGGCGCATGCTTTGTCGCCGGCCAGAGTGTCCC
>DATHQE010000393.1:0-3086 GCA_035483035.1 Streptosporangiaceae bacterium | reverse complement strand
CCCGAACCTCAGCCGCGCGCAGCGCTGGCCGGAATGACTCGCGTCTCGGGTCCCTGCGGCGGATGTGATCGGATGGAGATATGAAAGTACGGATTGGTGTCAGCCTCGGTCCGGCTGCGACGCCGCAGGGCCTGGCAGCTGGGGTCGACCTGCTGGAAAAGGCGGGCATCGACTCGCTCTGGCTCAGCGAGGTCGTATACGGCGACCTGGTCGAGCCGCTCACCGGCATGATGTACGCGCTGGCCAGAAGCAGTCACCTGAAGGTCGGCACTGGCGTCGCGGTTCTGCCCGGCCGCCATCCGGTCCTCGTCGCCAAGCAGCTGACCTCGCTCGCTGGGCTGGCTCCTGGCCGCGTCCTGCCGGTGTTCGGGCTGCGGCCGGCCCGGCGGCCCGAGGCGGCGGCGTTTCCGGTGAGCGGCCCCCGCGCGGCCGTGTTCGACGAGTCGCTGGAACTGCTGCGGCTCCTGCTATCGCAACAGGAGGTGACGTTCGCTGGCCAGTTCTTCAGCGTCGAGGGCGCGAGCGTCGGCCCGCGGCCGGCC
Source organism: Streptosporangiaceae bacterium (assembly GCA_035483035.1). Lineage (GTDB taxonomy): Bacteria > Actinomycetota > Actinomycetes > Streptosporangiales > Streptosporangiaceae > JAJYUU01. The sequence continues at coordinate 2,544 of DATHQE010000393.1, read as the reverse complement.
AAGCCGCTGGACATCTGGCTCGGCGGCAGCGCACCCGAGGGGCTGCGGCGGGTCGGCAGGTTCGGCGACGGCTGGCTCGGCAGTTTCCTGACGCCCGCCGAGGCTGGCGCGGCGCGCGAGCACATCCAGGCCGCGGCGGCCGACAGCGGCCGGGAGGTGGACCCGGAGCATTTCGGCATCAGTCTCGCCGTCGGACCCATGACGCCTGACGTCATCCGCGCCATCGAGCGGCGCCGCCCCGGCGTGGATCCGTCGACGCTCTCGCCGGCTACCTGGGCGGACGCTCAGCGGATGATCGGCGCTTATATCGACGCCGGGCTCAGCAAGTTCGTGGTCCGTCCAGCGTCCCTGCCCGGCAGCGGCGGGCTGGAGCACTTCGTCGACGAGTTCGCCGCCGAGATGATGCCGCTGCAGACCTGAAGTCAGTCCGACTACCGGGCCTAGTCCCTGCCGCCCGTCAGGGCCAGGCTCGCACCGATTCCGATCATCACCAGCCCGCTTGTCCCGCCGACGAGCTCCAGCCTGCGCGGGGACCGGCTGAACCAGGAGCGCGCTGTGCCCGCGATCAGAGCCCACATGCTGTCGGAAACGAGCGCGATGGCGACGAACATCGCGCCGAGTAGCAGCAGCTGAAGCGGAACGTGACCGGTCGCGCGGTCGGCGAACTGCGGCAGCACCGCCGCGAAGAACACGATCGCCTTCGGGTTAGTTAGCCCGACGATGAAGCCGTCCCGCAGCATGCGGCCTGTGCTCGCGGGTGCGGCGCCGCCGCCGAGAATTCCGGCCAGCGACTTGCGGTGCCGGATGGCCTGGACGCCGAGGACAACCAGGTACGCAGCACCCGCCAGCCGGACGACGGTGAACACGGCCACAGATCGCTCGACGAGCGCGCCGATCCCGAACGCGACGGCGATCACCTGAACGTAGACGCCAGACTGGCCGCCGATGACCGCGGCGATCCCGGGTAGCCTGCCGAGCTGGAGCGAGCGGCTCACCACGAACAGGACGTTGGGTCCTGGCACGAGGATCAGCGCGTACGACAGCAGCGCGAATTCCAGCAGCCGGTGGGCAGGGATCATGACTGTCACGCTAACGACGCAGCTGGGAACCTGCCTACGGGTTTTCCGCGGGCCAGCCGGCCGCTCAGCGCGGCGCGCGATCGGCCCGCCAGCACAGCGAGAGCATGGGGACCTCGATCTGGGTAGCGCTGGGGAATAGCTGAGCCAGCGCCGCGGCCGCCCGGCCGCGGCCAGCCGCCTTCACCTGCTCGCTGGCCGTGATGACGCGGCTGTAGGTGGCCAGCCAGTCCACCAGGTCGGGCACCGTCATCCGGCGGCTGAACCGGAGTGTGGCCGTCTCGACATCGTCGAATAGGGCCGGTTCCGGCAGGGTGACGTGGCGGGTGCCACGTGGGAGACCGACACCATCGGCCCCGTTCCCGGTCTGGGGCTCTTGATCTAGGCCGCGGAACCACTCGTCCGCGCGCAGCCAGGGCGTGGCGGGGTCCCGGCCGGTCCAGATGATGCCGAACCGGCCACGGTTGCGCAGCACCCGGGCGATCTCGGGGACCGCGCGGTCGGGATCCATCCAGTGCCAGGCTGAGGAGATGAGGACTGCGTCCACGGCGGCGTCGGGCAGCGGAATCGCCTCGCCGCGGCCTGCCAGCACCTCGACGCCAGGGGAGCGGGCGGCGAGGACAGCCCGCATCCGGTCGTCCGGCTCCACCGCGATCACGCGCCGCGCCCGGCCGGCGAGCGCGCGGGTCAGCAGCCCGGTGCCGGCCGCGAGGTCAACCACCACATCGCGGCGGGCCGGCAGCAGCCAATCCACGGCCGCCGGAGGCGGACCGGGACGCAGCCGGTCGTAATCACTCGCGATTGCCCCGAAGGACATGGAGCGTTCTGCGCGGGAGGCCACCAGGTCACGCTAGCCCGCGTGCCGGCCGGAGCCGACACTCGCGCCGGGTCCGGCAGGCGCTCCGGCGGGTGGGCGGAACGCGCGGAGCAGGTGATCGAGCATCTCGACCTGGCGCTGCGGCGTGACCCGGTCCTCATAGAGCACGCGCTGCGCCGAGAGGCCGTCGATGAGCACGACAAGCTGGTGCGTCGCCAGACTGAGATCGCAGTCGCGGACGAGCTCACCGTGCTGCGCGGCCTCCTGCAAATGGCCGCGCAGCCGGCCGCACAGCCGGTCAAACTCCGAGTGCTGGAGCTCGCGCAGCCGGGCGTTGCCCAGCGCGCGGCCCCAGAAGCTGATCTCGATCTGCGCCTCGAGGTCGCGGCGTTCGTCGAGCGGCAGGGCTTCGAGCATGACGGCGCGCAGTGCGTCCAGGCCGGTCAGCCCGGCGGACGCCTGCGCCATCCGGGCACCGACGCGGCGGTGCGAGAGCACGAGCGCCGACCCCAGGATGTCGGCCTTGTCGTCGAAGTAGTGCCCGAGTATCCCGCGCGAGCAGTTGGCTTCCTTGGCGATCGCCCGGATGGTCGCGCCGGTGATGCCGTCTCGCGCGATCACCCGCCAGGTAGCTGACAGGATCTCGTCCCG
>DATHQE010000392.1:0-4655 GCA_035483035.1 Streptosporangiaceae bacterium | reverse complement strand
GTCCAGGGCCCGCCTTCGTAGAGCTCGACGTGACCGTCGCCGAAGAACGCCAGGTCACCGGGCCGAGCCTGCGACTTGCTGATCCGGACAAGCCGCCAGCTGTCTAGCATCTCGTAGGTCGTCCGCGGCAGCATGACCCCGGCAGCCCGGTAGGCGGCGTAGACGAGGCCGGAGCAGTCGAACCCGACGGGGCCGGTGCCGCCCCAGATGTAGGGCTTGCGAGCCTGGGCCAGCGCATAGTGCCAGGCCCCCAGCCGCATATGGCGAACGGCAGCCATGACGGCGCTGGACGGCGCGGTCGAGGCGTGGGCCGCCGTTGGGGCAATTAGCCCGGCTGAGGTAAGGAGCACGATGACGATAGCGAGCGCGGCCTGAGCCATGCCGCGCACCCGCGCGGTAATAGCAGTAGGTGCGCGGCGTGGAATGCCTTCGATCACAGGTGACCTTTTGCAGAAGTTACGCCCGGACGGGACACAGGCGCCGGAAAAGGCGCGCCAGGCGCGCCTGCGAAGGTAGATCGGCTAACGCGCCGACATCAAACCTGTTCCGAAAGCAATTTTGCGGCTAAATAATCGCCTGGAAATTAAGCCTTTACCATTGCGCACCGCAGAAAGCGAATTATCTAGCTTTAGCGCAGATATCCGGACTTAAGCGGAGCATGCGGGCCGGCGCAGTCCTGCTTCAGGACTTTCCGCGGTTCTTCGCGGCAAGGATGATCTGTGTCACCAGATGGCTTGTCACGCCTAGCTTGCCCGCTATCTCGGCAGGCCGAAGTCCCTGCTCGTTGTACAGCAGCGCGAGTTTCTCCTGTGACCTGGTCCATGGCTGCCGGACCGAGGTCCGCCCGGGCGCCCTGGCGCCCGCTTGCGACCGTGCCTGGCGAGGCTGGCGGACTCTGCCGTCCACCGCTGCCGTCCCGCCCGCAGCCGCTGTCCCGCCCGCAGCCGCCGCCGTCCCGCCCGTAGCCGCCGTCCCGCCCGCAGCCGGCGTCCCACCCGCGGTCGGGCCCGGCGCGGCGGGCCCGAATGATCCCCGCCGCTGGTCGCGGAATTTGCCATTAGCCATGTCCTCTCGAGTTCGCTCATCGAGAATGAGGAATTCCTCTGCCGCCTTGTTCATGCCGACGGCGACCATGGTCAGGCCCTTGAGATTCTTCTCCTGACACTCTGGTGCCAGGCAGTAGTTATATTTCTGCGCCCTCTCGGGATGCAATTCGGTCCCGCAGGTGATGCACTGCGCCACTAACCCTCGCTCTCCGGCCAATTACCTCACCATGTATCTAAACGCCAGCGGCGGCCAGGCTGTTCCGGCGGCGAGCAGGCCTGGCCGCGGCGAGCGCGGAATACTCGCGAGCCGGGACTCGCTAACTCTGGCTAGACTTGCCTCACACGGCGATGATCCGGCTATCACCGGGGAGCTTCCGGAAGAAAGGGCCAGCTGCTTCAGCCCGCCAGCCGGCGGGAAGCGGAAGCGGGCCTGATTAGACCCGGGCGGGTCCGGCCCGTCACAGCCGGCCAGATGAGCGGTCGCGAGCTGGGTCTTCGGACCTGGTCCGCGGCAAGCGAGGTGGTACCGCGGTACGCCCGTACAGGAGCGGGCGCGTCGTCCTCGCGCGAACTGCCCAGGCCCTGCCAGCCCAGCCGAGTCGAACTGAGCGAGCAGAGCACAGACCGCGCCGCGAGGACGTATCACCAGATGAGCGATGACCCACGGGCCGTGTATCCGCGAGCAGAGACCGCCAAGGCTGCTGGCCAGACCGCGAGCGGAGTGCCAGCTCTGCCGAGCTTCCCCGAGCTTGAGGAAGGCGTGCTGGCCTACTGGGCGGCTAACGAGACCTTCCGCGAGTCCGTCGCGCAGCGACCAGCCGACAGCGAGTTCGTCTTCTACGACGGGCCGCCGTTCGCCAACGGCCTACCGCACTACGGGCACCTCATCACCGGGTACGTCAAGGACGTTGTGCCGAGGTTCCGCACGATGCAGGGCCGACGGGTGGAGCGCCGCTTCGGCTGGGACTGTCATGGCCTGCCGGCCGAGGTCGAGGCCGAGCGGCTACTCGGCATCTCGGGCAAGGCCGAGATCCTGGCGATGGGCATCGACAAGTTCAACGCGGCCTGCCGCGAGTCGGTGCTGCGCTACACCAGGGAATGGCGCGACTACGTGACCCGCCAGGCCCGCTGGGTCGACTTCGACAACGACTACAAGACGCTCGACACCTCCTACATGGAGAGCGTGATGTGGGCGTTCAAGCAGCTGTGGGACAAGGGGCTGATCTACCAGGGCTTCAAGGTCCTGCCGTATTGCTGGCGTTGCGAGACGCCGCTGTCGAACCACGAGCTGCGGATGGACGAGGACACTTACCGGGACCGGCAGGACCCGTCCGTGACCGTCCGGTTCAAGCTCGAGACCGGCGAATGGCTGCTGGCCTGGACGACAACGCCGTGGACCCTCCCGTCGAACCTGGCCGCCGCGGTCGGCGCGGACATCACCTACACGGTGCTGGAGAAGGACGGCGAGCGCTACATCCTCGCCAGGGACCGGCAAGCCGCCTACGAGCGCGAGCTGGAGGACGCGGCGATCGTCGGTGAACTGACCGGCGCCGAGCTGGCCGGGCGCCGCTACGAGCCGCTGTTCGACTACCTGACTGATGACGCCAAGTTCGGGACCGGCGACGCGTTCCGGGTGATCCTGTCTGACGACGTCACCACCGAGGAAGGCACTGGCGTCGTGCACATGGCCCCCGCCTACGGCGAAGCGGACGCGCTGGCCTGCAACGCCGCGGGCATCCCGACGGTGCTGACCGTAGACGAGCACGCCCAGTTCACCTCGGTCGTGCCGGACTTCGAGGGGCAGCACGTCTTCGACGCGAACGCGGGCCTCACCGCCAAGCTGCGCGACCAGGGCAGCCTGGTCCGGCGCGAGACCTATACGCACTCCTACCCGCACTGCTGGCGCTGCCGGAACCCGCTCATCTACAAGGCCGTGTCCAGCTGGTTCGTCGAGGTCACCAAGTTCCGGGACCGGATGGTCGAGCTGAACCAGCAGATCACCTGGGTGCCTGCGCACGTGAAGGACGGCCAGTTCGGGAAGTGGCTGGAGAACGCGCGGGACTGGTCCATCAGCCGGAACCGGTTCTGGGGCTCCCCCATCCCGGTCTGGCAGAGTGACGACCCGGATTACCCGCGGACCGACGTGTACGGGTCGCTGGACGAGCTTGCGCACGACTTCGGCATCCGGCCCGATGACCTGCACCGGCCCGGCATCGACAACCTGACCAGGCCGAACCCTGACGACCCGACCGGGCGCTCGACGATGCGCCGCGTGCCGGAGGTGCTGGACTGCTGGTTCGAGTCGGGGTCGATGCCGTTCGCCCAGGTGCACTACCCGTTCGAGAACGCCGACTGGTTCGAGAGCCACTACCCTGGCGACTTCATCGTCGAGTACACGCCCCAGACGCGCGGCTGGTTCTACACGCTGCACGTGCTCGCGACCGCCCTATTCGACCGCCCCGCGTTCCGGGACTGCGTCTGCCACGGCATCGTGCTCGGCAGCGACGGACTCAAGATGTCCAAGAGCCTGCGCAACTACCCCGATGTCAATGAGGTCTTCGATGGCTTCGGCTCGGACGCGATGCGCTGGCTGCTGATGGCCAGCCCCATCCTGCGCGGCGGTGACATCGCGGTATCGCTGCCCGGCGTCCGCGACGCGGTCCGCCAGGCGATCCTGCCGCTATGGAACTCGTACTACTTCTTCGCGCTATACGCCAACGCTGAGTCCTACGAAGCGAAGTCGTCGACGACGAGCCCGCACGTGCTGGACCGGTACATCCTGGCCAAGACACGCTCTGCCGTGACCCAGATGGAGGAGCTGCTGGATGTCTACAACATCGGCGGCGCCTGCCAGGAGCTGCGTGAGCACCTCGAGGTGCTGACCAACTGGTACATCCGCCGGTCGCGGGACCGGTTCTGGGCCGGTGACACCGACGCGCTGGACACCCTATGGACAGTGCTTGAGGCGGTGTGCCGGGCAGCGGCGCCGCTGCTGCCCCTGACCACCGAGGCGATCTGGCGCGGGCTAACCGGCGAGCCGAGCGTCCACCTGGCCGACTGGCCGGCCCTGTCGTCCTGGCCGGCGGACGCGGACCTGGCGACCGCGATGGACCTGGTCCGCGCCGTCTGCAGCACAGCGCTCGGCCTGCGCAAGGCGCGCCAGCTGCGCGTGCGGCTGCCGCTGGCGCGGCTCACCGTCGCGCACCCGGACGCACTCGCGCTCGCCCCCTACGCCGAGCTGATCAGGGACGAGGTCAACGTCAAGGACGTCTCCTTGTCGGCGGACCCGGCCAGCCTCGGCGCGTTCGAGCTGGCGGTCAACCCGCGCGCTCTCGGGCCGCGGATCGGCGCCAAGGTGCAGGAGGTCATCAAGGCCGTCAAGGCCGGGAACTGGGAACGTGTCGGCGACTCAATCCTCGCGGCTGGCATCGAGCTTGGCGACGGCGAATACGATCTTCGCCTGGTCGCGGCCGACCCGGACTCGGTCTCTGCCCTGCCCGGCAGCATCGGGCTCGTCGCCCTCGACACCGTGGTCACGCCTGAGCTGGCCGCCGAGGGCATCGCGCGCGACGTGGTCCGGATCGTCCAGCAGGCTCGGCGCGACGCCGG
>DATHQE010000391.1:0-13218 GCA_035483035.1 Streptosporangiaceae bacterium | reverse complement strand
CGCCCGGGCCTCGGCGTACTGCCGCTCCCATTCCTCGCGCTGGCTGTCGAAGCCCTCAAGCCACTCCCCTGACTCGGGGTCGAAGCCCTCGGGGTAGAGGTAGTTGCCCTGCTCGTCGTAAGCGGCCGGCATGCCGTAGAGGGTCGGGTCGAAGTCCTCGCCGGAGACGTCAGCGCCGCCGCCCTCGTTGGCCTGCTTCAGCGACAGGCTGATCCGGCGCCGGTCCAGGTCGATGTCGATGATCTTGACGAAGATCTCGTCGCCGACCTGCACGACCTGCTCGGGAATCTCGACGTGGCGGTCAGCCAGCTCGGAGATGTGCACCAGGCCCTCGATGCCTTCCTCGACCCGGACGAATGCACCGAACGGCACCAGCTTGGTGACCCGGCCGGGCACGACCTGCCCGATCTGGTGCGTCCGGGCGAACTGCTGCCACGGGTCCTCCTGCGTCGACTTCAGCGACAGCGACACGCGCTCGCGATCCATGTCGACGTCGAGCACCTCGACGGTGACTTCCTGGCCGACTTCGACAACCTCGCCCGGGTGGTCGATGTGCTTCCAGGACAGCTCGGACACGTGCACCAGGCCGTCCACGCCGCCAAGGTCGACGAACGCGCCGAAGTTGACAATCGAGGACACGACGCCCTTGCGGATCTGGCCCTTCTGGAGCGTGTTCAGGAAGTTCTGGCGGACTTCGGACTGCGTCTGCTCCAGCCATGCCCGGCGGGACAGCACCACGTTGTTGCGGTTCCGGTCCAGCTCGATGATCTTGGCCTCGATCTCCTTGCCCACGTACGGCTGGAGGTCGCGGACCCGGCGCATCTCAACCAGGGAGGCGGGCAGGAAGCCACGTAGGCCGATGTCCAGGATGAGGCCGCCCTTGACGACCTCGATGACGGTGCCGGTAACGACGCCGTCCTCTTCCTTGACCTTCTCGATGGTGCCCCAGGCACGCTCGTACTGAGCGCGCTTCTTGGACAGGATCAGGCGCCCTTCCTTGTCCTCCTTCTGGAGAACCAGGGCCTCGATGTGCTCGCCTGGCTTGACCACATCGTGCGGGTCGACATCGTGCTTGATGGACAGTTCCCTGGACGGGATCACGCCCTCGGTCTTGTAGCCGATGTCGAGCAGGACCTCGTCCCGGTCGACCTTGACGACGGTCCCCTCGACAATGTCGCCGTCGTTGAAGTACTTGATGGTCTCGTCGATCGCGGCGAGGAAGGCCTCCTCGGAACCGATGTCGTTGATCGCTACCTTGGGGGTCGAGGTGGCCTCTGTGCTGGTCGTCATATGTAGGTGGACTCCGGACTACGGACAGGGATGGGTTTGCTGGACGTACCGTGCGCGGCGTGTCCGACAAAGGAAAGCCATGGTTTGCGCGACATGCCTGGTCAGCATGACCGACCGCGGCCTGCAGTGAGACTGCCCCGCGGGCTGCCTGACCATTGGCGGACTGCACCAGAACACAGTGCAGCGTCAAGCATATGAGAGCACGGCCGACCGGTCAATCTTGGGGCGCCGCTGGGCCAGCAGGACCTGACCAGCCAGGCAAACTGCAAGCTAGGCGCCTGCCGAGCACGAACCCGATCGACCGGTCAGTGTGCGGCGTCAGCCCAGCTGCGGCCCCAGCCCATGGAGACCTCCAGCGGCACAGCAAGATCGGCAGCGCTGCCCATCGCGACCGTCACAAGGTCCCGCACGGCGTCCAGCTCGCCGGGCGCCACCTCGAAGAGCAGCTCGTCGTGCACCTGCAGCAGCATCCGCGAGCGCAGGCCGGCCGCCCTGATCTCCTGATGGGCAGTCAGCATGGCCACCTTGATGATGTCCGCGGCCGAGCCCTGGATCGGCGCATTCAGCGCCATGCGCTCGGCCATCTCCCGCCGCTGGCGGTTGTCGGACGTCAGATCGGGCAGGTAGCGGCGCCGGCCGAGCATTGTCTGCGTGTAGCCCTCCATCCGGGCCCTGGCCACGACGTCCCTGAGGTAGTCCCGGACACCGCCGAACTGCTCGAAGTACTCCTCCATATAGCCGCGGGCCTCCTCGGCCGAAACTCGCAGCTGCTGCGACAGCCCGTAGGCGGACAGCCCGTAGGCCAGTCCGTAGTTCATCGCCTTGACCTTGCTGCGCAGCTCCTGCGTCACCTGCTCCGGGGCGACGCCGAAAACCCGCCCGGCCGTCGCAGCGTGGAAGTCGTGCCCCGAGGAGAACGCAGCCGACAAGGCCTCGTCACCCGACAGGTGGGCCATGATGCGCAGCTCGATCTGGCTGTAATCCGCGGTCAGCAGGTGCTCGTAGCCCGGCCCGACGACGAAGCCCTGGCGGATGCGGCGGCCTTCCTCGGAGCGGATGGGGATGTTCTGCAGGTTGGGGTCAGTCGAAGACAGCCGGCCCGTCGCCGCGATCATCTGGTTATAGGTGGTGTGGATGCGACCGTCGGCGGCCGCCATCGGGATCAGCGAGTCCACGATGCTCTTGAGCCTGGCCACGTCACGATGCCGGAGCAGGTGCGCGAGCAGCGGGTGCTCGGTCTGCGCGAGCAGGCCGGTCAGCGCCTCGGAATCGGTGGTGTATCCGGTCTTGATCCGCTTCGTCTTCGGCAGCCCCAGCTCGGTGAACAGCACTTCCTGCAGCTGCTTGGGCGACCCCAGGTTGAACTCGTGCCCGGTCACGGCGAACGCCGCCTGCTCGGCCGCCTTTACCTCGCCGCCCAGGCTGGCCGACATGTCAGCGAAATGGTCGGCATCCGCGGCTATCCCCGCCCGCTCCATGTCCGCCAGCACGCGCACGAGCGGCAGCTCCACCTCGGCCAGGAGCTCGGTGGCGCCGCGCTCGCTCAGGTCGCGGTCCAGTGCATCGGCCAGCTCAGCGGTTGCCTGTGCCCGCTGGGCCAGCGCGATCGCTACCTCGCTGTCATCGGCGACGTCAAGCGTCAGCTGGCCGGAGGCCGGCTCGGCATCCCGCAGCTCCCGGTTCAGGTACCGCAGCGACAGATCGGCCAGGTCGAACGAGCGCTGTCCCGGCAGCGCCAGGTAGGCAGCCAGCGCGGTGTCGCTGGTGAGCCCGGCCAGCTCGAACCCCCGCGCGGCCAGCGCATGCATCGGCCCCTTGGCATCGTGCAGGGCCTTGGGCTTGTCCGGATCGGCGAGCCAGGCGCCGAGCGCCTTGTCGTCGGCCTCGGTCAGGCGCGTCGGGTCGACCAGGGCAGCCGCGCCGCCGGGTGCGGCGATGGCGAGCCCGGTCATGGTCCCGGTGCCGCGGCCCCAGCTACCGCTCACGGCTAGGCCTGAGCGACCTGGGGCAAGCACGTTCCCTTCAATCCAAGCCGCGACCTCATCGGGCCCGAGCGACACCACATCCACGTCGAAGCCCGTGGCGTCGCCAGCAGGAACGTCGGCCGGGGACGCCAGGACCCCGATCCCGTTCGGCAGCGTCGAGTACAGCCGGTCCCGCAGCACCCGGAACTGGAGCGTGTCGAACAGCTGGTGGATCTGCTCGCGATCCCACGCCGCGGGCCGCAGGTCGGCGGGGCCGGCCTCGAGCGGGACGTCGCGCACGAGCTGGGTGAGCTGACTGTTGCGCAGGACACTGGCCAGGTGCTCGCGCAGCGCGTCGCCGGCCTTGCCCTTGACCTCATCCACACGGTCGACCAGCTCGGCCAGCGAGCCGAACTCGGCGATCCACCTGGTCGCAGTCTTCTCCCCTACGCCGGGGATGCCAGGCAGGTTGTCGCTGGGATCGCCACGCAGGGCCGCGAAATCCGGATACTGGGCCGGGGTGAGCCCGTACTTCGCCTCGACCGACTCGGGCGTGAATCGGGCCATCTCGCTGATGCCCCGCATCGTGTAGAGCAGCGTGATGTGGTCGGTGACCAGCTGGATCGGGTCGCGGTCGCCGGTCACGATCAGCACGTCCATGTCGCGCTCAGCCTGGGTGGCAAGCGTCGCTATGACGTCGTCAGCCTCGTACCCGGGCACCGACAGCCGGGTGATGCCCAGCACGTCCAGCACCTCGAAGATCAGGCTGAGCTGGCTGCGGAAGTCAGACGGCGTCTCTTTCCTGGTGGCCTTGTACTCGACGTACTGCTCATGCCGGAACGTCTTCTCGGCGCGGTCGAAGGCCACCGCCACGTGGGTCGGCTGCTCATCGCGCAGCACGTTGATGAGCATCGCGGTGAAGCCGTAGACAGCGTTGGTCGGCTGCCCGGTCGTGGTCGAGAAGTTCTCTGGCGGCAGCGCGTGGAACGCGCGGTAGGCCAGCGAGTGGCCGTCCAGAAGCAGCAGCCTCCCCCGCCGGACTGGCTCCCGGGCCTCACTCGACTGCTGTGCTTCGTCCGACTGCTGTGCTTCGTCCGACTGTTGTGCCTCGCCCGACTGTGCTGCCTCCGCCGGTGCCGCTGACTGCATGTCCTTCGTTGCCACGTCCAGAGTTTAGTGCCCGCCTCTGTCATTTAGCCGGGCGTTGCGGTCCGGCTGGTCAGCCCATCGCAGGCACCCCTACGCTGGCTCCAGCCGATCGCAAAGTTCTCATAAGCGTGGAACGTGGAGGTTTTGGTGCCCGAGTTGTCAGACCGCGAGGAGCAGATCAAGGCCACCTTTAACAGCCAGGACAACCAGACTCTGGCCGGGCGGATGGGCATCAGGATTCTCGAGGCATCAAAAGAACGCGTCGTCGGCACGATGCCGGTCGAGGGCAACACCCAGCCGTACGGGATCCTGCATGGCGGCGCGTCCTGCGTGCTCGCGGAGTCCCTCGGCTCGCTGGGCTCAGCACTGCACGCCGGACCGGACCGGGTCACCCTCGGGATCGAGATCAACGCGACGCATCACCGGTCAGCCCGGTCCGGGCTGGTCACCGGCGTGGCGACGCTCGCGCATGGCGGCCGGACCATGTCCACATTCGAGATCGTCATCACTGACGAGGACGGCAAGCGCGTCTGCACCGCACGGCTCAGCTGTCTGCACCGGGACGCAGTCCCTGGCGAGTCCAGGCAGCCTTAGCCGCGCATTCGATTGCAGCGGGTGCCGCTGGTGACCGGTGAGACGGACGGGACGGGCGAGGTCGCAAGTCGGGCAGCAGGGACGTCGGCTGAGCGAGCGGGATTGCCGGGTTCAGTAGCGCCTCGCGGCGCAAACCAGCCCATCTAGACGCCTGCGATCGGGACGGCGAGGGGATGTTTCCCTCATACCGGCAGGGGAATCCCCGTGTCTTTGCGCGGCGCTGCCGCCCGTCGCTAACGTGGGAGCAGAGCAAGGCGACCGAGTAGAGAACGTGCCGGCCCGGGGAAGGCCGACATGGCACCAAAGGTTCACTGGCTCAATGACCGTCGACCGCTTCCGGCGTCCGGCGGCCGCAGGCGGCGGGCGCCGGTTACAACGGGGGTTGTGTAGCCGGCCCCGCCCGCCTGCTACTTCGGGCCTGCTCCTTCCAGCGTTTGTGACAACAGCCAGCGCGACACGAGCCCAACGACACAAGCCCAGGACGACACGAGCCCGGCGTGCCATCGGCACGCCGGGCCTGCTCGGTAGGAATCCTGGTGGGACGGTCAGCTGGCCGGATCTGCGGCGCCGGTCTCGGCGGCCGCATCAGCGGCTGCCTTCTCTGCCTCGGCCAGGACCTCCTCGGCCACCGCCCGCATGGTCTGCCGACGATCCATCGAGGTCTTCTGAATGAACCGGAACGCCTGCGCCTCGGTCATTCCGCGCCCATCCTGGAGCGCGCCCTTGGCCCGGTCGAGTAGCTTGCGCACCTCGAGGCGGTCACGGAGGCTGGCCGCCTCGGCATTCAGCGCCGCGATCTCGGCGAACCTGCTCACCGCGACCTCGATCGCCGGCACCAGATCGGCCTTGGTGAAGGGCTTGATCAAGTAGGCCATAGCGCCGGCCTCGCTCGCGCGCTGCACCAAGTCGCGCTGCGAGAACGCCGTGAGGATGATCACCGGAGCTACCTGGTTCGCGGTGATCCGCTCGGCCGCTGAGATCCCGTCCAGCCCGGGCATCTTGACGTCCATGATCACCAGATCAGGCCGCAGATCCTCGGCCAGCTTCACGGCAGTCTCGCCGTCGGCGGCCTCGCCGGCTACTACGTAGCCCTCCTCTTCCAGCATTTCGCGCAGATCGAGCCTGATCAGCGCCTCGTCCTCGGCTATCACGACGTTAAAAGGGGTCTTACTCACGAGGCGAGCGTACCCAAAAGCCGGTACATTGGCGTTCGGCGCCTCCCTGCTCGGGGGGCAAGCCCCGGTATTCCAACGGCAGAGAACGCGGCCTCAAACACCGTACAGTGTGGGTTCGAATCCCACTCGGGGCACTTGACCAGCGCGGATCCTGCTGACGTCCGCTGAGTCAGCCGGCCGGATGACGATCCACAGAAATGTCGGTCGGCGATGTCATAGTCCGGATATGCGTGAACGCGATGCTCAGAGCCGTACGCTTGCTGTTGCCCAGCCGAGTCCGAGCCTGCAATCCACCAGCGTGACCACTGGCATTTCCCCATCCGCGTCGCGATACCGACCCGATCATCCGGAGCAGCCAAGCCGGCATTACATATGCCCGCGATGTGTGGCGCATCCAGTGCTGCCTGAGCCGCAGCGCGACTACGCCTATCTGCTGGGGCTCTACCTGGGTGACGGCTACATTAACCTCGTGGGCGACCCGCGCAAGGGCGTGTGGGTGCTGCGTATTATGTGCGCAGATGCGTGGCCGGGCCTGCTCGACGAATGTACGGCCGCTATCCGGGCACTACGCCCTGGCAGGAAGGTCTCCGCGCTGCAACGCGAGGGCTGCACAGAGATACTTGCGTGGTCCAAGCACTGGCCGTGCTTGTTTCCCCAGCATGGTCCCGGCAAGAAGCATGAACGCACGATCGAGCTCGCCCCGTGGCAGCAAGTCGTCGCCGATACAGAGCCCGCCGCTCTCGCGCGTGGGCTTTTCCACTCCGATGGCTGCCGATTCGTCAACCGAGTGCGACGACCACTTTCCGATGGTGATCGCTGGTACGAATATCCGCGCTATATGTTCACCAATGAATCGACCGACATCCTGCGATTGTGCGGGGAAATATTAGATCGGCTGGAAGTAGCATGGCGCTTCTCCCGGCGCAATACGATTTCCGTGGCACGGCGGGAAGCGGTCGAGCGGCTGGACCAGTTCGTCGGGCCTAAGTACTGAGAACCCGATCGGGTAGCGGGCTAGCGTCCAAGGGCAACAGCCGCGCTGCGACGCCCGCGTTAATCTCCTGTACCAGGGTCGGCAAGCGGCAGGAGGCACGGGTGGACGAGGTCTCGTTTGATCAGGTGCTCGACGCGGTTCGGCGGTTCGTCCGGGAACGGGTGATCCCGCGCGAGGACGAGATCGAGGCCGCCGACGCGATCCCGGACGACCTCCGGGCCGCGACCGCGGACCTGGGCTTGTTCGGCTACGCGCTGCCGGCTGAATTCGGCGGCGCTGGCGCCACGATGTCGCAGGATGTCCGGCTGGCCCTGGAGTTCGGCTACACGACGCCCGCATTCCGGTCCCTGTTCGGCACCAACAACGGGATCGCCGGCCAGGTGATCGCCAAGTTCGGCTCCCCTGACCAGCAGAAGGCCTTCCTTCCGGCGCTGGCAACCGGCGACATGATCGCCTCGTTCGCGCTGACCGAGTCGGAGGCGGGCTCGAGCCCGGCCGGGCTCAAGACGTCGGCCCGCCGGGACGGCACCGACTGGCTCCTGACCGGGACCAAGCGATTCATTACCAACGCGCCGCTCGCTGGCCTGTTCGTGGTGTTCGCTCGCACCGACCCTGAGGCTGAGGCTGGTCGCGGCATCTCCGCCTTCGCCGTGGATGCCGACAGCCCGGGTCTGACCGTCGGGCCGCGCGACCACAAGATGGGACAGCGCGGCGCCTGGACCGCCGAGGTCGACTTCGCCGATGTCCGGGTCCCCGCCAGCCGGCTGATCGGCGCGGAGGGCCGCGGTTACCGCAGCGCTATGACGGTGCTGGCGCGCGGCCGGCTGCACATCGCCGCGATGTGCGTCGGCACCGCGCAGCGGATCCTCGATGAGTCGGTGGCCCACGCGGCAGCCAGCAAGCAAGGCGGCCGGCCGATCGGCGACTACCAGCTTGTCCAGGCGATGCTGGCGGACTCCTACGCTGAGATCGCCGCTGGCCGCAGCCTGGTGCTCGCGGTCGCGCAAGCCTACGACGCCGGCACCGACGTGGCCGCCGGGCCGTCGTCGGCCAAGCTCTTCTGCAGCGAGATGGTCTCGCGCGTCGCGGACCGGGGTGTGCAGGTCCACGGCGGGCTGGGCTACATGAGCTCGACGGTGGTCGAGCGCATGTACCGCGACTCGCGCCTGTACCGGCTCTATGAGGGAACGAGCGAGATTCAGAAGCTCATCATCGCCAGGGAGCTGCTGTCGTCGGCGCACCGGTGACCGGCACGACAACCCGGTGTGCCAGGCCGCTACGGCTGCACCAGGTTGCCATCGTCGAGCGCGAGCACGACGTCAGCCAGCTCGTGCAGTGCTGGATCGTGCGTGGCCACGATCGCCGTGATGCCGTCGGCGACCACCACCGTCTTCAGCAGGCGCATGATCTGGCGGCCTGTCTCGGAGTCCAGCTGTCCGGTCGGCTCGTCCGCGATGAGCAGCTCCGGCTGCACAGCCAGGGCCCTGGCGATGGCGACGCGCTGCTGCTGCCCGCCCGACAGCTCGTTCGGGCGCTGGTGGGCGTGCCCGTCGAGGCCGACGACGCTGAGCAGGAGCCGGATCCGTTCCTCCCGCGCAGCCCTGGGCGTGCCGATGATGCGCAGCGGGATGCCGACGTTCTCGGCCGCCGTCAGCATCGGGATCAGGCCGAATGACTGGAAGATGAACGAGACCGTGCTCCGGCGCAGCATCGTCCGCTCGCGTGCTGTCATCGCGGACAAGTTCCGGCCGCCGACGAACACCTCGCCGCTGGTCGGCGAGTCCAGACCGCCAATGATGTTGAGCAGCGTGGTCTTGCCGGATCCCGAGCGTCCGATCAGCGCTACGAGCTGACCGCGCTGGACCTCGAACGAGACGCCGCGCACGGCGTGCACCGCAGTGCTCCCGTGCCCGAACGTTCGGGATACGGCGCGCGCCTCGACCATGAGCGACTGATCGTCGAGCAGCGCGCCTGGCGGCCGGGCGGCGGCTGGGCTGGTCATCGGCCTTCCTCTTTCGCTCGGTGCCGAGGCGCGGCGTGCCGCCGCTGCTTGCCGTCGATCTCAGGCGAATCCAGCGCCTGGTCGGCCCAGACCCCAATGTGGTCATCCTCGGAGACCAGTAGCACACGGTCGCGCAGCTGATGCTGTTCGGTCATCTCCCTGGGCAGCTGCACTCGGCCAGCCCGGTCGAGCACCGCGTACTCGACGGCGTGCCGCACGGTGTTGCCCAGCTCGTCGTCCGCGTCGTGGCGAAGCGTCTCGCTGCTCGTGCGGCCGTCCCTGATCGCTACCGTCCGCTGCACCTGATGGGAGACCGCGGGATCATGCGTCACGACGAGTACGGTCGCGCCGAGCTCGGTGTTGGCGGTCTGCAGCGCGCGGAAGACGTCCTGCGCGGTACGGCTGTCCAGCTCGCCGGTCGGCTCGTCGGCCAGCAGTACCTTCGGGTCGTTAGCCAGCGCGGTCGCGATGGCCGTCCGCTGCTGCTCGCCGCCAGACAGCCGCGACGGCACGCGGTTCGCGCAGTGCGCAATGCCCAGGATGTCGAGCAGCTCCATCGCCCTGCCACTCCGCAGCCGCCGCGGGTAGCCGTCGAAGCGCATCGGCGTCATGACGTTCTGTTTCGCAGTGAGGTACGGCAGCAGGTTGCGCGAGGTCTGCTGCCAGATGAAACCCACCTGCTGGCGGCGGTAGATCAGGCGCTCCTTCGCGCTCAGCGCGCCGAGGTCCTCCCCCGCCACCCGGACCCGGCCTGCGGACGGCGTATCGAGCCCGGCCAGGATGTTCATTAGCGTCGACTTCCCGCTGCCAGAGGCGCCGACCATCGCGACCAGCTCGCCCGGCGCGATCAGCAGGTCAAGGCCCTGCAACGCCTGCACCTCGATGCCGTCGCCGGTATAGATGCGCACCACCTGGTCGCACACGATCAGCGCGCCCTCGCCGTACGACGTCCGGGCCCGCTGCGCCTCAGCGCCCAGCTCCGCGATCCCGGCGGCTGCCGTCACCCCGCCATGCGTCGGCACTGTCATGCGAGTCTCCTCACGTGCGCTATCCACCTATTCGAAGGGAACGGGGTGCCTGTCGGCTAGCAAGCACCATCTGGCCGGTCACCGTGACGATCGCCAGGACCAGCAGGGCTATCGCGGTGCCTGCGAGCCAGGCCGGCTCGATCCGCACTGACACGCTGGCCGCCGAGCCGGTGAAGACCGACAGGCCGAGCGTCGGCCCGACCAGCGGTACCAACACGAGCGCGCTGACCAGGCCGCCAACGACGACAGACAGGATCTGCGGCAGCGCCTCGATCAGCGCCAGCGCCCGGCCCTGGGCGGCCGACAAGCCCATGGTGGTGGCCCTGGCGAGAGTCATCTCGCGCGATTGGCCAGACAGCATGAGCGTCAGCAGCAAGACCAGCATGCAGCCGATGGCGGCGGCCACGCCGCCGAGGGCGAGCTCGGCATAAGCGCCACGCTGCAACGGCGCCTGCTCTAGTCCGGAGAGCAATTGCGCCCGGCGGACGACATCGGTCCCGGCCACATGCCACCTGGCCACGACCGCGTCCAGAGCGCTTCCGTCCAGGTTGGAGCCGACGACGAGCATCGTGCTCGGCGGCGGCGCGAATCGGCTCGCCGCCGATGCCGGCACGACGATGTAGCCGCCAACGTCAATGCCAGTGATCCCCGGGACCTGCGACATGGCCGGGCCGACTCCGACACCCTGGACGCGCAGCCGCTGCCCGAACTGGAGGTTCAGCGTGAGGGTCTTGTCGACGAGCTGGGTCGTCAGGCCCGGTGATACCAGTGCCGGGACTGGCCCCGGGGTGTGACCGCCAGCCCCGCCGCGCCAGTTGGCGAAGCTGGCAGGGACGGGCCCGAATGGCGTGGCCGCCTGCAGCGCCGCGTATTGCGCCGGATCGGCGAACACCACGGCCAGGGCTGCGCCTGGACCGGACTGGGCGGTGCTGATGGCTACCGGCACGCTGCGCTCGACACCGGGTAGCCGGGCGATCGCGTGCTGCTGCGCCGCCGACATGGAGTTGGGCAGACTGACGACCGCGTCCGCGCCGACCGCCTGCCACGACTGCGCGACCTCGCCGCGCACCACGGCGCCGCGGACCATGCCGGCGAACGAGACCAGTGACAACGCCAGCACCATGGCGAACGCAGGCAGCACGGCTGTTGCGGACACGCGCGCTGCCCTGGCTAGCCCCAGGAACGCGGTCACGCCCGTGCGGCGGGCTGCTAGCCGCAGCAGCGGGAGCGCCAGCAACGGGTACAGCCGCAGCATCACGATCGCGACGGGAATCGCGGCCAGAATTGGGGCCGCGCTCGCGTACAGGTCACCGCCGTGCGGGGCGGCGGCGCCCTGATGCCGAAGCGCGATCAGCCCGCCCACGGATCCGAGCGCGAGCGCGGCCTCGGCCACCAGCCGGCGAAGCGACGATATCCGGCCGGCCGGCTGGTCGGGTCGGCTCGCGGTGGCATATCCACGGTGCATGCGCACCGTAATCAGTACCGGGCCGGCGAGCGCCACCAGAACGGTCAATCCCGCTAGCCACGAGCTGAGGGCCGGTTGCGTGCCCGGCGTCAGCACCACTGCCACCACCACGCCGGCGGCCACTCCCGGCAGCGCCGCGACGGCGCTGCCGGCGAACGCGACACCTGCAAGCTGGCGCCGCGACGCACCGCGAGCCCGGAGCACGGCGAACTCCTCGCGCCGTTTCTCGGCCATGAGCCAGGCGACGAGCAGGACGACCGCAGCGCCCACGACCGCGAGGCTGACCGACATCAGGTTCAGCAGGTTGCCGACGGCACCCCTTTGCGCAGCGAACTCGCCCACCAAGGCCAAGGCGCCTGAGGACAGGTTGACACTGGCTGTGTTGCCGCCGGTGAAAATCAGCTGGCCTGCTGTCGAGAGCGCGGCGGGCAGCGCCAGCGCCAGCCGGTTGGCTTGCCCCGCGGTCAGGTTGTCCAGGGCGAGCGGGAACGTCCAGATCACCTGAATGTTGGTGGCAACGAACCGGTTCTGCAGCACACCGACCTGGGCGGCGGACACGAACGCGCCGCCCTGCCAGTACGGCTCGCCTTCTTGCGGCTGGATCAGCACGGGCGCGGCGGCCACCTGATCGACTGTCCAGAATGGCGCGGCGCGCTGGTGAACCGGCGCGACGATGCCCGTCACCTGGAGGACGAGCCCCGTGCCAGCGAGCGGCACCTTGGAGCCAACCCGGAGACTGAACCGCTCCGCCGTCGCGGTGGTCACCGCGATCTGGACGGTCGAAGCGGCGTCTGGACTAGTGTCCGGCAGGCCGGCCGGCAGTGACCCGGCCACCACGCGGACGTTCTTGCTGAAGTTGTCCCGGTAGACCAGTTCGAGCTGGCCGCCCTTCGTCCCGCTCTTGCCAGCGTGATACGCGAAGCCAGTGAAAGGAGTAGTCAGGCCGTCCCAGTCGGCAGCCGCCGGGGCGAGCGGCAGTGTCTTTTCCAGGTTGTGCCTCAAGTCGGCCTTGAAGACGTCGATCTGAGCGGCGCCGACCTGCTTGTTCAAGGCCGTGCCGACGGTATCGGCATCGAGCGTGCCCATCACCGTCTTGTCGGCGGCCGGAGTCGTGGCCGCAAGCTGCCGGAACGCCTTGGTATCCAGCTGCGCGCTCGCCCGCGGCCCGGCTACGGCTACCAGCGTGCACGCGAACGCCACGAGGCAGAAAGCAACGGCGGTGGCCGACGCCGCGCCGGTGATAAGCCGCCATCTGGAGATCGTCAGGATGCGCAGCCGGGTGAACGCCGCCGAGCTGCCCGCACCGCTAGTACCGCGGGACGCAGCCGCCTGCCTCGACTCATGCTTACCCGTCACCCGGCTGCCTCCGCTGTCCGCAACTCGGCGGCCGGGTCCGGCTGCTGCAGTGTCGCGATGGCTGCGGCCACCACCGGAATCGCTGGGACGGCAACCGCGATGAGCGCAACCCAGGCCACCGGGACCTGGACCAGTACGGGCGGGATCGGCAACCCGGCCGTGGCCGTCAGCGTGATGGCAGGGATCAGCAGGTGCGCTAGG
>DATHQE010000390.1:0-6055 GCA_035483035.1 Streptosporangiaceae bacterium | reverse complement strand
CTGCGACACCCGCACGATGGCACGCCGGATGTCGCTGTCCGAGCACACGATCCAGGACCATCTCAAGTCGATCTTTGCCAAGACCGGCGCCCACGACCGCGTCACCGTCCTGTCGCGCGCCCTCGGCACCAGACGTTAGGGTCCACCGGCCGACCGGGAATTGCGGCAGCGCATGTTTCGCGGTTGCCTGGGTAGCTGCGAGCGCGCGGGCGTCGCAAACCGGCATCGCAATCCGCGCCCGCGCAGGGAGCGATCGTGGTGTCTGCGATGACCCGCATACCGCGCAGCCGCGCTGCGTCAGCCGACCGTGACGTCGCTGCCACGGCGGACTTGCTGCGCGGGCTAACTGGCAGTGAGCAGCGGCGCGAACCGGGGCAGCGCCAGACTTGCCGCGGCAGGCGCGCCCGCACCTACCTTGGTGCCCTTCTGAAAGCCGCCGAACAGCAACGCCAAGATAATCAGGATGACTATCAGGCCGATGAGCCACAGCAGACAGCCTGTGAGTCTGCCGCGCCGCCGGCCCGGGCCGCGGCGCCAGGTAGTGCTCTTCACGCTTCGAGGCAAGGTGTCCTCCCAGCCCTGGCCCTTTCGGCCATAGTCATTGTCTGCGATTTCCGCACCGGGGGCTGCTGATGGCGCGGATTCTGGGCGGAAGCGTCCTTGGACGGCTGGCTGCGGTCGTGGGCGCACTCGCCGGGGTGGTCGTGCTGCTGATCGCATTGGCCGCGGTGCATTTGCTGCCGCAGTTGCGTAACCCGTTCGTCACGACGACGACGGAGCGCACCGGACCCGTGCTGCTCAAATCGATCACCGCACTGAGCCGCTACGAAGCGGCCAGCGGCACGTTCCAGGTGGTGGTCGAGCTGGCGAGCCACACGGCCTTCCTGCCGTCGTTCATCGCCGGCAGCGACACCCTGTTCATCGGCCAGGGCACTGAGATTGCCTACGTGAACTTTGCGGGGCTGAGCGGAAAGGCGATCCGCGTGTCGGCACGCGGCACCGCGGTGACCGTCAGCCTGCCGCCGGCTCAGCTGGAGCCCGCCGTGCTGAACGTGAAGCAGTCGTATATCTACGCGCAGCAGCAGGGGCTGCTGAACCGGGTCGGCAACTTCTTCTCCGGCAACCCGAATAGCCAGCAGGCCGTGTACATCCTGGCCCAGCAGAAGATCGAGCAGGCGGCGCGGAGTAGCTCGCTGCTGCCTGATGCGCAGCGGAACACGCGGCTCATGCTCGATGGCATGCTGCATGCACTGGGCTTTCGGCAGATAACGGTGACGTTCGGCGGCTAACACGGCGCGCTGCCCGATCAGGTCCTGCCAGCAACGTCGCTACCGCGACGGCTGACTTCGCCACCGCTCGGGCGGCTCACCTCAACCGGTTCCCCAGGGTCCTCAGGCTTAGCTGGGTCGGTCGCCGACACCGCCCGCTGATAGGCGGCCCGCACCTTGGCCACCTCGCCTTGCGGGTCATGCAGCCAGTTCGTGGACCATAGCCGGTGGTAATGCCAGCCGAGCCGCTGCAGGTGCTCCCCGCGCAGCCGGTCGCGGTCCCGGACGCTGCCGGACTCGCGGTAGGACTCACCATCGGCCTCGATGGCCAGCACCATCCGGCCAGCATCCTCTGGGTGAGTGGCGGCGAAGTCGACCCGGTAGCCGCCGACGCCGTACTGCGGCACCACCGCAATCCCGCACGCGGCCAGCCGCTCCTTGACGTCGGCCTCGAAAGGATTGAGCTCCGCCGCCCCCGACGCCTCCGGCGCCGTACCGCCAGAGCTCGCGTATTCGAGGTAGTCGGCTAGCAGCCTGGCCCCGGCCTTGGTCACGCGCTCGGGGTCAACGTCGTAGCCGGAGAATGAGCTGACCAGCGTCAGCCGGTGCTTGGCCCGGGTCGCGGCGACATTGAGCCTGCGCTCACCGCCGTCGCGAAGCAGCGGACCCCATTGGTAGCGCATCCGACCATCCGGATGCTTGCCGTAGCCGATGGACAAGATGATCGCGTCACGCTCGTCACCCTGAACGCGCTCGAGGTTCTTGACAAAAAACGGCTCAGCGGCGTCCTCAGCGAAGAAGGCCTCAAGCCTGGTGCCCTCGGCGTCTGGGAGTTCGGCGAGCACTGTACGCAGCGCCGCGTCGATCCGCTCCGCGTGCCGGATCCCGAGCGCGATCACGCCGAGCGACTCCTCCGGGCGGCTGCGAGCGTGCTCCAAGATCAGCTCGATGACCTTAGCCACCTCGGCGTTGACCGATACCTCCTGGCCGGGCTCTGGTCCTTGCGCGACGACGACGTGGCGCAGGCAGTCCTGCCGGAACACACCGGGGAACGTGGTCAGCGCGCCACCGTAGATGCGGCTGTTGGAGAAGGCCACCAGTCGCTCGTCCCGGCTGCGATAGTGCCACGCTAGCGGCGCAGTAGGCAGCAGCGGGCGCAGCGCGTCGAGCACCGACTCAAAGCCGGCCCCGAACGAGACCAGGCTCTCGTCATCCTCCGCGCCGTCATCGTCTGGCTCGCCAACCTGACGGAAGAAGTTGGTCGGCGGCAACTGCCGGTCATCCCCGGCAACGACGATCTGATGGCCGCGCATGACGGCCGGGATGGCATCAGCCGGCACGATCTGGCTGGCTTCGTCGAAGATGACGACATCGAACAGCGCTGTCGGCGGCAGCACCTGGCTGACCATCAGCGGGGACATCGCCCAGCACGGCTTCAGCGCGAACAGGACGTCGCTGGCCTGGTCCAGCAGTCGGCGCAGCGGCAAGTGGCCGCGCCTCAGCGCGGCCTGCTTGCGGATAACCCTGGCCTGGAGCGGATGGCGGTCAGTTGACTCGGCCAGCGCCTCCGCCCAGGCGCGCCGGACACGCGCCCGGTTGGCAGCAAGGTGCTGCACGTCCCGCACCCGAAAGTCGCTCGCGATCTCATCGAGCGCGGCGCCGCGGTTCGCCCCGTACCGCGGATCGCGGACTTTGATCAGGTCGAGGATGGAGGAATGCCAGGCGTGATCGAAGGCGGCCGCCGCTGTTTCCGGCTCTGCCTCGCGGCGGGCCAGGTAATCCAGCAGCGGGGCCAGGCCCACCTCATCGAACCTGGTCACGAGCTGATACAGCCGGGGCAGCTGCCAGGCCGTGTCCTGATCGGCCGCCAGCGCCTCGAGCAGCGGCTCCGGCCTGTCCGGCAGCCGGATGTATGCCTTCAGCGCGACCAGCTGGTGCTCACAGTCGGCGAACAGGCCGTCCAGTTCGGCCATCCCCGACGGGAGCCGCGGCAGGCCGTCGTCGGTCCGCAGATCCTGCCACTGGCGCAGTTGCCCGGCGGCGTCGCCGAGGGCGGCAGCCAGCTGCTCGTCGGCTGGATCCGCACCGCCGGCCAGCTGCGCGGCAGCCTGCTTGCGCAGCGTGCGGCGCTCGCGAAATCCGAACTCCCCGCTACCGCTGAGGGCGGCAGCGAGCCGAGCCGGATCAGCACCGTACACCTCAGGAACCAGCACCCGCAGCGTGGCCCCGACGGCCGCATACAGGCGCATGATGGACCTGGCGTCGGCGTAGTCGGCGGGCAGCCGCAGGCCGGTCTCCTCGCTTGCCCTCGCTACCTGGCGGACCAGCATCGGCAGGCTGTGGCCGCTGAGCCGGACGACGAGGTCGCACGCTTGCCTGGCCTGCTCCGATGTACGCAGTGCGGCGCCGAACCACGGCGTGCTTTGCGGGCGCAAGGTAAGACCACCCAGGTGGGCGAACTCCCGCAGCTCGTCGCGGATGCGGTCGGCCTGTTCGCCGCTGATACGCTCCGGCAGGTCGAGCCGGATCGGGGTGCGCGCTTCCTCCGGCACTCCTAGCAAGGCGGCCTGGATCTGGAACGGCGTCAGCCCCCACGGCTGGTGCACCTGATGCAGGGCGCTTACGTGCCGGTTGAGCCGCCGATGCCGGTCGGTGAGCCGCCGGTGGAGGTCGCTCACGCTCGGCTCGGCGATATGCTGCGCCTCCTCCAGCGTCTCGCCCAGATCGCGAGCGATCCGCAGCCGATCCCTGGTCCCGTCGTGGATGTCCAGCGCCATCTGGCCGAGCCCGACGCTCTTCAGCCGAGACAGAACGGCGTCGATGGCCGCCCGTTTCTCCGCGACGAACAGCACCTTCCGGCCGCGGGCGACCAGCGCCGCGATGAGATTGGCGATGGTCTGGCTCTTGCCGGTACCCGGCGGTCCATGGATCACCAGACTGCGCCCCGCAAGGACGGTGTCGATGGCGCTGCGCTGCGAAGAATCGGCGTCCAGGACGGAGTAATCGTGTTCTGGCGAGTCCAGTACCGGCTCGGCCGTATCACTGGTGCCGAGCAGTTCCTGCGCGTCGACATCGCCCGCGATCGCCGCGACCACGTCGCTGTCGGCGAGCAGGTCGCCCGCGGCCTGCAAGTCCCGGACCATCGGCAGCTTGGCGTAGGTGAAGCAGCCGATGACCTGCCGCGCGCTGATCTCAAAGCCCGGTACCTCGGCGGCCAGGGCCGCCCGCGTCAGCAGCCCATTGATCTCCCCCAGCGGCGCGTCCGCGACGTCCTCGGTCGCGGCTCCAAAGACGCTGGCAAGCTTGTACCGCAGGACCGGGTTGACCTCGCTCTCGTCGTCCAGCACCAGGTCGAAGTCGTCATGGCGGGCCCTCGTCGGCGTGATCGTAAGACCGCGCAGCAAGACAGGCGCCGCCGGCTCAAGGAACAGCTCGTCCCACCGGGCCAGGCCGGTTGCCAGGTACCCTGCGCGGATGCCGCGCTCCTCGAGCAGCTCCCTGGCCTTGCGGTAGATGGCTTGCACCCGGCGGATCGCATCCGCCCGCGCGTCGACATCGTGGAACAGGCGAGTGAGCCTCATCGAACCGGTGCGCAGGAACCTCTCCAGCGCTGCCGGATCGGCCCCGGCCAGATCCAGCGTCCCGGCCCGGCGGTCCTTGAAGTACAGCAGCGTGTTGCGGCCGCCGAGGTCCGTCAGGGTGGCGACCCATCGTGCCTGAGCGGCCTCGATCAGCTCGGCGCGGCGCCGGTCCCGGATAATCTCCGCATCTGCACCGCCCGCGTCGGGGTCATCCCCCGTACCGTCCACCTCCGGAGCGACCGGAACGTCCCGTCCCGCCGTACTGCCCGCGTGCCCACGCGCTCCGTCGGCCAACTCACTGGTCATGCGTCTCCTCCGCCAAGGATGCCTTCGGCACGGACACCCTCGCCCCTAAGTTGCCCCGTTTCCACAAACCATTCGCGCGGACCAATAGTTCCTCGGTGCAAGCCCGGGGTGCCGCGATCGCCGGGCCTCGGAGCGCCGGGTCGCCGTCAGGCTGAGACGCCCGCGCTGCCTGCGGGCTTACCTGTCTGGGCGCCGGTAACGCGGGAAGAATGCGGGCATGAACACCGTCGCTCTCTCGCATCACACGGGCGTGCACATCGCGGAGGTCGGATTCCTGCTCATCGTGATCGCCGGGATCTGGCTCGCCGCAGCGCAAATCCCCAGCCTCAAGCTGGCCACCGCTCGAACTGTCGTCGCGGGCATCGCGCTTGCAGTCGCGGGGATCCTTCTCATCATCGCCACGCACTGGGGTCACTTCTCCTAGCTTCCGGCCATCTGCGGACTAGCTCGTCGTCTCTCAGCTACTAGGCGTGGCGGTGATCCTGGCGACGGTTGCCGGATATCGCATTGGCAAATGCCGTCCATTAGCCAATGTTCGTGAATGGCTTCCTGACTTGACCTATCCAAATCGCTCGGTATTTACCCAGGTCGCGGCATCCATGCTGGCCAACCGACGGTCACCGCGACGTTCGGCCGGCATTGCCACCGATTGACAAAATGTGCGTCACTCCCGGGCATCGGGCCATGAAAGACCTGCGTGAAACAGCCAGCCGACGGGAAAGGAGCGCGATTGGGGAGGAATTCGCAGCGAAAACAACCGGGGGACGCAATGCACCAAAAGCTCGACATCCTGGCCGAAAGAGGCTATGTCATCCTGCGCGACTGGCGGGGCCGCGCGGTAGAGCCGGCCGAGTGGGAGTCGCTCGAGTACATGGACTGGAAGAGCGGCGGCGATACGAA
>DATHQE010000389.1:0-4121 GCA_035483035.1 Streptosporangiaceae bacterium | reverse complement strand
GCGAGCCGGCCGGGGCGCCGTGGTACGGCCGGCTCTGGCAGTCGGTCGCGGAAGCCGACGCCACCGCGTCCCGGTGAGGCCGTGACCGATCCTCGCAGCCCGGCGGCCAGCGATCTGGCCGTCGTGGCGCGTCAGCTTGGCCGCGAACCCCGGGCCGTGACCGCGGTCGCCCACCGGTGCCCATGCGGTCTGCCCGACGTCGTGCAGACAGCGCCCAGGCTGGCCGACGGCACTCCGTTCCCTACCCTGTACTACCTCACCTGCCCGCGGGCCTGTGCAGCGATCAGCCGGCTGGAGGCAGCCGGCCTCATGCGGGACATGACCGTCCGCCTCCAGTCAGATCCTGACCTGCGTGAGCGCTACCAGGCCGCGCACGCCGACTACGTGCGCCGCCGGGATGCCGCTGCAGTGGCGGCCGGCCTGGCGCCGCTGCCAGCCGGCACGCAGAGCGCCGGCGGCATGCCGGATCGGGTGAAGTGCCTGCACGCGCTGGCCGCGCACGCGCTGGCCGTGCCTGGCGTCAACCCGCTCGGCGAGGAGGCGGTCCGGGCAGCGGGTCAGTGGTGGCAGGCTGGAGCGTGTGTGGCACGGGACAGCTAGGCCAGGCGGGCGGGAGGCGGACAGATGACCAAGCGGGTGGCCGCGATCGATTGCGGGACGAACTCGCTCCGGTTGCTGATCGCCGACGCCGACCCGGCTAGCCATCGGCTGACCGACGTGGCGCGGCGGATGGAGATCGTCAGGCTCGGCCAGGGTGTGGATGCCACGGGCATGCTCGCGCCCGAGGCCCTCGAGCGAACGCTTCGCGTACTGGCTGAGTATGCCAGCGAGATCCGCGGCGCTGGTGCCGAGGCCGTCCGCATGGTCGCTACCAGCGCGACGAGGGATGCGAGCAACGCCGCCGACTTCGTCCACGGCGTCCGGGCGACGCTGGGTGTCGCACCCGAGGTCATCAGCGGCCGCGAGGAGGCCACGCTGTCGTTCGCAGGGGCCACCGCGGAGTTCGCCGCCACCGGCCGTGCGGGGGCGGGTGCCGCCGCGGCCTCGCCGCCGGAGCCGCCTTACCTCGTCGTGGATATCGGCGGCGGGTCCACCGAGTTCGTGCTCGGCGGCGATCCGGCTGGCGACCTTGCTTCGGGGACGGGTGAGCTGGCAGGCATCTCGGTCGACATTGGCTGCGTCCGCCTGACCGAACGCCACCTGCATTCCGACCCGCCGACCGAAGCCGAGGTCAAGGGCGCGACTGCCGACATCGACCGGGCACTGGACGAGGTCGCGACGGCCATTCCCTGGCCGACCGCGCGCACGCTCGTCGGCCTGGCCGGATCGGTAACGACCGTCGCGGCGATCGCGCTCGGGCTGCCGGCCTATGACCCTAGCCGCACGCATCATGCCCGGATCTCGGCCGCGCAGGTGCGTGCGGTCACCCAGCACCTGCTGTCGGCGACCAGACAGGAACGGGCAGCGATCGGGTCGATGCATCCCGGCCGGGTCGACATCATCGGCGCCGGCGCCCTGGTGCTTGACTGCGTGCTCCAGCGGTTCGGGTTCGCCGAGCTTGTCGCCAGTGAGCACGACATTCTCGACGGTATCGCCTGGTCGATCGCCAGTGCCTGACGCTGAGGGCCGGACCGTCTTCGTGCCGCCTGGCAGCGGCTGGCCGGAAGATCCCGCTACGCCCGGCACACCAGTGGCCCGGACCGCCGCCGACGTCCAGATGCTCGCCACCGCGGCCGGGTCACTGGCTGAACTCGCTGCGCGCGAGTCGGTCTGCCGGGCCTGCGAGCGCCTCGTCCAATGGCGCGAGCAGGTAGCCGTCACCAAGCGGCGGTCGTTTCAGGACGACACGTACTGGGGCCGGCCGGTGCCGAGCTGGGGTGATGACGAGGCGTCGATACTGATCCTTGGGCTGGCACCGGCCGCGCACGGCGGGAACAGGACGGGCCGAATCTTCACCGGCGACCGCAGCGGCGACGTGCTGTTCGCCTCCCTGTGGCGATGCGGGCTGGCCGTGCAGCCGACGTCCACAGCGGCCGGGGACGGGCAGCGGCTCGTATCGGCCAGGATGGCCGCCGCCGTCCACTGCGCACCGCCCGGCAATAAGCCAGAGCCTGCCGAGCGGGACGCGTGCGCGCCGTGGCTCGAGGCCGAACTGAACCTGCTACGGCCGCGTCTGCGCGTCGTCGTGTGCCTTGGTCATTTCGCGTGGCAGGCACTGTGGCCGCAGCTCGCCAGGCTGGGTTATGCGGTGCCGCGGCCGCGGCCGGCGTTCGGTCACGGCGCCGAGGTCCTCCTGTCGTCTCCTGCGCGCATCGCCGTACTGGGCTGCTATCACCCCAGCCAGCAGAACACGTTCACTGGCCGGGTGACCGACTCGATGCTCGACGCTGTCTTCTGCCGCGCCCGCGAGCTGTCCGGCGCCCTGAGCTGACCGCTCGCCCCGCATGAGCGGCTGCGGCGCCGCCACCTGCCCGGCGGGCTGCATCACCGAGGGTAATAACAATGGCGCATTGGTCACGGCGAGTATCAGGTGCGAAAGATCGCAAGGATAAGAAAGGCGACATTGGCAGGGAAACGGTCCGCAGTAATTGGATATCTGGAGTATGCAGATGGGCGCGGGGTATCATCGCAATGCCCCCGTAGCCCAAGGGAAGAGGCCGGCCCCCTAAAAGGGTCCCCAGTGTCGGTTCGACTCCGACCGGGGGTACAGATGACCTGCTAGGACGCGCTACGGGCCCGGTCGGCGATGGACCCGGCGCAGCCTGGCAATCGATGCCGCCATTGACGCGCGATTCAGTGAGTTCACCGCGAGATTGTGGGTTCACCCGGTGATAATGAGCCCGCACGCAGATAAACGCCCGGTATCGCACTCCTGAATCGTCGGTTCAGGCCGCGAGCGGACGACCGGTTAGACCCATTCGGGCGATATTCGCGGCTGCCGACGTGCGCGCAGAAACGGCTACGTAACGATGGCCTCCTGCGTTTCATCAACTCACCCGCTCACATCCGGCCCGGCCCGGTCAATGGTGATTCTGATGATGAGCCGCTGATCTCTGTGCATCGCCTCGCGGTAGTCCGCCCAGTTAGGGTGCTCGCCGGAGATCCGCCGGTAGTAGTCCTCCAGGATCGGCAGGGCCTCGGGCAGGTGGATGATCTCGACGTCGCCTTCGGCCTGGACCCATTCGCCGAAGAAGCCGTCACTGATGCCGCATAGTGCGGCCCGCGGGTACCTGGCGAGGTTCCTGGCCTTGAAGGCGGTCTCCCTGGTACTGACGAGCACGCGACCGTCGTCGTCCACGGCGACGACGACAGGCGACAGCTGCGGACCGCCGTCGGCCCTCGTGGTCGCGAGTATCGCCCGCGGATGGGTGGACAGGAAACTGGCAGCGCGACCGATGTCCACCGCGGTAAAGGTCAGGCGCCGTTAAGCCTGCTGCGCCGCTGCAGCTCGTACTCATGCACGATCGCGCTGGCATAGCCGTGCGACAGGCCGTGCTCGTCGGATAGCCAGTAGGCGCGCTCGTTGCATCTCAGGAAGGCTGGACCCGATTCAAGGCGGGTGAACCACTCTCGGAGTTGGAGTCCGGTGACGGACGGGATGCGTGCGATCAGGTTCTTGTGCATCTCCGGAGAGTGGGTCAGGGACAAGTGGCACCTCCAGCTCGAGGGGTAAGTCCTCTTGGAGTCGAGAGTGCACCACGTATGGCCACATGACAACCCCCGACGGCCACCCTTCCGTAATGCCCTGTTTGATCAGCGCGGGCGTTCCGGGCAAAGCAGTCCATCACGGAGTAGCCGCCTGCAGGGTCAGCCCAGCCGCTCGAAGATCATCGCCATGCCCTGGCCACCGCCGACGCACATAGTCTCCAGGCCGATCGACTTGTCGTGGAACTGGAGGCTGTTCAATAGCGTCGACGTGATGCGCGCGCCCGTCATGCCGAACGGGTGGCCGACGGCGATCGCGCCGCCATTGACGTTGAGCTTGTCGATGTCGATGCCGAGGTCGCGGTAGGACGGGATCACCTGCGCGGCGAACGCCTCGTTGATCTCGACGAGATCGATCTGGTCCATCGTCATGCCGGCACGCTTCAGCACCTGCGTGCACGCGCCGATCGGGCCGA
>DATHQE010000388.1:0-9437 GCA_035483035.1 Streptosporangiaceae bacterium | reverse complement strand
ACGACGAACGTGCATGGCTTCTACGTCACGCCGCTCGGCAACTACCACATGCAAGACGTCTGGCTGAGCAAGTAGCCCACCGGACCTGACTCGCGACGTGCCGGGCGCTCCGGCGCCCGGCACGCTCGCCCCGTAGATGTGACGTCGCAGAGCTCTGAGCTGAAACGAGGTACTCATGGGCCGGATGACCTTCGTGTTCCGGCGGCTGCTCCTGCTTTTGCCGACAGCGCTGGGCGTGACGATCATCGCCTTTTTCATGATCCACCTGATCCCCGGGGACCCGGCGAGGACCATCCTCGGCATCCACTCGACGCCGCGGGCCATCGCGATCCTGCACCGCGAATGGGGCCTGAACCGGCCGCTGGCCAGCCAGTACTGGCTCTTCATGGACCGGCTGGTGCACGGGAATCTCGGCACGAGCCTGTATTACGGCGTGCCGGTGGCAGGCTTGGTCACCAGCCATCTGCCGCCCACACTGTGGCTGATCTGCTACGCGGCCGTGCTCGCTATCTTGATTAGCGTCCCGCTGGCGATGATCGCCGCGAGCCGCAAGGACGCGGTCCGCGACCACGTCGTCCGGGCAGTCCCGCTGCTCGGACTCGGCATGCCGTCCTTCTGGCTGGCGCTGATCCTGCAGACCCTCCTGGCCGTCAAGTTCCGGCTGTTCCCGGTCAGCGGATACGGCACCGGGATCGGCGGCCATCTGCACTCGATGTTCCTGCCGGCTCTGACCGTGGCGATCGCGCTCTGCCCGGTCGTTATCCGCAGCCTGCGCGCCAGCATGCTGAACGTGCTCGGCGCCGATTTCGTGACGACTGCGCGGGCTAAGGGAGTGCCGAGCAGTCGGCTGTTCATCCGGCACGTGCTGCGCAACGCGGTGATTCCCGCGGTCACGGTGCTCGGCATCAACATCGGCTTCCTGATCGGCGGCACCCTGATCATCGAGCAGGTGTTCCAGATCCCCGGCATCGGGCAGCTGATGATCAACTCGATCTTCCAGCGGGACTTCGATGTCGTGCAGGCTGTGGCCCTGATCTTCGGAGTGCTGGTGGTGCTGGTCAACCTGCTGACCGACATCGCGTACGCGTCGCTCGATCCGAGAGTGAGGTTCGACAGGTGAGCGCGATCTCGATCACCGGCACCGCCGGCTCGCCGGAGTCCTCGCCGCAGGCCGGCCCCGCCGAGCGAGCCCAGCCGCGGCGTCGGCAGTGGTACCGCCAGCCTGCCCTCATCGCCGGCCTGGCGATCATCGGGGTGATCCTCATCCTGGTCATCGCGGCGCCGCTGATCACGTCCTACAACCCCGACGCCCAGAACCTTCAGGCGACGCTGTCCGGCTTCAGCGCGAAGCACTGGCTCGGCACCGACCAGGAAGGTCGCGACACCTTCACCCGGCTGCTGTACGGCGGCCGGATCGACCTCCAGGTCGCGTTCATCGCCGTGCTGTTCCCGTTCGTGCTCGGCACCATCCTCGGCAGCGTGGCCGGCTACTTCGGCGGCTGGGTCGACATCATCATCATGCGCCTGGTCGACATCGTCGTCGCGTTCCCGTTCTTCGTGCTGATCATCGCGCTGGTCTTCGTCCTCGGTCCTGGCGAGCGCAGCATCTACATCGCCATCACCCTGGTCGGCTGGGTGTCGTACGCGCGCATTATCCGCGGTGAGATCCTCGTCGCCAAGCGGCAGGAGTACGTGCTCGCCGCGCAGTCGGGCGGGCTGTCGAACCTGCGCATCATGGGCAGGCACCTGCTCCCGAACGTCATCACCCAGGCGATCGTCTACGCGATGTCCGACATCGTGCAGGACATCCTGGCCATCGTCACGCTGAGCTACCTCGGCCTCGGCATCCAGCCGCCAACAGCAGACTGGGGGACCATGATCTCCGACGGCCAGAACTTCCTCACCACCCACTGGCAGCTGACCACGATCCCCGGCCTGGCCGTCGTGATCACCGGTCTCGGGCTGTCCCTGATCGGTGACGGGCTCGCCGACCTGCTCCGGCCGGGGCAGTAATGGGCGGGCAGGGTGCGGGCGAGCAGGTAGTGGGCGAGTACGGGACGGGCGTGCATGGGGCGCTGCTTCAGGTCAGCGACCTCCGCGTGGAGATAGCTACCCGGCGCGGCATCGTCCGGGCCGTGGACGGCGTCTCGCTCGAGGTGCCCTCAGGCGAGGCGGTGGGCCTGGTCGGCGAGTCAGGCTCCGGCAAGAGCATGACGCTGCGCGCCATCATTGGCGTGCTGCCGCCCGAGGCGCGCGTCACGGCCGGGCAGATCATGCTCGACGGCATCGACCTGACGCAGCTGAGCAACGCCCAGCTCAACAAGATTCGCGGACCGAAGATCGCGATGATCTTCCAGGAACCGATGAGCGCGCTCAACCCGGTTATGCGCGTCGGGCAGCAGATCGCCGAGGGACCGCAGGTGCACCTCGGCATGAACCGGGCGCAGTCGGCGGAACGGGCCCTGGAGCTCATGCGGCGGGTCGGCATCCCCGACCCCGAGCGCAGGTTCCGCTCGTTCCCGCACGAGTTCTCCGGTGGCATGCGGCAGCGCGTGATGATCGCGATCGCGCTGTCTTGTGAGCCGTCGCTCATCTTGTGCGACGAGCCGACCACCGCGCTCGACGTCACCATCCAGGACCAGATCCTGCGGCTGCTCGCCAAGCTGTGCCGCGAGTCGGGCACGAGCCTGGTCTTCGTCACCCATGACCTGCCGGTCGTCGCGCAGGTCTGCCACCAGCTCGCCGTCATGTACGCGGGCAAGATCGTCGAGCGCGGCACCGTGCAGGAGGTACTGACCGAGCCCAGCCATCCGTACACGCTCGGCCTGGTGCGCTCGGCGCCCGATGTCGACCATCCGCGCTCGTCGCTGGTCGCGATCCCGGGCTCGCCGCCGAGCCTGATCAGTCCGCCGTCGGGCTGCCGGTTCCATCCGCGCTGCAAGTTCGCCGAGGAGGATTGCACCGTGATCGAGCCTTCGCTGCGCCTTCTGGACAGCGGCCGGGCCACCGCCTGCCTGCACTTCGAGCGCTGCCTGGAGGCCGTGCGAGCCGAGGGAGCTGACCGATGAGCACCCAGCAAGCTGTCACCGCAGACCTGCAGCCGTCGGGCGAGGCCGGTCCGCTGCTGGCGGCGACCGGGCTGTCGGTGAGCTTCCAGCTCGGCTCGGCGCTCATGGCCCGGATGCGGCACGAGGCGCACGTCCTGCACGCGGTCGACGGTGTCGACCTGCACATCGAGCGCGGCGAGGCGCTCGCGCTCGTCGGCGAGTCCGGGTCGGGCAAGTCGACGCTGGCGCGCGCGCTGGCCGGCCTTCAGCGCCCGGACAGCGGCGAGATCAGGATGGACGGCAAGCTGCTCCCGGCCCGCCGGTCGCGCAGCGACCAGCGGAAGATCCAGATGGTCTTCCAGGATCCGTACTCGTCACTGAACCCGAGGATGACGGTAGGGGGCATGCTGCACGAGTTGCTGCGGGTGCATCACATCGTCGCCGGGAACGAGGTCGAGTCCTACACCAGGGAATTGCTCGGCCTCGTGGGTCTGACCGAGGAGGCAGTCCACGCCTACCCGAGGCAGTTCTCCGGCGGGCAGCGCCAGCGCGTCGCGATCGCCAGGGCCCTGGCGCTGCGGCCTGAACTGCTAGTCGCTGATGAGCCCGTCTCCGCGCTGGACGTGAGCGTCCAGGCCACCATCTTGAACCTGCTCCAGGACCTGCGGGCCGAGCTCGGCCTCACGCTGCTGCTCATCTCCCATAATCTCGCCGTCGTGCGGCACCTGTGCGACCGCACCGCGGTCATGTACCTGGGCCGGATCATTGAGGTGGCGCCGACCGAGACCCTGTTCGCCCGGCCCCGGCATCCGTACACGGCCGGCCTGCTGGCGGCGATCCCGCGCATGACGTTCGCGGCCGAGGGCGACGCGCCGGCCGTGCAGGGCGACCCGCCGAGCCCGCTCCGCATCCCGAGCGGCTGCCGGTTCCGCACGCGCTGCCCGCTGGCCCAGCCGATATGCGAGCAGGAAGACCCGGCGCTGACCAGTTCGGCCAGCGACCCGGCGCACAGTGCCGCCTGCCACTTCGCGTTCGCCAGCGTGCCGCCGCAGCGGCGGCCAGCCGTCGACGAAAGGACGACGTCGTGAAGGTCTTCCTCTCCACCGATATGGAAGGCACCGCGGGCGTCGTGGACTGGGAGCAGTGCGTCGGTGACGGGCCGCAGGCTGCAGCCGGTCGCCGGCTGCTGCTGGCCGAGGTCAACGCGGCCATCGAGGGCGCTCTCGCGGGCGGCGCCACCGAAATCGTCGTCAACGATTCCCACTCGACCATGCGCAACCTGCCACCAGGTGAACTGTCCGGCCTTGCGTCGTATATCTCCGGCAGCCACAAGCCGCTGTACATGATGCAGGGGCTGGACAGCAGCTTCGATGCGGCGATGTTCGTCTCCTACCACGGCTCGGTCGGCGCGCCCGCCGGGCTCTCGCACACCTATAACCCGCGCGCCGTGGTCGAGGCCCTGCTTGACGGCACGGTCACCGGGGAGGCGGGCATCAACGCGCTTGTCGCGGCGCACTACGGCGTGCCGGTCGTGCTGGTGACGGGTGACCGGTGCGCCTGCGAGGAGACCGCAGCGCTTATCCCTGCCGTGCAGCAGGCGGTGGTCAAAGAGCACGTCAGCCGGCTCGCCGCCCACAGCCTGCACCCGGACGTGGCGTGCGCGCTGATCCGCGAGCGGGCGGAGACGGCTGTCCGCGCCGCCGCGACAACCGCGCCCCCGCGGCTGGATCCAGGAGTGCTGGAAGTCTTCGTCCGTACCACCGACATCGCCGAGGCGGCGACCTGGGTGCGGGGCGTCGAGCAGACCGGCCCCCGCCAGCTGCGCATACACGGCCCGGACCGGCTGGCCACCTACCGTGCCTTCTGCGCGGCCATCCTGCTGACGCGCTCAGTCGCGGAGGCGGTATGACGCCATCAGCGGGCTCGAGGGTGGCGGTGGTCACCGGCGCAGCAGGCGGGATCGGCAGCGCGACGAGCCGGCGCCTCGCCGCCGACGGCTTCGCTGTCGCCTGCCTGGACGTCGACGAAACTGAGGTCAAGCGCCTGGCTGCCGACCTGCCGGGTGCCATCGGCCTGGCCATCGATGTCAGCGACGCGGCGTCGGTCCGCGCGGCTGGCGTGCGGATCCGGGCCGAGCTTGGCGCTGTCTGGCTGCTGGTCAACGTCGCCGGCGTGTTCAGCATCCAGCGGATCACCGAGCTGGCCGAGGCGGAATGGGACCGGATCCTGGATACCAATCTCAAGGGCCCCTACCTGACCTGCCGGGAGTTCCTGCCTGACATGATCGACGCTCGTGACGGGTGTGTCGTGAATGTCGCCTCGACGGCGGGCGTACGCGGCGGCCGGCGGCGGGCGGCGTACTGCGCGTCGAAAGGCGGGCTGGTCCAGCTCACCCGGAGCCTGGCCATCGACCATGGCCCGGACGGCGTACGCGTCAACTGCGTCTGCCCCGGTCTGATCGACACATCCATGGCGGACTGGATCCGCCTTGACGAGGAGGCGCTGACCCAGTGGGCAGGCACGATCCCGGCCCGGCGCATCGGCAGCGCGGCAGAGATAGCCGATACCATCGCGTTCCTCGCCTCGCCTGGCGGGAGCTACGTCCAGGGAGCTGTGCTCATGGTCGACGGCGGGGCGACGGCCTGATCATGGCACTGAGCCGATGAACGGCGCCGCCGAGGACGAGTCCGCCGGGCAGGCTCAGCAAGCCCAAGCTGGCGGTCAGGGCGATCGCCCCCCCGTGCCGAAGCAGCGGTCGGCGGCCGCTTCGCGCCGCGCGGCCCGGCTGGTCGACATCGCCGGTGCGGCCGGCGTGCACGTCTCGACAGTCTCGCGGGTACTCAACGGCGATCCTGGCCTGTCGATCCGGCCGGAGACGATCGAGCGCATCCTCACCACAGCCCGGACGCAGGGATACCGCCCCAATGCCCTGGCCCGTGCGCTGAAGCGCGACCGGACCGGCGCGTTCGCTTTCGTCGTCCCGCTGCTGCGCAACCCGATCTGGGTGCGCCTCCAGCGCGGCGCGCTCCTGCGCGCCGCCGAGCGCGGCTACGTGGTCATGATGATGGAAGAGGATCCGACCGACGACGCCAAGCCGCCGGGCGCCTACCGCTACCTCGTCGAGGAGAGCCGCGCCGACGGGCTGCTGCTCGCCACCGCGCTGCGGCAGACCGGTGCCGACGCCGGGATGCGCGACGTCCCGCACATCTACGTGAACCGGCGCGGGCCTGACCGCGGCAACGACGTGGTCATGGACGAGCCTGGCGCGATGCGCCTGTTCATCGACCACGTGGCGAGCCTCGGCCATCGCAGCATCGTGCTGATTGACGGCCCGGGCGACGTCGACACCGTGTACCGCCGCATCAGCGCGGCCCGCCGGTACGGCGCGGCGAACGGGCTCACGGTCACCATCCGGCATGCGCCTGCCACCGAGGAAGGCGGCTGGGACACCACCAGGGACATGCTGCGGGCCGGCCCGCTGCCGACAGCGTGCGGCGTCGGCAGCCTGAACCAGCTGTTCGGCGTGCTGGCCGCGCTGCGCGAGGCGGGCGCGTCGGTACCCGGCGATGTGTCGGTGGTCAGTTTCGACGAGGACGAGTGCCTGGCATTCCTTGAGGTCCCCGTCACCAGCGTATGCATGCCGCTGGTCGAGCTTGGTGCCGCGGCCGTGGACGCTCTCATCGCCAGGATCGAGGGAAGCACAGTTGAGCGAAGCACAGGCGAGCGAAACACAGGCGAGCGAAACACAGGCGAGCCAAGCACGAGCGAGGACGTCCTGGTCCGATCGCCGATGTTCCTGGTGCCGCGTGCCTCGGTGGCGCCCCCGCCGTGAACCAGGCACCCCCGAGCCCGTTCTCCAACCCCCCGAGGAGCGCCATGACGGCAGCACTAGCAGGAAAGACCGCGGTCGTCACCGGCACCGCGCACGGTATCGGCGCTGCCATCGCGAAGGCACTGCGAGACGACGGCGCAACCGTGCACGAAGTCGACAGGGACAGCGTCGCTGAACACACGGCCGACCTGACCGACTCCGCCGCGGTGCGTGACTTCTTCGCATCCGTCGGTGCCGTTGACATCCTGGTGAACAATGCCGGCGGCGTCTGCGGGCAGGTCGGCCGCCCGCTCGACGAGGTACCCGACGATGACTGGCGCGCGGTCGTCGAAGCGAACCTCACCACTGCGTTCCACTGCACACGCGCCGTGATGCCCGGCATGAAGGAGCGCGGCTGGGGCCGGATCGTCAACATCTCCTCAGCGGCTGGGCTCACCGTGAGCAAGACCGGCATCCAGGCCTATGCCAGTGCCAAGGCCGGCCTGATCGGGTTCACCCGGCAGATGGCGCACGAGCTCGGGCCGATGGGCATCACGGTCAACTGCATCGCCCCTGGCTTCATCCTGTCGAATCCGACGACGGAAATTCAGTGGCGCAGCTACGGGCCCGACGGCCAGCGGGAACTCATTAACGGCATCGCGACCAGGCGGCTCGGTGATCCGGCCGACATCGCCAACGGCGTGCAGTTCTTCGCCTCGCCGCGGTCCGGCTGGGTGACGGGGCAGGTCATCGCCATCGACGGCGGGAGTGCGTTCCTGTGATCGAGAGGGTGTTCCGTTGATCGTGTCAGGCCAGCGGCCCGGGCCAGCCAGCCTGTCGTTTGCCGACGACGACGGCGGTTACCTACGCGAGCTGAGCGAGTTCGTGGCGGTGCCGAGCGTCAGCCGCGATGCTGACGCCGCCACGATGCTGACCGCCGCGCGCTGGCTGGCCGGCCAGCTGTCCTTCGCCGCCGGCCGGGTCGAGCAGACCGCTGGTCACCCCGTCGTCCGCGGCGAATGGCTCGGCGCTCCCGGCGCGCCGACGATCCTGGTCTACGGGCACTACGACGTCCAGCCGACGGGCGAGGCAGCCGAGTGGCGCACTCCCCCGTTCGAGCTGGCCGTCGACGGCGACGTGGTGCGCGGGCGCGGGGCCACCGACGACAAGGGCCCGGTCTACATGGTGCTCAAGACCGCCCAGGCGTTCATGGCCCAGGAAGGCGCCCTTCCGCTGAACGTGAAGTTCCTGTTCGAAGGTGAGGAGGAGATCGGCAGCCCGCACCTGCCGGACTACGTGCAGCGGCACGCCGCCGACCTCGCCGCCGACCTGGTCATCTCGGCCGACGGCGCGATGTGGCGGCCAAGCGAGCCATCATTGTCCCTGGCGTCCAAGGGCCTCGTGACGATGGACATCGTCGTCGAGGGTGCGGCCTCGGACCTGCATTCTGGCCGGTACGGCGGTA
Source organism: Streptosporangiaceae bacterium (assembly GCA_035483035.1). GTDB lineage: Bacteria > Actinomycetota > Actinomycetes > Streptosporangiales > Streptosporangiaceae > JAJYUU01. The sequence continues at coordinate 1,114 of DATHQE010000388.1, read as the reverse complement.
CGGTCGCCAATCCGCTGCACGCGCTCAGCCAGATCCTGGCCAGCCTGCACGAGCCTGACGGCGGCGTCGCCGTGCCGGGTTTCTACGACGGCATCCCGGCACTGACCGACGCGCGGCGCGCCGAGATAGCCCGCGTCCGGTTTGACGAGAGCGAGTTCCTCACTGACCTTGGCCTGGCCGAGGCGCACGGCGAGCCCGGCTACACCACGCTTGAGCGACTGTGGGAACGACCGACGCTGGAAATCAACGGCGTCAGCGGCGGGGGCAAGTACACAGTGATACCGCGCAGGGCGGTCGGCCATGTGTCAGGCCGGCTCGTTCCGGGCCAGGACCCGGATGCGGTCATCGGTGCCATTGCTGACCACGTGCGCCGGCAGCATACGCCGGGGGTGTCGGTGTCTGTGCGCGCCGACGACGCGCGCGTCCCCGCCTACACCATCCCGGCCGATCACCGGGCCATCCGGGCGGCGGCCGCGGCGCTCGCGGCCGTGTACCCGGGCCAGGAGGTGCTGCTGGCCTGCATTGGCGGCACGCTGCCCGCCACGTACCTATTCGAGCGCGTGCTCGGCTGCAAGACGCTGTTTTTCTCCTTCTCGACCGCCGACGAGAAGCTGCACGCACCCAACGAATTCCTGCGCATCCGCAGGCTGCGCGAGGGCATGCGGGCCTGGGAGGCGCTGTGGCGGCTGCTCGCCGCCGGAGAGGCTGACGATGACTGAGACGCCGACGAGTGGGCCGCCGTACACCGCGTACTCGTACCTGCCGCCGGGCTCGTTCGCCGGATTCGAGCTTGCCCCGGAGTTCGGCCGCGTCCCGCCGTACGCGGGCGCGCGCCTGACGCCGGAGCAGGCAGCGCGCGCGGCGGCGCTGCTGCGCGACAGCATGGTGATCAGCCTGCACGATCACCCGGTCCGGTTCCCGGCCGACATGGCGGAGACGCCGGGCTACAACCGCACCGGACGACAGCATGCCGCGTACGCGGGCATGCTCGCGTCGGGGCTGAACGTCATCTTCGACAACATGATGGACGGCACCGCCTGCGTGACGGGCAACGCGCCATGGCGCTGGAACGACATCATCACCGACCTCGGCATGCGGCAGGCTGACCTGGCGC
>DATHQE010000387.1:0-3043 GCA_035483035.1 Streptosporangiaceae bacterium | reverse complement strand
AGCCCGGGCGACATCCTCGTTGACCAGGGCCTGGCTCAGGCCTGCGCAGGCAGCCGGGCGCTGCCGGACGACGACGTGGCTGCGCAGGGCGCCGACAGCGAAGGCGTAGCAGGCCTGGGAGCTGCCCGGGCCCGTGGTTGGTTCGACTGTGGTTGGTTCGACTGTGGTTGTTTCGACTGTGGTTGTCGCGACGGTGGTTGTCTGGGCGGCTGTCGCGGCGCACCCGGTTAGTAGCAGGCCGGCGAGAAGTGACGCCGCGGCAGCCGAGCGGGTGGTCGCGCCCATCACGCCATCTTGGCCCATTGCCGGTACGGGGTCGTGCGCGGAGCGGGCATGATGACGGCGTGGACGGGCACAGCGGCGAGCGCGAAAAGGTAACGGCCGAGTTGCGGGCGGCGGTCACTGCCTTCGACGCGGTGACCGCGCGGGAGATCGCCTCGCGCGCGCGGTTCCTGGCCGAGCTGGACCGGCTGGCCGATCCGTTCAGCCGGGACGGCGACCCGGTACACGTCACCGGCTCAGCCATCGTGGCCGGATCGCGCGGCACAGTGCTGCACTGGCATAAGCGCATCGGCGGCTGGATGCAGCCCGGCGGGCACGTGGACGCGGGGGAGATGCCCTGGCAGGCGGCCTTGCGGGAAACGGCGGAAGAGACCGGCCTGCAGGTTCGCCATCCCAGCGGCGGGCCCCAGCTGCTGCACCTGGATGTGCACCCCGCCGGGCCGCATGTCCACCTCGACCTTCGGTACCTGGTCTGGAGCGCCGACGACGACCCGGCGCCGCCGCCGGGGGAGAGCCAGCAGGTCCGGTGGTTCACGCTGGCTGAGGCGCTCGACGTCGCCGACGACGCACTGGTCGACGGCCTGCGGCGGCTCCAGGACTACATCCAGACCGGGGAGGGTGGTGGGGTCTCATGGCAGGATTCGCACTAGCGCCAGGCGATGGGCCAGGCTATTTTTTCCACGGCGCCGCGGTCGTGATCAAGGCCGCCGGGGAGGAAACCCTGGGCCAGCTCGCCGTCATGGAGTCGACGTATCCGGCTGGCTTGGCTGTGCCCGAGCATGTGCACGACGGGGAGGACGAAATGTTCTTCGTGCTCGCTGGCGAGCTGTCAGTGTTCTGCGGACAGGACCGCTGGATTGCTACGCCAGGCAGCTTCGTGTTCGTGCCGCGCGACCAGCCGCACGGATTCACGGTGACGAGTGAAGAGCCGGCCAGGGCGCTGATCGTCACAGGTCCCCCGCAGCTCGACCGGCAGATAGCCGAGCACGGGCAGCCGATGACCGGCCCTTAGCTCGCGGGCTACCGCCGTCCAGCTCGGGCCAGAGCCTCCTCGGCCTGCGCTGCGAGAGCCCCGACAAGTCCGGCTGCCGGCGGCCGGTCGCTGATGAGGTCGATAGCCTCGCTGGCCCACACCGGCCGCGGGGGCAGGTCGCCGTTGGCCACGCCCTCCTCGTACGCCCGCCTCGCCGACGGGTCCGCAGCGAGCTCGTTTTCTCGCCCCCGCCATTGATCGAGGAACGGGTGGCCGAGGGTTCGCGCCGAGTACCGCAACGGCCACCTCGAACCCCGCGCGATGTCCAGTGCTGTGTTGCGCTCCGTGTCCTCGCCGCGCCCGGCCATGATGGCCGTGCTGGCCGAGGGCTCGACGAGGGCCTCGGCGGTCACCAGGAACCGCGTCCCGATCAGCGCCCCAGCAGCGCCGAGAGTCAAGGCCGCTGCCACGCCTCGGCCGTCGGCGATCCCGCCGGCCGCAAGCACCACTGTCGGAGCGGCCAGGTCCACGACAACTGGCACGAATGGCAGTGTCGACCGGCCGCGCTGGGCACCGTGGCCGCCGCCCTCGGTTCCCTGCGCGACTATGACGTCGGCGCCGAGATCAACTGCCTGCCGGGCCTCGTTGACGTCGGTGACCTGGATGATCAGCAGCGCGCCAGTCTGCCGGACCCGGCCGGCGAATCGACGGGGGTCACCGAAAGACAGCATCACGGCTGCTGGCTTGTAGACCAGCGCTCGCTCGACCGCGCCGTCGTCGATGGCCCAGCTCAGAAAGCCGACGCCCCATGGCTTGTCAGTGCCATCCGCAACGATCGGAAGCTCGCGGTCGAGCCAGTCCAGATCACCATGTCCGCCACCGAGCAGGCCAAGACCGCCGCCGTTGGAGACGGCCGCGGTCAGCGCACCGCCGGCGAATCCGCCCATCGGCGCCGAGGCAATCGGGTGCCGCACGGACAGCAACCTGGTGAAGGGCGTCGACAAGGCCATAGCCGTCATCATCACCCAGGATGGCAGGCCGGCGGGCGCTGGACGCTGGCTAATCCAGGCCGGGGATCGGTTGCGCGATCTCCCAGACGTGACCGCTCGGATCGGCGAAAGTGACCGTGCGCATGCCCCAGGCGCGATCGCTCGGTCCGCTGAGCAGGGACACGCCGGCCGCTTCGAGGTCTGCGGTCACGGCATCGACGTCGTCGACGATGATCGCGAACTGGCCGGCGCCCGTCAGCGCCGATTCGAGGATCGCACCCGCCGGTGGCCCGTCGGCAACCGGAGCGCTATGCAGGAAGACGTACATGCTCGCGAACCTGAACATGACCGAATCCTCGTCCTCATGCTGCACCGGCAGGTCGAAGGCCTCCTCGTAGAACTTCTTCGCCCGGCCGAGATCGGCCACGTGCAGGGTCATGGCGCCGATTTCCTTCTCCCACTTGCTCACGCGTGTGCTCTCTTTCACTCGTCTGGATTCACTCGTCTGGATGACCCGGTTGCGATCAAGCGACGAACAGGATCGGTCCCGATGGACATCCATGGCCATCTCACGATGAGAGCTACGCTCCGACATGGCCCTCAGCGCAGCTATACGCTCAGCGTCTACACCCGGTGTATGCTCGATGGCGTGACGGTGCCCCTGACCATCCTCGGCCTGCTCGAACGCGAGCCCAGCCACGGGTATGACCTCAAGCGCGATTACGACACCTGGTTCGGACAAGACAAGCCCCTTCCGTTCGGGCAGGTGTACGCCACGCTCAAGCGGCTGGCTCGCGAC
>DATHQE010000386.1:0-2348 GCA_035483035.1 Streptosporangiaceae bacterium | reverse complement strand
GCCCCCAATTCCGAACGGTTCGTCGATCCCGCGCTCATGCGCAGGCAGATGCTCGACGGCTCGCTGGCCAGGATCGGCGACACGCTCGATATCGATGACGTGGCCCGCGAGCTGCTGGACGCGCTCGTTCCGCATTTCTGCAACGCGTCCGGCCTGCTGCTGCTGGAAAGCCTGGTCGGCGACGACGAGCTGCCCGCGCACGGGCCCGAGGGGTCGCTGCCGCTGCGCCGGATCGCGCTGCGCCACGACCGGAAGGACCCGGCCTGGGAGGCCGTCTTCCCGACCGGCGAGATCCTCCGCTACCCGGCGCACTCGCCGTACTACCAGTGCATGGACACGAGCACGCCCGTGCTCGAGACGACGATCAGCAAGAGCCAGGCGGGCGAGATCGCCAAGGCGTGGCGACGCAAGCCCGTGGCTAAGCTGCTATCCGGGGCGTCCATGTTGCTGCTGCCGCTCATCGCGCGCGGCACCATGCTGGGCTTCTTCGCCTGTACCCGGGAGGAGGGGTTCCGGCGGTTCGACGCGTACGACGTCGAGATCGGCGTGGACTTCGCGGCCCGGGCCGCCATGTTCATCGACAACGCCCGTAGGTACAGCCGGGAGCACGCCACCGCGCTGACCCTGCAGCGGAGCATGTTGCCAACCGGGCTCTCCTATCCCTCCTCGGTCGAGGTCAGGCACAGGTACCTGCCCGGCAGCAAGCTCATCGAGGTGGGCGGCGACTGGTATGAGTCCATCGCGCTGCCCGGGGGCCGGGTCGCGCTCGTGGTCGGCGACGTGGCCGGGCACGGCGTGCGCGCCGCCGTCACCATGGGCCGGCTGCGCACCGCCATCCACACCCTGGCCATGCTCGAGCTGCCGCCCGCCGATTCGCTGCAGCAGCTTGACGAGCTCATGCACACGCTCGGCGAGCGCGAGCCGCACTTCGCCACCTGCGCGTACGCCGTCTACGATGCGGTGAGCGGCGAATGCGAGGTCGCCGTGGCAGGCCACCTGCCGCCGCTGCTCGTGCACCCGGACGGCAGTAACGAACTGCTCGACGTCCCGCCCGCGCCGCCGCTCGGCATCGGCGACGGCGAGGTGGAGAGCCGCCGGTTCCAGATTGAGGACGGCAGCCTGTTCGTCCTGTACACCGACGGCCTGGTGGAGAACAAGGGCCAGGACATCAGCGACGGCCTCGCCCGGCTGCGCGGCATCTTCGGCCCCGGCTCGCCGACCAGGCCGCTCGAGGACCTGTGCAAGGCCACCTTGGACGGGGTGTACTCCGACCATCAGCGCGACGACATCGCGGTGCTGATCGCGCGGCTGCGACGGCTGTCCGAGGACAGCTACGCCTCGTGGACTCTGGCACCCAAGCTGACCTCGGTCCGGGAAGCGCGTTCGGTGCTGGCCGAGCCGATGAAACGCTGGGGCCTGGAGGACATGATCCCGACGACCGAACTGCTCGTCTCCGAGCTCGTGACCAACGCGGTCAGGTACTCACGCGGGGAAGTCACGCTCCGGCTCGTCAACGAGAAGGCGCTGGTCTGTGAGGTGCTGGACAACTCTGGCGCGCTGCCGAGGCTACGCCAGGCCAGCGGCCAGGACGAGAACGGCCGCGGCCTGCAGGTCGTGCGCCAGCTAGCCCATCGCTGGGGCGCCCGCCGGACCGCGACCGGCAAGGTCGTCTGGTGCCAGCAGCCGCTGCCGGGCAGCATGGGTGTCATGGATGACATCCAGCCCTTGCACTAGCGGGCAGGGCATTTGCGGACAGGGCCTGTTAGCGCCGCGATCCATCCGGGGTATTCAGGATCGGCGGAGCTGGGCGCGCGGCTGGGATTACCTGGGTCAGCGGAGCACTAGTGTTAGCGAGGTGAGTCCTGTTACGGCCGGCCTGCTTGGCGAGATAGAGGGCGGAGTCGGCCGCGGCGAGCAGGTCGGTGAGCTCGCGGTTGGTGTCATCGAGCGGGGCGACACCGACTGAGACGGTCAGCCGGATGCCATTCTCTGGCTTGCCGTCGTCGCTGACCGGGACGGACATGCCGGCAATGTGCGTGCGGAGACGGTCGGCAATGCTCAGCGCGTGGTCTTCACGCGTCTGCGGCAACAGGATCGCGAACTCCTCGCCGCCGAACCGGCCGGCCAGGTCGTAGCTTCGCAATTGCTCGCGCAGGGCGTCGGTGACCGCCCGCAGCGCCTTATCTCCCGCCAGGTGGCCATAAGTATCGTTGACCATCTTGAAGTGATCGATGTCAATCAGCGCGACGGCCAGCGGGCTGCGGGTCCGGACGGCCCGGGCGATCTCCGCTTCGGCCTCGCTCTCCCAGGTGGCCACGTTGAGCAGGCCGGTCTTAGTGTCGATGCGG
>DATHQE010000385.1:0-13417 GCA_035483035.1 Streptosporangiaceae bacterium | reverse complement strand
GGCGATCAGCAGGCCAGCCCTGGTAAGCGCGCCGAGCAGCAAGCGGGCCAGCGTGGGCGGATCGTCGACGCGCAGGGTACCGGCGGCGTTGGCGGCCTCGAGCGCGGCGACCGTAGCCGCATACGCATACCGCTCGTCGAGTTCGGTGAATCTGGCCAGGCCCAGCACGGCCGGGGCGTCGGTGATGATGATCCGCTGGACCTCGGGCTCGAGGACCTTGTCGAGGAACGCGCCGAACCCGGCGGCGAGCAGCTCGATGGTGTCCGCGGCATCGGCGGCGGCCGCCATCGATGCGGCCAGCAGGTCGGCATGGACCTGCTCGAAGACCGCCTCGAACACCGCTGCCTTGGTCGGGAAGTGGTGGTACAGCGCACCGGTCGTCACCCGCGCCGCCCTGGCGATGTCCTCCACCGATGTCGCGGCGAACCCGCTAGTGCCGAACAGCTGGCGGCCGGCCGCCACGAGAGCGGCCCTGGTCTGGGCTACCTGCTCGGCGCGCAGCGAAGCGGGCGGGTCGGTCCCCGTGTCTCTGACACCCGTGTCTCTGACACCCGTGTCGCCGGTTATCGGGCTATCGGTCATCCCCACTGTGTAGCTCACCTCGCGACGTTGCGCACATCAGTCTCTCGTGAGATAGTGACACTATCTGGGAGAGTACAAAAATCGTACGGAGGCACACGATGTCAGGAGCGATCGAGGCGATCGACGCCGACCGCGCAGCACTGCTAGAGATCTCGCGTGGGCTCACCGATGAGCTCTGGCAGGCGCCGTCTGGGTGCGCCGGCTGGCGCGTGCAGGACCTCGTCGCGCACCTGGCTAACCTGTTCTGGCTGGTGGTGGACCCTGCTGCGCTGCCTGATACGGCCGGCCTGCCGACCGAGGCCGCTCAGGAGCTGGCAGTACGGGCCCGCCGCGACTGGTCAGCCGCCGACGTGCTGGCCGACTATGAGGCCGTCAGCAAGACCGGGCTGGACCGGCTGGCTGAGCTCGCCGGACTGGACGGCGAGCTGTCATTGGGTGATCTCGGTACCTACCAGCTGGCGGTGCTGCCGAGCGCGTACAGCTTCGACCACTACACCCACATCAGGGCCGACCTGTTCGCCCCGCGCGGGCCGCTCACCGGCGAGCCGCCGCCGTCGGACGAACTGCGCCTGGGATCGGCACTGGACTGGGTCGAGGCCGCCTTGCCGCAGCAGAACGCGGTGGCAGCCGGCGCCTGCACGCTCGAGATCCACGTCACCGGCACGGGGTCAGCCAGCACCGGTGCCCGGCTGATCAGGTTTGGGCACGGCCAGGCGGCGGCAGCGATTAGCTCAGACGGGCCCGCCCTGGTCCGCTGGATCACCCAGCGCGGCACCTGGGCGGACCTCGGCGTCGAGGCGGCTGGGGACGCCGCCGCTCTCGCCGCGGCCAGGACGCTCAAGGTGTTCTGACCGCGAGGACGGGGGCCGGCTGACCGTAGGCTGGTCGACATGATGCCTGCCCCGCCCCGCGTCCTTGCCATCGCCGGCTCCGACTCCGGCGGCGGTGCTGGCATCCAGGCCGACCTGAAGACAATGCTGGCGCTCGGCGTGCACGGCATGACCGTCATCTGCGCCGTGACCGCGCAAAACTCGGTGGGCGTGCAGGGCTACTGGGAGCTGCCCCCCGAAGCGGTCCAGGCCCAGCTCGACTCCGTCCTCGGCGATATCGGGGCGCAGGCGATCAAGACGGGCATGCTCGCGTCTCCCGTGCTCGTCAGCACCGTGTGCGATGCCCTGGCCGAGGTCGCGGCGCCGGTGGTGGTCGATCCCGTCGCTGTGTCCAAGCACGGGGACAGCCTGCTGTCAGCCGGCACGCTGGAGGCGGTCAGGGACCGGCTGCTGCCGCTGGCGACCGTGGTAACACCCAACCTGCTCGAGGCCGAGCTGCTGACCGGCACGACGATCACCGACGAGGCGCACATGCTCGCGGCCGCCGCGAAGATCAACGCGATGGGGCCCCAGTGGGTCCTAGTCAAGGGCGGGCATCTGCCGGGCAGCCCGGTCGACCTGCTCTTCGACGGCGCGCAGGTCATCCGGTTCCCCGGCGAGCGGATCGACAGCATTCACACCCACGGCACCGGCTGCACGCTGGCCTCAGCCATAGCGTCCAGGCTGGCGCTCGGCGATGACGTGCCCAGCGCCGTCAAGGCTGCGAAGGCATACGTCACTGGCGCAATCGGGGCTGGCTTCCGGCTCGGCGCGGGGATCGGGCCAGTCGATCACGGCTGGCGCATGCGCGCCGGAGTCGCCAGCACAGACCGCCAGTAGTGACGGCTAGCGGGTGACCTTGCCAGCCTTGATGCAGGAGGTGCAGACGTTCAGGTGCCGCGGGGTCTTACCGACCATCGCGCGCACGCGCTGAATGTTCGGGTTCCAGCGGCGCGGGGTGCGGCGGTGCGAGTACGACACGTTGTTGCCGAAGCCCGGCCTCTTGCCGCACACATCGCAGACGGAAGCCACGGGATCGCTCCTGTTGGGAAGGTAATCAGACAGGTCCCTGGCGGGCCCTAGCCACACCAGTCGCTGAAGGATATCCGACGAACGGGCGGAGCGCGAGCCGGGCACCCGCTGCATGCCAGGTCCGCTGACGGTGCTGCGCCCTATCCTGGCCAGGTGAGGACCGTAGCTGGCAGCACGGTAACCCAAACCACAGCTGCCGGGACCACGGGCGCCCCAACCACGGGTGCCCCAACCACGGGGAGTGGGCATGGCTGTCCTGGCTGACCCGCTCCGGCTGGTCATCGGGGACAAAGCCGCCAAGCGGCTTGGCTCGGCTCTTGACTTGCACACCGTCGGGGATCTGCTGAGCTACTACCCGCGGCGGTACGACAAGCGGGGTGAGCTGACTGACCTGGCCAGCCTGCGGGAGGGCGAGTACGTCACGGTTCAGGCCGAGGTCGCGTCCGTCTCGGTGCGCAAGATGCGCAACCGGCCGGGGTCGATCTTCGAAGCTGTCGTGACCGACGGGCACGGCCGGCTGACGCTGACCTTCTTCGGTCACGGGCGGCAGACCTGGCGTGAGACCGAGCTCAGTCCCGGCGTCCGCGGGCTGTTCTCCGGCCAGGTGTCCAGCTTCCAGGGCAAGCGGCAGCTGACCCATCCGGAGTACGAGCTGCTCGGGGCCGGCCAGGCCGGGGCGCGTGCGGCCGAGTTCGCCGCTGAGCTGATCCCGGTCTACCGGGCCAGTGCCCAGGTACCGTCCTGGAAGATCGCCGACTCGGTACGGATCGCGCTGGACGTGCTTGACGTGCCCGACGACCCGTTGCCGCCGCAGCTCCGCCATCGGCACGGCTTGCGCGGCTTCGCCGACGCGCTGCGCGGCATTCACCGGCCCGTCGACGAAGCGGACATGTTCCGGTCTAGGGCGCGCCTGAAGTGGGACGAGGCGTTCGCCCTCCAGGTGCTGCTGGCGCAGCGCAGGCTGGCCGCCGCCAGCTACAGCGCGATCGCGCGCCCGCCGGTCGGGGACGGGCTGCTGGCCGCATTCGACGCGACCCTTCCCTTCGAGCTGACGGTCGGCCAGCAGCTGGCGGGCGCGACCATCGCTGACGACCTGGCGCGCGAGCATCCCATGCACCGGCTGCTGCAGGGCGAGGTCGGCTCGGGCAAGACCGTCATCGCACTGCGCGCCATGCTGCAGGTAGTCGACGCAGCCGGACAGGCGGTCCTGCTGGCGCCGACAGAGGTGCTCGCGCAGCAGCATTTCCGGTCGATCTCCAGCCTTCTCGGGCCGCTCGCCATGGCCGGCCAGCTCGGCGGCGCCGAGCACGCGACGAGGCTGACGCTGCTGACGGGCTCGCTTGGCGCCGCCGCACGCCGCAAGGCGCTGCTGGACGCCGCCTCAGGGGAAGCCGGCATCGTCATTGGCACCCACGCGCTGCTGGAGGACCGGGTGCAGTTCGCCGATCTAGGCCTGGTCGTCATCGACGAGCAGCACAGGTTCGGCGTCGAGCAGCGGGATGCGCTGCGCGACAAGGCGGGGGACGGCCGGCCGCACATGCTCGTGATGACCGCGACGCCGATCCCGCGCACCGTGGCCATGACGGTCTTCGGCGACCTGGATGTGTCGACCCTCACCGAGCTTCCGGCCGGGCGATCGCCCATCGCGACGCACGTCGTACCAGTCGCCGAGCGGCCGCACTACCTGGCCAGGACCTGGGAACGGATCAGGGAAGAGGTCGGCGCGGGCCGGCAAGCGTACGTCGTATGCCCGCGGATCGGCGGGGACGGTCCACCTGATGCCGAGGACGCGAGCGCAGACGCCGAGGACGATGGCGGTCAGGGACCGGCGCGGCCGCCGGTGGCCGTGCTCGACCTAGCCGACGAGCTCGTCGCCGGGCCGCTGGCTGGCCTGCGCCTCGGCATCCTGCACGGCAGGCTGCCAGCCGAGGAGAAGGAGAAGGTGATGCTCGCCTTCGCCGACGGCCTGGTGGACGTGCTGGTGACGACCACCGTGATCGAGGTCGGCGTGGACGTGCCGAACGCGGTGGTAATGGTGATCATGGATGCTGACAGGTTTGGTGTCTCCCAGCTGCACCAGCTGCGCGGCCGCGTTGGCCGTGGCAGTCATCCGGGCTTGTGCCTGCTCGTGACCGAGGCCCCGGAGGCCGCGCCGGCCAGGGAGCGACTGGACGCGGTGGCCAGCACGCTGGACGGATTCGCGCTGTCCAGGATCGACCTGGTCCAGCGCCGGGAGGGCGACGTGCTCGGCACCGCGCAGGCCGGCCGCAAGTCCAGCCTGCGCCTGCTGCGCCTGCTCGACGACGAGGACCTGATCGGCCAGGCCCGCGAGGAGGCGACGGCCCTGGTGGCCGCTGATCCGGCTCTCGCTGATGCACCCGGTCTCGCCGCGGCCGTGCGGGAGCTCATCGACGTGGAACGATCCTCGTTCCTGGAAAAGGCGTGACCAGGCTCATCGCGGGCGCCGCCGGGGGTCGGCGGCTGGTTACCACGTCGGGCCGGACTACACGGCCGACCAGCGACCGCACCAGAGAGGGCCTGTTCGCGACGGTGGAAGCGATCCGGGCCGGCCTGGACGGCGCGGCCGTGCTCGACCTGTACGCCGGCTCCGGCGCCGTCGGGCTGGAGGCGTTGTCCCGCGGCGCCGCTGACGTGCTGCTCGTCGAGTCCGACGGCCGCGCCGCGCAGGTGATCCGGCAGAACATCGCCCTCGTCGGGCTGCCGGGTGCGCGGCTGGTCACCGATCGGGTCGAGCGCGTGCTGCGCCGGGGACCGGATGGCGCGCCGCGGGATTTCGTGTTCGCCGATCCGCCGTACGCGGTCAGCGACGACGAGCTCGGCCACGTCCTCGCCGCGCTTTTGGATCAGGGCTGGCTCGCCCCGGGCGCGCTGGTCGCGCTGGAGCGGTCGACCCGGTCCGGGCCGCCGACCTGGCCGCTAGGTTACGAATATGACCGATCCCGCCGATACGGCGAGGCAACGCTCTGGTACGGTCTCGCCGCAGGTGCTCCAACCTGCTGCGATACCCCGACGGGAGAGTGAACCCGATTGCGGCGCGTAGTCTGCCCAGGCTCCTTTGATCCGGTAACCAACGGACATCTCGACATCATTTCCCGCGCCGCCCAGCTCTACGACGAGGTCGTCGTCGCGGTGGCGCAAAACCCCAGCAAGACGACGCTCTTCACTGCCGATGAGCGGGTCGAGCTCATCCGGGAGGCGATGAAGCAGCTAGACAACGTGCGCGTCGACCGATTCGAGGGCCTGACTGTCGACTTCTGCCGCGATAACGACATCTCCGCGATCGTGAAAGGGCTGCGGGCCGTCAGCGACTTCGACTACGAGATGCAGATGGCGCAGATGAACTACAACCAGGCTGGGGTCGAGACGCTCTTTATGACCACGAACCCGCTGTACGCGTTCCTGTCCTCGAGCCTGGTCAAGGACTTCGCCAAGTTCGGCGGTGACGTGAGCGGCCTGGTCCCGCCGACTGTGCTGGACCGGCTGACAAGCCGCCTTAGCGAAGCCTGAGCCCGCCCGGTCGGGGCCTGCCTGGCTGCGCGGGCGGCCTGCCCGGGCCAGGGGATTGCACGGTCAAGTTGGGATTGCCGTTGGCTGGCCGGTAAGCTAGCGGCACACCTTGCCACGACTGTCGTCCGCTATGCCGCGAAGCTGACCCGACTGCCATGCCACATTCTTCGACCAAGCACCCCAAGGGGCTTGATTCCCGCAACCCGCTGGTCTTCGATACTCGAGATCTCGGGCCGGGAACTGCGCGTACGCTGACGCGGACGGTACCGGCCCCGGAGCACATGGGCGTCGAGCTGGCCAGGGTCCCGGCGGGAGCCGACCTCGAGCTCGAGGTCCAGCTTGAGGGCGTCGCCGAGGGTGTGCTCGTGACCGCTACAGTGAGCGGGCCGCTGGTCGGAGAGTGCGCACGCTGCCTGGAGCCGTTCACCTCGGCGATGAAGGTGCGCTTCCAGGAACTGTTCGCGCTCGGCGGTGACGCCGAGCTGGCGGACGGCCCGGACGCGGACAGCTACCGGCTTGATGCAAGCGGTCTGCTGGACATCGATCCGGCATTGCGCGACGCTATCGTGCTCGAGCTGCCGCTCTCGCCTTTGTGCGAGGACGGCTGCCCTGGCCTGTGCGTGGAGTGCGGGGTTCGGCTGGCCGAGGCGGAGCCCGGTCACGGGCATGAGCAGCGTGGCACCATGTGGGCGGCGCTGAAAGACTTTCAGCCGGAGCGGTCAGATGCCGCGCCGGGACAGGCAAAGGAGCGGTGAAGTGGCAGTACCCAAGCGCAAGATGTCGCGCAGCAATACCAGGTCGCGGCGCGCGCAGTGGAAGGCAACGGCACCGCAGCTCATGGCCTGCCCGAACTGCCGCGAGCCCAAGCTTCCGCACGTCGCCTGCCCCACCTGCGGCACTTACAACAGGCGCCAGGTCATCACGCCTTCCTGATCATGCCGTTGGGCGCAGCTGCGATGCAGGGGGGCACTGCGGGAAGGGGCGAGTCGGTGACTGACTCACCTGCCGACAGGCTGGCCGGAGCCGCGAGCAGGCCAGCCGGACAGAACGAGGGTCTTCTGGCGGCTCTTGGCGTGCCTGTCGGCCCGGAGTTGCTCGACCGTGCCCTCATGCACCGCTCCTACGCCTACGAGAACGGCGGACTGCCGACGAACGAGCGGCTGGAGTTCCTCGGCGACTCGGTGCTCGGTCTCATCGTGACCGACACGCTTTTCCGCTCCTACCCCGACCTGCCTGAAGGGCAGCTCGCCAAGCTGCGGGCCGCCGTGGTCAACATGCGCGCCCTGGCGGGCGTCGCCCGCGGGCTCGATCTTGGCTCCTACGTCTGGTTGGGCAAGGGCGAGGAAGGTACGGGCGGCCGGGACAAGTCGTCCATTCTCGCCGACACGCTGGAGGCCGTGATCGGCGCGGTCTATCTCGACCAGGGCCTGGCCGCAGCCGACGGCCTCGTACACCGATTGTTCGACGCGGTGATCGCCAGATCCGCGCGCCTTGGCGCAGGGCTGGACTGGAAGACCTCGCTGCAGGAACTGACGGCCGCAGAAATCCTGGGCGTGCCCGAGTACCACGTCGAGGAGAGCGGTCCCGACCACCAGAAGTCCTTCCGCGCCTTCGTCCGGATCGGCGCCCAGACCTACGGCGAGGGTGAGGGCCGGTCCAAGAAAGAGGCCGAGCAGCAGGCCGCCGAGGCGGCCTGGAACGCGATCAGCGAAGGTATCGCCAGCGGAGTCGCCGACCCGGCGCCGGCCGAGCCAGCCGTCAGCCAGGCACCCGCCGGCAGCGCTGACGCGGCTGCGAACGGCGCAGCTGGCGCGGGCTAGCGCGTGCCCGAGCTGCCCGAGGTCGAGATTGTCCGGCGCGGGCTCGACCAGTTCGTAGTCGGTCGCCGGATTCATACGGTCGAGGTCTTTCACCCGCGGGCGATCCGCCGGCACGTCGGCGGCCAGGCGGACTTCATCGCCAGGCTGACCGGCCAGACTGTCGACGCGGCCAGACGGCGCGGCAAGTACCTATGGCTCCCGGTCGGCGAGGATGCGCTGCTCGCGCACCTGGGCATGAGCGGTCAGCTCCTCGTAGGCCCGGCCGATGCGCCGCTGTCACCGCACGTCCGGGTCCGCTTCACGTTCGACGACGGCGGTGCGGACCTCCGCTTCACCGATCAGCGGACGTTCGGCCACTTGCTCGTCTCGCCGGATGGCGCGCAACTGCCGGCCGAAATCGCGCACATCGCGCCCGATCCGCTCGAGGACGTCTTCGACCTCGCCTGGCTCACGGCCCGGCTGCGCACCAGGCGGACCGGCATCAAGCGGGCGCTCCTGGATCAGTCCCTGGTCAGCGGTGTCGGCAACATCTATGCCGACGAGTCGCTCTGGCGAGTCAAGCTGCACTACGCCCGTGGCGCGGACCGGCTGCGCCCCGGCCAGGTGGCCGGGCTGATGGGGGCGGTCGTCGAGGTGTTCACAGAGGCGCTTAAGGACGGTGGCACGAGCTTCGACAGCTTGTACGTCAACGTGAACGGGGAGAGCGGCTACTTTGACCGGTCGCTGAACGTGTACGGGCGCGCGGGTGAGCCGTGCCCGCGCTGCGGGACCCTGATCCGGCGCGACCCTTTTATGAACCGGTCGTCCTATTACTGCCCGTTCTGTCAGCGGCGACCGCGTAATGGCCGGTGGTGACGTGTCTATTGCGGTACGCCTGACCGCGTGGGTGAGCGGGCGCGTCCAGGGAGTCGGGTTCCGCTGGTGGGTGCGGTCGAACGCAGTCGAGCTAGGCCTGATCGGGTTTGCCGAGAACCTGGCTGATGGCCGGGTCAAGATCGTGGCAGAAGGAGACGAGGTGAGCTGTCGCGAGTTGCTCGGCCGGGTCGAGGACGGCGACGGTCGCAGCACGTTCTTGGTCCGCCCGGGCCGGGTCACAGGGGTGGCGCACCGCTGGGCGGCGGCCACCGGCGGCATGCCGGGCTTTACCGAGCGTTGATCGGCTTACCGACGCGGCCTTCCTCGCGTTCAGCCGTTATGCCGAAAGACTCGGCAGAGTCGGCTATATCGAATCTTTCGGCGTAATGGCTACCGGATTGCGGCGGTCGGTGCTAACACATCCGGTGGCTTCGTGTAGGCCTGTGACCTGCATGATCGCCAAACTTGACCGAATACCCTTGACGGTGGGACCATAGAGGTGTTAACCAGCGCGCAGCCATGTCCGGCGTCTGCGTGCACGCCCACTCTGGTCACTCAGTGTGGAGGACCTTAAACAATGGCAAAGGCTCTACTAGGCCACGTCGGCGGGCCGGATCCCCGCATGGTCTCAGAGATGCGCCGCTTGCAGCAACGAGTACGCGACCTGGAGGCTGAGCTTGCGCGGCTCCAGGACGAAAACGATGTGCTAGTCGCTTCGGTCGGCCATGACCTGCTAATTCCGGTTCGCGAGCCTGCGCTCACCTAATCGAGCGCCGGGGCCGCAACACACCGTACGGTGAGGGACGCTGCTAGCGTCCCTCTTCGGTTTTCCGGCCACGGCTTTCGGTTTCCGGCCACCTTGCCTGTGTCGGCTGCCCTGTCGAATGCGCGGGGTCCGGCCCTGCTCGCGGTAAGGTGCTGGCGAGGTGGCTGCACGCCATGGCATGGTTCGCGGGCCTGTGGCCAGTGGCTGGGGAGGAGTCCGCAGGTGTACCTGAAGACCCTCACCCTGCGCGGATTCAAGTCGTTCGCGTCCGCCACGACGCTCAAGTTCGAGCCCGGCATCACGTGCATCGTCGGCCCGAACGGCTCGGGCAAATCCAACGTCGTGGACGCGTTCTCGTGGGTCATGGGCGAGCAGGGGGTCAAGCCGCTGCGCGGCGGCAAGATGGAAGACGTCGTCTTCGCCGGCACGTCTGGCCGCCCGGCGCTCGGTCGGGCCGAGGTCACGCTCACCATCGACAACAGCGACGGCGCGCTGCCGATCGACTACTCCGAGGTGACGATCAGCCGGCTGCTCTTTCGGTCCGGGCAGAGCGAGTACGCGATCAACGGCGACCAGTGCCGGCTCCTGGACATCGCCGAGCTGCTGTCCGACACCGGCCTCGGCCGCGAGATGCACGTCATCGTCGGCCAGGGGCAACTGGACGATGTCCTCAACGCAGGGCCCGACGCGCGCCGCGCCCTCATCGAGGAAGCGGCTGGCGTACTCAAGCATCGCCGGCGCAAGGAGAAGGCGGTCCGCAAGCTCGACGCCATGCAGGCCAACCTCACCCGGCTTGTCGACCTCACTGGTGAGCTCGGCCGTCGGCTAAAGCCGCTCGGCCGCCAGGCCGAGATTGCCCGCCGGGCCGTCGTGATCCAGGCGGACCTGCGCGACGCGAAGCTGCGGCTGCTGGCCGATGACTATGTCACGCTCGCCGGGGAGCTCGCCCAGGATCAGAACGACGAAGCGGCCGCCGTCCAGGTGCGGGCCGCGCTAGAGGTGGCGCTCGCGCAAGCGAGGGAGACAGAGGCCGACCTCGAGAGCGCCGAGCAGCAGCACGCGCCGCGGCTGGCAGCGGCGCAGGACGCGTTTTTCGCGCTGTCAGCACTTGCCGAGCGCATGCGCGGGATCCAGGGACTCGCCGCCGAGCGGCACCGGCACCTGTCCGCGCCCGAGCCGCAGCGAGCGGGCCGCGATCCCGATGAGCTGGAGCAGGAAGCCGCCCAGCTACGGGCCCAGGAGCGGGAGCTAGCCGAGCGGCTCGCGGCGGCGCGACAGCAGCTGACCGGCGCGGTCGCTAGCCGGACGATGGCCGAGGCCGCGCTGGCCGACAACGAGCGGCGGCTGGCCGCGGACGCTAAAGCAGCGGCGCAGCGCGCCGACCGGCTAGCGCGGCTGCGCAGCCAGGTCGAGGCCGCGACGTCCCGCGCCACGGCCGCGCAGGAGGAAGCCGGGCGACTGGCCGAGGCACAAGCCCAGGCACGCGCCAGGGCCGAGCAAGCCCAGGTCGAGTACGCGGCGCTGCAGGATCTGATGTCGGGCCGCGAGGACGGCCGGGCGGACCTCACGGCTGCGCAGGAGCGAGCGGCGGCAGCGCTGGCGACGGCGTCGGGGAGCGTGGCCGAGCTGCGCAAGGCGGAGCACGCTGCCAGCGACCACCGCGCGGCCTTGCGGGCCAGGGCGCAGGCGCTGGCCGAGGCCGTCACCAGCGGCGCCGATGCGTCCGAGGTGCTGCTCGCCGGACCGGGCACCTTCAGCGGTGTGCTCGGGCCGCTCGCCCACCTGCTGACCGTCCACGATGGCGCCCAGGAAGCGATCGCGGCCGCGCTTGGCGCGGCGGCCGGCTCAGTGGTCGTCGCCGGCCTGGATTCGGCCGTGGGCATCCTGAGCGCGCTCCGCGACCAGGACGCCGGCCGAGCCGGACTGGTGATCGCCGCCCGCGGCAACGGCCAGCCGCAGGTCGCAGTGGCGCTCCGGCGCAAGGCTGACCTCGCCGGTCTGGCGGCGGAGGCCGGAATCGGCCACGTTACCCATGCAATGGATCTTGTCAGTGCACCGGCGGAGCTTGGCGGCGCGGTCGCGAACCTGCTCGGTGACGTCGTCGTGGTCGAGGACCTCGCCGATGCCGTCCGGCTTCTGCGCGCCGACCCGGGGCTGCGAGTGGTGACGACTGACGGTGACGTCATCGGTGCGCACTGGGCGCGTGGCGGCGCGGCCGCTGGGCAGAGTCTGCTCAGCCTGCGGGCAGCGGCGAGCGAGGCGGCGTCGCAGGTCGGCGACGCTGATCAGCGGTGCCTGCGGGCCGAACGGAAGCTCGCGGCCGCGCTGGAGGACGAGGACCAGGCCCGGCAGGTGCTGGCCGAGATGGCTGCGGCGCTCCAGCACGCCGACGCGGCCGCGGCCGAGACGTCGGGGAAGCTCGGCTCGCTGGCGGGCCGAGCGAGGGCAGCCAGGGACGAGACGGGACGTCTCACGACCGCCATCGCCGCAGCCGAGAAGTCCCGGCAGCAGAGCCTGGCCCAGGTCACCGAAGCCCAGGCCAAGCTGGCCGAGCAGGAATCCGAGGCCCCGGCGGGGCCGCAGGCCGGGGCCGGCTTGCCGGGGCCTGCCGACCGCCAGCAGCTAGCCGATGCGGCCGTCGCGGCGCGGGGTGTCGAAATGGAAGCCAGGCTGGAGGTGCGCACGGTCGAGGAACGCCAGCGGGCCATCTCCGGCCGCGCCGACGCGCTGGTGTCAGCCGCCATCGCCGAGCGACAGGCTACGGCGCGGGCGCTGGCGCGGGCGGAGCGCCGCGCCACCGGGGCGGTGGTCGCCAGCGCCGTGGCCGCTGGCGCGAGGATCGCGCTGACCAGGATCGAGCAGTCAGCGGCCGCGGCCGATGCTGACCGGCAGCGCGCCGAGGAGGCGCACAAGGGCAGGGACGGCGAACTCAAGGCGGTCCGGGCCAGGATTAGGGACGTTTCGGACGAACTAGAGAAGGTTGTCGACAGCGCCCACGGCGCACAGATCGGCCGGGCTACCCGGCAGCTGCAGCTCGAACAGATCGCCGAGCGGGCGCTGGCAGAGTTCGCCACCGAGGCGGCTGTGCTCGTCGCCGAATACGGCCCTGATGCGCTCGTGCCAGGGGTGGACGAGAGCCAGCTCGCCGTCGCCTATGACCGGGAAGCGCAAGAGCGGCGTGCGCAGCACGCGCAGCGCCAGCTCGACCAGCTCGGCAAGGTGAACCCGCTCGCGCTGGAGGAGTTCGCGGCGCTGGAGGAGCGGCATGCGTTCCTCGTCGCCCAGCTCGAGGACCTGAAGAAGACCCGCCGCGACCTGCTGACAGTGATCAGGGAGGTCGACGAGCGCGTGCAGCAGGTGTTCACGTCGGCCTATGACGACATCGCGCGCGAGTTCGAAGTGATCATCGCCAGGCTGTTCCCTGGTGGCGACGGCCGGCTGGTGCTGACCGAACCGGACGACATGCTGACCTCAGGTATCGACATCGAGGCCAGGCCGCCCGGCAAGAAGGTCAAGCGGCTGTCGCTGCTGTCTGGCGGGGAGCGTTCGCTGACGGCCATCGCGTTCCTGATCGCCATCTTCAAGGCCAGGCCGTCGCCGTTCTACGTGCTCGACGAGGTCGAGGCTGCGCTGGACGACACCAACCTCCAGCGGCTGCTGGAGATTCTCGCTGAGCTGCGGGATGTGTCTCAGCTCATCGTGGTGACCCACCAGAAGCGGACCATGGAGGTCGCGGACACCCTGTACGGGATCACCATGCGCGGCGATGGCGTGTCCGCCGTCATCAGCCAGCGGCTCCGAGAGCGCGAGACCGTCTAGCCGCTGCTTGAGCTGCGGCCGCCACCCGCGCATGGGGCCGGCCTGGCCGGTGCATCGCCTGTGGTCTGTCACACTGGTTGCGCCATGGTTGAAGATCTCATCATCGCTGCCATCGTCGTCGTCGTTGGCGGCGGCGCCGCAGGCCT
>DATHQE010000384.1:0-7961 GCA_035483035.1 Streptosporangiaceae bacterium | reverse complement strand
CGCCCGCCAGCCCGCGCTCGTCGGTCAGCGCCCGGTCGATCACCGTGCGGATGTCGTCGTCGGTCAGCGTCCGCAGCGTGAGGAGCAGGGACCGGGACAGCAACGGCCCGACCACGGAGAACGACGGGTTTTCGGTGGTGGCGCCGATGAACGAGACCCAGCGGTTCTCCACCGCAGGCAGGAGCGCGTCCTGCTGTGCCTTGTTGAACCGGTGCACCTCGTCGATGAACAGCACGGTCTGCTCGCCGGTGAGGCCGAGCTGGCCGCGGGCGGTCTCGATCGCAGCCCGGACGTCCTTCACCCCGGCCGACACCGCGGACAGCTCGACGAACCTGCGCCTGGTCACGTTGGCAACGACGTAGGCGAGGGTGGTCTTACCGGTGCCGGGCGGTCCCCAGAGCAGCACCGACATCGGGGCGTCGGTGTCGGCCAGCTTGCGCAGCGGCGATCCGTCCCTGGTCAGGTGCCCCTGGCCGACAACCTCGCCCAGCGTGCGCGGGCGCATCCGGACGGCAAGCGGCGCGGCAGCCTGCTCCGCCGCCTCAGCCGAGGCGTCGAACAGGCTGCGGGTCGAGCCATCATCTACACGCGGCACGATGCGACAGTACCCGCACTCAGTCCTGGACCTCGATTGTCAGCCGACTGCCGGGCAAGGGCCCGAGTGCCGTGCCCTTCCTATCGAGTTGGCCTGCGCCCACCGACGGCGCCAAGAACTGGTGGCCTGCTGGGCTGACAACCAGCCCGTCGGTGAAGACGACGATCGTGTGCGTGTTCCGATCACCGCCAATCGGTTGAAGGTGATCAAACTGGTCGACATACGGCATATCTGGAGCGTAGATATTTGCGGCGTCGGCCGGTTTGAGTTGGGCCGGACTCGCATAATCTCCAGGAAACTTCCGAACCGAGGATGGCCGTGACGTCTGCACCATCGGGCGCTGGGCGGCAAGCCGGTGCCGAGCCCAGGCTGCTCGCGGTGAGCGACCTGCACGTCGGGTTTGCGGCGAACCGGGCCATCGCCGAGCGCATCCAGCCCGGATCGCCGGCCGACTGGCTAATCGTCGCTGGCGACGTGGGCGAGCGGGCCGCAGATGTCGAATGGGTACTCGGCACGCTCAGCGAACGCTTCGCCAAGGTCATATGGGTGCCAGGGAACCACGAACTCTGGACCCACAGCCGGGACCCGGTACGCCTGCGCGGCGAGGAGCGCTACCTGCATCTGGTGGAAGCCGCCCGGCGGCTCGGCGTCCTCACGCCCGAGGACCCGTACCCGATCTGGGCCGGCGACGACGGGCCTGTCGTCGTGGCGCCGCTGTTCGTCCTTTATGACTACTCATTCCGCCCGGCGGGTGCGGGCTCGACGGCAGAGGCGCTGGCGCAGGCCTACGGCTCGGGCGTGGTGAGTACAGACGAGCGGTGGCTGCATCCCGACCCGTTCCCGAGCCGCGAGGCGTGGTGCGACGACCGGCTGACTAAGACTGAGCGCCGGCTGGCCGAGCTGCCGCCTGGCCTGCCGACCGTACTCGTCAACCACTTCCCGCTGGTGCGCGAGCCGACAGCGGTGATGCGGTATCCGTTGTTCGCGCAGTGGTGCGGCACAGTGCGGACGGCCGACTGGCCGACCCGCTTCCGGGCGCAGGCCGTCGTCTACGGGCACCTGCACATCCCGCGGACGACGTGGCACGACGGGATCCGGCACGAGGAGGTGTCGCTCGGTTATCCACGCGAGTGGCGGCGGCGCTCCGCCGCGCCCGTCATCCCGCGTCAGATCTTGCCCGCTCCCCCGGGGGCCGCCCGGACCTAGCCAGAGACCTGAATCTCTAGCCGGTCGCCGAGCAGCGGCGCCAGCGCTGCACGCACCTGGTCGGCGGACAGATCGCCCAGGTAGATCGCGGCGGCCGGGCTGTCAGGGTCAGCCGCCTGCTCATAAATGGCCAGCTCGCTCACCTGCCGCGGCCGCGTCAGCACGACCTTCTCGATCACGTCGAGCGGAATCGGCTGCGCTTTGGGCCAGGTCGCAGCGAAGCTGTGGCAGGAACCCGTCGTCTGCGCGCTCAGCCGGATCTGCTCGTCGCCTCGGCCGGGTCCAGCCGCCCGGCCGGCCCGGCGCAGGCCGCCGAACATGCCGCGCGCCGGCCGTGCGGTGTCGCCGTAGACACGCACGGCACACACTGTCAGCCCGTCGTCGAACACGACAATGGTGCGCGTGCTCTTGATCGCCCGGCCCCGGTCCTCGGCCCGGATCAGGTGATCGAACTGATCGACGTACGCCACGCACGGAGACTAGCCCGCCTGCAAACTGGCGGGCGCCAGGGTGTCGAGATCCGCGCCGGCCGATCGACTCATCGAGACAGGCGGCGAGACCGCCCACTCGCGAGAAAGGCGATGAACCAATGCGATACCTGTTCCTGCTCTATGGCACCAGCCCGCTGCCAGAGCCGGGCACGCCCGAGCACACTGCGATGTATGCGGACTACGCCACGGCCGTCCAGACGATGGCCGAGGCCGGCGTGCTCGTCTCGTGCGCGCCGCTCCAGCCGGCTAGCGCGAGCACGACGGTCCGCGTCCGCGACGGCCAGACGCTGCTCACCGATGGACCAGCCGCCGAGCTCAAGGAGCAGTTCGGCGGCTACACACTGGTGGAGTGCGCAGACCTGGACGAGGCCCTGAGGTGGGCCGCCCGAATGCCGGCGGCCAGCGACGGGATGGTGGAGGTGCGGCCGGTCATCACGGCGGGGGCGCCGACCTGACCAGCGAGTTCGACGCGATCTTCCGGGACCATTGGTGGGCCGCGGTCGCGGTCGTGACCCGGCTCGTCGGCGACCTGGAAGTCGCCGAGGACGCCGTGCAGGAGGCCTGCGCCGCCGCCGTGGCGCAGTGGCCAGCCGCTGGGTTCCCGGCCAGTCCCCGGGCGTGGCTGGTCGGGGTCGCCCGGCACAAGGCGCTCGACCACCTCCGCCGGGAGGCTGCGCGCCAGGCCAAGGAGGTCGCTGCTAGCGCCGAGCTCGGACCTGGACGGGCCGATACAGCGGCGGGAGTCGCCGACGAGGCGACCGACGACGACCAGCTCGGCCTGATCTTCATGTGCTGTCACCCGGCTCTGAGCCTTGCCGCGCAGACCGCACTGACACTGCGCAGCATCTGCGGTCTGCGCACGGCGGAGATCGCGGCCGCGTTCCTTGTTCCGGAGCCGACCATGGCTCAGCGGCTGGTCCGGGCGAAACGCAAGATCACGCAGGCTGGCATCGCGATGCGGATGCCGCCGGCCGCCGACGTGCCGGCCAGGCTGGCGGCCGTGCTGCGGGTTATCTTCCTGGTCTTCACCGAGGGCCACATGGCCACCTCAGGCCAGGCCCTGGTCCGGGACGAGCTGTGCGACCGGGCGCTGCGGCTGGCTCGCGAACTCACCCGCCTCCTCCCTGGACAGCCAGAAGTGACGGGGCTGCTCGCGCTGATCCTGCTCACCGACGCGCGCCGCTCGGCCCGCGTTGGGGCGGCGGGCGAGCCAGTCCAGCTGGCTGACCAGGACCGCGGCCGCTGGGACCGGGCAATGATTGACGAGGGCCGAACGCTCGTCGAGACGGCTCTCGCAGCTGGCGCGCCGGGTCCCTATCAGCTGCGCGCCGCGATCGCGGCGTGTCATGGCGACGCGGCGTCTGCCGACGATACCGACTGGCGCCAGATCGTCGCCCTGTACGACGAGCTGCTCAGGTACGAGCCCACGCCGGTGGTCGCGGCGAACCGCGCCGCCGCGGTCGCAATGGCGGACGGCCCGGCCGAGGGCCTGCGCCTGCTGCACGACCTGGCGGCCGACGAGGCGCTCGCGAGCTGGCCGCCGCTACACGTCGCCATCGCCGAGCTGCATCGCCAGCGGGGCGACGCCAGTGCGGCGTTGTCGGCTTACCAGGCGGCGCTGGAGCTCGGCGTGCCGGAAGCTCAGCGGACGTTTATCCGCCATCGGATGCGCGGGCTCAAGAGTTGATGGCAGCGAAGGCGGCGGCGAGCCATGCTAAGGGCGTGAGCGACGAAATCACCCCGTTCCGGATCGAAATCCCGGATGCCGACCTGGACGACCTTCGCTGGCGGCTCCGCCAGACGCGGTGGCCTGAGGCGGAGACGGTCGACGACTGGTCGCAGGGCAGCCCGCTGAGGTACGTGCGCGACCTGTGCGCCTATTGGGCGACGGCCTACGACTGGCGTGCCTGCGAAGCGAGCCTCAATGCGCTCGGCCAGTTCCGAACGGAGATCAACGGCCTGGACATTCACTTCGTGCATGTCCGGTCGCCGCGCGCGGACGCGGTGCCGCTCGTGCTGACCCATGGCTGGCCTGGCTCGATCGTCGAGTTCCGCAAGGCGATCGGGCCGCTGACCGATCCGGCTCGCTACGGCGGGGATCCCGCGGACGCGTTCCACGTCGTGTGCCCGTCGCTGCCGGGTTTCGGGTTCAGCGGCAAGCCCGCGCGGGCGGGCTGGGGTGTCGAGCGCATCGCCGACGCCTGGGATCAGCTGATGACGCGGCTCGGCTATGAGCGGTACGGCGCCCAGGGCGGCGATTGGGGCGCGGGCGTGACGACCGGCCTCGGCATTCGTCATCGCGACCATGTCGTCGGCATCCACCTCAATATGGTCACCGCGCGCCCCGACCCGGCCACGATGGACGACCTCACCGACGCCGAGCGGGCGGCGCTGGCATCGCTCGAGTACTACCGCCAGTGGGACTCCGGTTACTCCAAGGAGCAATCGACCCGACCGCAGAGCGTCGGCTACGGCCTGGTCGACTCCCCGGCGGCCCTGTGCGCCTGGATCGTGGAGAAGTACTGGGCCTGGACCGACTCTGACGGCGACCCGGTCAATGCGCTGTCGCGGGACGAGATGCTCGACAACGTCATGCTGTACTGGCTGCCCGCCACCGGGGCGTCGTCCGCGCGGTTGTACTGGGAGAGCTTCGGCAAGCCGCTGGCAGGCTCAGTGCAGGTGCAGGTGCCAGTGGGGTGCTCGATCTTCCCGAAGGAGATCTTCCGGTCCTCGCAGCGCTGGGCCGAGCGGCATTACCCGGACCTGCGCTACTGGAACGAGCTGAGCAAGGGCGGCCACTTCGCCGCGTTCGAGCAGCCGTCGACGTTCGTGGCCGAGGTGCGGGCCGCCTTCCGGGCTTTCGGGGCATTCGGCTAGTCCGCGGGCCCGTGCCCCTCGGCCGGCGGCGGGGAACCGAAACGTCGTGGCTGCGAGTCTGCTGTCTATCCGCGGGGACCGAAACGTCGTCGTTGTGAATCTGCTGTTCATACAGCAGCGTGGTTGCCACAACCACGTCAGGTCACGGGCTCGCCGACCCCGCGCTCGCCGACCCCGCGCTCGGCGGCCCGCGCGGGATGGCGGTCAGCGCCGCCCGAGCCGGCGCCGGGCGCGGCCGGAGTCGCGTCGATGCCAGCTTCCTTGCGCTGCTGCGGGGTGATAGGCGTCGGCGCGCCGGTCAGCGGGTCGTGCCCGGAGGCGGCCTTCGGGAACGCGATGACGTCGCGGATCGAGTCTCGCCCCGTTAGGAGCATGAGCAGCCGGTCCCAGCCGAACGCGATGCCGCCGTGCGGCGGCGGCCCGTACCGCAGCGCCTCGAGCAGGAACCCGAACTGAGACGTGGCCTCCTCGCGCGACAGCCCGATCACGTCGAATACCTGCTGCTGCACGTCGGGTCGGTGGATCCGGATGGAGCCGCCGCCGATCTCCGTGCCGTTGCAGACGAGGTCATAGGCGTCAGCCAGCGCCCCGCCGGGCTCGGACGCGAACTTCGAGGTCCACTCCGGCAGCGGCGCGGTGAACGGGTGGTGCACTGCGGTCCAGCCGCCCTCTCCGTCGTCCTCGAACATCGGCGCATCCACCACCCAGGTGAACGCCCACGCCGACGGGTCGATCAGCCCGCAGCGATACCCGATCTCCAGCCGGGCCGCCCCGAGCAACCCGCGGGCCTCGGCCGGCGCGCCCGCCGCGAAGAACACCGCGTCCCCCGCCGACGCCCCGACCGCGGCCGGCAGCCCTGCGCGCTCACTCTCCGACAAGTGCCTGGCTACCGGCCCGGCGTCGGACACCAGGCCATCAGGCCCGATCAGCACGTACGCGAGCCCGCGGGCGCCCCGTGACTTGGCCCAGTCCTGCCAGCCGTCAAGCTCCCTGCGCGTCTGTGCCGCGCCACCGGGCATCACCACGGCACCGACGTGCGGGGCCTGGAAGACCCGGAACTCCGACTGGCTCAGGTACTCGGTCAGATCGACCAGTTCCTGCCCGAACCGAAGGTCCGGCTTGTCCGAGCCGTATCTGGCCATGGCGTCGGCGTAGGTCATGTGCGGGATTGGCCGCTGAACCTGAAAGCCCGCGATGTCCGCCCACAGCCGCTCGATCAGGTCCTCGGCGACCACGACGACGTCTTCCCTGGTCACGAACGACATCTCGAGGTCGACCTGGGTGAATTCCGGCTGCCGATCGGCCCGGAAGTCCTCGTCCCGGAAACACCGCACGAGCTGGAAGTACCGCTCCATGCCGCCGACCATCAGCAGCTGCTTGAACAGCTGCGGCGACTGCGGCAGCGCGTACCAGTTGCCGGGCCGCAACCGCACCGGCACCAGGAAGTCACGCGCGCCCTCGGGAGTCGACCGGGTCAGGAACGGGGTCTCGACGGTCACGAACCGGTGCGCGTCCATCACCTCGTTGAGCAGGTACACGGCCCTCGACCTGGCCTTCAGCGCGGCCGCCATGTCGGCCCGGCGGATATCGAGATACCGGTACCTCAGCCGGATCTCCTCATTCAGCTCGCCCCCGCCCTGGCTAGCACCGCCCTCGATCGCGAACGGCAGCGGGTCAGCCTGCGACAGCACCTCGATGGACCTCGCCGCGACCTCGATCTCCCCCGTCGCCAGCTCGGGGTTCTCGTTCCCGGCCGGGCGAAGCCGCACGGCGCCGTCGACCAGCACGCAGTACTCGGCCCGCAGGTCGTGGGCCACGTCCTCCTCGCGCACGACTACCTGCACGATGCCGCTGCCGTCGCGCAGGTCGATAAAGACGACGCCGCCGTGGTCGCGCCGACGCCCGACCCAGCCCGCCAGCCGCACCTGCTCGCCCGCCGCGGACGCCCGCAGGCTGCCCGCCTCGTGGCTGCGGATCATCGCTCGCCCAGCCTCTCTGTTGTCATCTCTCAAAAACTATTCAGGACGGGAACGCAGCCGCCCCCGCCCCACCTGCTCTGCACGCAGGACCGGCTCGAGCCAGTCAGCCCGGGTTCCCGGTCAGCCCTCGTTCATAGGCCGGTCGCCGGGCCCGCCGCGGGAGTCAGCCCGGCCAGGAACGGGTTGTGGGCCCGCTCGGCGCCGATCGTCGTCCCCGGACCGTGACCGGCCAGCACGACTGTCTCATCGGCCAGCGGCAGGCAGACCCGGGCCAGGCTAGCGAGGATCGTCTCGTAGCTGCCGCCGGGCAGGTCGGTACGCCCGATCGACCCGGCGAAGAGCAGATCACCGGTGAACAGCGTGTCAGCCTCGGCCGCGGCTGGCAGCCGGAAAGTCACCGAACCCGGCGTGTGGCCAGGTGCGTGGTCGACGACCAGGCTGACTCCGGCCAGGTCGAGCGTCATGCCGTCGGCGAGCTCGAGGACGTCCTCTGGCTCGCTGAAGGTCAGGCCGCCGAACAACTGCTGACCGGCACTGAGCGAGAGCCCTCGGGCCGGGTCGGAGAGCAGCGCCCGGTCATCGGGGTGGATGAAGGCGGGTATTCCGCGCGCGCCGCACACCGGCGCTACCGACCAGATGTGGTCGATGTGGCCGTGCGTCGCCAGCACCGCGGCCGGCCGGAGGCGGTAGCGCGCGACGATTTCATCGATGCCCTGCACTGCGTCTTGCCCAGGGTCGACAATCAGGCACTCCTCGCCAGGTCCGGCAGCGATGACATAGCAGTTGGCTGCGAATGAGCCAGCAGGGAACCCG
>DATHQE010000383.1:0-4786 GCA_035483035.1 Streptosporangiaceae bacterium | reverse complement strand
CCGACGGATCACCGGCAGCACCCTGCGCTGAAGCCAGCGCCGTTCGGCTAGATCGCCGCCAGGCGGAATCCAGGCAGGCACGGCCGGTCGTCGTTTCCCGGCAGACGTGCGCGCAAAACGGACAATGCAGGCGCTCAGCTGCACGTCCTGCGGGAAATGTCGTCGTTGGCGGCCACTCGATGGCGATCCCGGTCTTGGCAAGCTAGCCGCGGGACATCGTTGCGGCGCACCAGGTCATGCGCCTAACGCGAGGCGGGAAGGCTGCCGGGTGAGCCGCTAGTGCCGACGACTAGCAGGCCATGGCCCGGCATGACACTCGTCATCATGTGCTCCGGTGCGCGAGAATATCTGCCGGGTGCGTACGTGGCCAGAGGTGTCGCGGCGCTCGCTGCAGCGGTTGGGGCTACCTGGCGGCGCACGGCTGGAAGCGGGACGACGGCGCTGGGGTCAGCGAGTTCCGCTACAGCGGCATCTGACCGGATGGTAAGGGCGCCATGGATATTGCTGACGTAGCTCGCCGAGCCGAGGGCCTGTCTGGTGTGCGCCACACCGTACGAGACGGACTGGCTGAATGGAGATACCACGGCCGACTAGTACTGCGCCAGATAGACGACGTGCACGTGGTCATCCGTGCCGATTTCGATTACCGCGACTCGATACTGCGGCAGTTCCCCGGCACTTTCAGCGTCCCGCGCCGTTTCGTCAAGCACATGATGGTGGTCGCTGACCTCGCGACCGGCGACGCCGGTGCCATCGAGGATGCCATCGAAGCGGCGTGGCAGCTTCAGCGGAGCGCTCCCGCAGGCTCAGCACACGACTATGACACGGAACGGCGCCGTTAGTCCCAGCCAGGCTCACACGCAGGCGGCGGTTTTACCGCAGCCACGGCTACTACGCTCGGCGCCGAGACGGGAACCGAGATGCCGGCGGTGCGAGGTCTGAGATCGGTGCGACTCGGCGTGTAGGCGCACCCGGGTGCCTAGTACCGCAGCAGCTCTTGATGTCCAGGCCGCAGTCGGGGATCGGCGCTTGGGCTGCCGTCAGCCCTGGCCGCCGAAGCTAATCTCGTTGCCTTCCGCGTCCCGGTAGATCACCTTGGTGACGCCGTTGTCATATGTCTCGCGCACCGCGGGCTCGATGCCCCGCCGGGCAATCTTGGCGACCCGGTCGTCGAGGTCATCGACGTATGACAACACCAGGGCGCGACCGGCCCGTTCGGGCTCCTGGACGATATAGATGTAGCGGTGCTCGGCCACCTCCCATACCGCCTCGGTGTCGGTCGGCAGGAACGAGGGCGCCCCGCCGAAGAGCTGCTCGTACCATGGCAGCGCTGCGGCGTAGTCGGTGACGGGGATGCCTGCGAACAGATCCAGGGCCATCTCGTCCTCCCGAAGTCACCGCGGCGTCGCCGGTACCGACCGTGGCAGCTCCAGTGTCGCTGAATCTCAGCCAGCCTGCCGCCAGGCGTCGGCCAGCGCAGCGTAACTCGCCTTGCGCCGCTCACGGTCGAGACTGGGTGTCACGATGACGATCTCGTCGACCTGAGCCTGGTCTTTCATTTCCATCAGCCGCTCGACGACTGCCTTGGGCTCGCCGGTGACCATGCGGCCATCGTCGGACCTGCTGGCCCGGAAGTCGGGGGAGCTGGCGAGCTCCTTGACCTTCTCCGGCCGCAGCGGCTCGCGGATGCCGCGCCTGATGTTCTGGATGGTCAGTGTCCAGGCCGCCTCGAAGTCGATCACCGCAGCTGGATCCGGACTGCCGAACGCCAGGACCGACATCGCCGAGTACGGCTCATCGCCGGCTGACCGTGGCTCGAACCGCCGCCGGTAGTCGCGCAGCGCCTCGACGGCGAGGTCAGGGCTCATGTGGTGGGCAAAGACCGCGGCAAAGCCGTTGACGGCGGCGAACCGCGGCCCGTAAGGACTAGATCCGAGCACGAACAGCTCGGGCCGCTCCTCGATCACCGGTGCGGCCACGAGCCGCTGGTACGGGTGACCGTCGGGGAATCCGTCGCCGAGGAACGCCAGTAGCTCGCCAACCTGAGCCGGGAACTCCGCGGCCGCATCGGCGACCATCCCGCGCCGTAGCACGTGCGCGGTCAGCGGGTCCGTGCCCGGCGCCCGGCCGAGTGCGAGGTCGATGCGGCCCGGATGCATCGCCAGCAGCGTCCGGAACGTCTCGGCGACCTTGAGCGAGGAGTGGTTGGGCAGCATGATCCCGGCGGCGCCGACCCGGATGCGCGAGGTGAACGCGCCTACGTGGGCGATCAGCAGTTCTGGCGCGCTGCACGCAAGGCTCGTCATGTTGTGGTGCTCGGAAACCCAGTACCGGCGGTACCCCGCCGCCTCGACGGTCTGCGCGATGCTGACCGCGCCTGCCAGCGCTGCGGAGGCGCTCTCGCCGTACTCGATCCCGACGAAATCCAGCACGCCCAGCGGCAGGGATCCGTCGGCGTCAGTCATATCGTTCATGGCTAGGGTCAGCGCATCGCCGACGTCCTGCATTCCCTGATGGGAACGCGGCCGATTCACCATCCGGAGGCTCCTCCGGTACGATGTCGACCATGCAGACACGACACCTCGGATCACTGGACGTTTCCGCGCTCGGCCTCGGGTGCATGGGCATGTCGGAGTTCTACGGCTCCGGCGACGAGGCTGAGTCCATCGCGACGATCCACCGGGCCCTGGAGCTCGGCTGTAATTTCCTCGACACCGCCGACATGTACGGTCCGTTCACGAACGAGGTCCTGGTCGGCAAGGCGATCGCCGGGCGGCGCGACGAGGTGGTGCTCGCCACCAAGTTCGGGAACGAGCGGCGCCCCGACGGTTCCTGGGTCGGCATCAACGGCCGGCCCGAGTACGTCCGGGCCGCGTGTGACGCGTCGCTGTCACGCCTGGAGACCGACCACATCGACCTGTACTACCAGCACCGTGTCGACACGAGGGTGCCGATCGAGGACACCGTCGGCGCGATGGCCGCGCTCGTCCAGGCTGGCAAGGTCCGCCATCTCGGCTTGTCGGAGGCGAGCGCGAGCACGATCCGCCGGGCGAGCGCCGTGCACCCCATCAGCGCGCTCCAGACTGAGTACAGCCTGTTCACCCGCGACGTCGAGGCCGAGATCCTGCCGACAGTCCGCGAGCTCGGCGTCGGCTTCGTGGCCTACAGCCCGCTCGGCCGCGGCATCCTGACTGGCTCGATCAAGACCGCAGCCGACCTGCCCGAGAACGACTCGCGGTCGGGCCGCTTCCCGCGCTTCGCTGACGAGAATCTCGAGCAGAACGTCCAGCTGGTGCGCGTCATCGACGAGCTGGCGAGCACTAAGGGCTGCACTCCGGGTCAGCTGGCGATCGCCTGGGTGCTCGCGCGCGGCCAGGACATCGTGCCCATCCCGGGCACCAAGCGGCGGCGCTACCTCGAGGAGAACCTCGGAGCCGTCGACGTAGAACTCACCGCGGATGACATCGCCTGGCTCGACGAGCACATCGGCCAGCCTGCGGGTGATCGTTACGCCGACATGCGCACGGTCAACCGGTAGCCGGGGCTAGCGCGACGGGCCCGTTCATAGACGGCGGCAGGCCCGCAGCACAGTGTCCCGCATGGCGATCGGCTGGCCGTCCGCGTCTGTGGCTGGCCGCTCGATCGCGGCGGCGACCACGATCTCGAAGGATCCGTCCAGCGCGGCGGCCAGCTGCTCCGCTGACCAGGCCATGTCGGCGACCGCAGCGCCCCTGGCGCGCACCTCGTCGGGATGGTGGCCGACCATGAGCAGCGTCCCGCGGGGCCGCACGGCTGCGGCCAGCCTGGCGCACATGTCCTCGAACGCCGGGTGCGGCAGATACATGAACTGAGCCGAGACCAGGTCAAACTGCGCCGCTGCCGGATCCCACGACAGCAGGTCCGCCTGCTGCCAGGTGATCCGGGCCGCGAGCTCACTGCCTTGCGCGGCGGCGTGGCGCGCAGCCCGGTCGAGTGCCACTGCTGACACATCCACGGCGGTCACGTGCCAGCCCTGGCCCGCGAGCCAGATGGCGTCCGCGCCCTCGCCGCAGCCGACGTCGAGCGCATCGCCAGGCTGGAGGTCGGCGGCCTGCGCGACAAGCTGGACGTTCGGCCGGCCGCTCCATAGCCTGTCCGCCGTCAGGTACCGGTTGTCCCAGTAGTCCTGGGTGAACTCGATTTCGCCGTGGTGATCGTGCTGCATCGTCATGGCAGATACCCTGCCGGGCCACTCGCCAAGTCGCAACTTACATTGCCGTTCTGGCAAACTGGTCCGATGGACGATGACCTGGGTGCCGCGCTCGCGGCGGTCGGGCCGCGCCTGCGGGCGATCCGGCGGCAGCGCGAGACGACGTTGGCCGCGCTCGCCGAGGCGACCGGGATCTCGGTCAGCACCCTGTCCCGGCTGGAGAGCGGCCAGCGCCGGCCGACCCTGGAGCTGCTGCTGCCGCTGGCGCGCGCCCACGGCGTGCAGCTCGATGATCTCGTCGGCGGGCCGGTCACCGGGGATCCGCGCGTGCACTTGCGCCCGATCACCCGCGACGGCATGACGATGATCCCGCTGAGCCGTCGGCCCGGCGGCGTGCAGGCCTACAAGCTGATCATCCCGGCTAGCCGGGCCGCGCCGCGGCCGCAGGTGCACGAGGGATACGAGTGGCTCTATGTCCTCGACGGGCAGCTACGGCTCGTGCTGGGCGATCAGGATCTTGTCATGCGGCCGGGGGAGGCCGCCGAGTTCAGCACCCAGGTGCCGCACTGGTTCGGCAGTGCCGGACGCGGCGCGGTC
>DATHQE010000382.1:0-2561 GCA_035483035.1 Streptosporangiaceae bacterium | reverse complement strand
CTGTGCGCTCTGCGACCAGTAGAGCATCGTCCCCCAGCTCCAGTGGGACAGGCTGATCACGCTGAGGAAGGAGAGCGCGGTGTAGGTGCCGACGCTGTAGATGACGGTGAACAAGAACGAGGTCGCCACCACCGGCACGAGGTTCGGCAGGATCTCGTACGTCATGATCCGCCAGCTCTTCTCGCCGACGATCCGCGCCGAGTCGATGAAGTCCCGGCTGCGCATGGATAGCGTCTGGGCCCGCAGTTGCCGCGCCCCGAAGGCCCAGCCGGTGATGCTGATGATGACCCCGATCACGATGTCGTTCGGGTTGGCGTTCTTGCCGAGGAACCCGAAGACCACGATGAGCAGCGGCAGCGCGGGCAGCACCAGGAAGATGTTGGCCAGCATGGACAGCAGGTCGTCGGCCCAGCCGCCGAAGTAGCCCGCCGTCACGCCGAACAGCACCGCCAGGAAGGTCGCGGCCGCCCCCGCTATGAGCGAGACCAGGATCGTGCTCCGCCCGCCCGCCAGCAGCTGGGACAGCACGTCCTGCTGTACCTGGGTGGTGCCCAGCCAGTGCGCCGCCGAGGGCGGCATCGGCGTGCCGTTGGTGGTCGAGAGGCTGGTGTTCGGGTTGTACGGAGCGATCAGCGGGCCGATGATGGCCAGCATCAGGAACACTACGGACAGGCACAGTCCGGTGACGATTTTCGGTGAACGGAGCAGCTTTCCCATCTCAGGCCTCCTGCCGGGTCCGCGGGTCGAGGAACACGTACACGAAATCGGCGGCCAGGTTGGCCAGTAGGACCGCGAAGGTGATGATCAGGAAGATCCCTTGCAGCAGCGGGTAGTCGTTGCTGCCGATCGCGGTGAACAGCAGGAACCCGATGCCCGGGTAGGAAAAGACGATCTCGGTGAGCAGCGCCCCGGAGACGATGAACCCCACGGCCAGGGAGAAGCCCGCCACGCTCGGCAGCAGCGCGTTGCGGGCCGCGTAGCTGACTACGCGCCGCCCCGACAGCCCCTTGGCCTGCGCGAGGAGGACGTAGTCCTCGTCCATCGTGGTGATCATCATGTTGCGCATCCCGATGATCCAGCCGGCGATCGAGGCGAGCACGATGGTGACCGCGGGCAGCACCGCGTGGTCGAGCACGTTCGAGATGAACGGCCAGTCCAGGCCGGGGTTCAAGGTGGTGGTGTCGTAGCCCGAGTTCGCCGGGAACCAGCCCAGCTTGGTCGCGAACAGCGCGACGGCCAGGATCGCGACGAAGAAGTACGGCGCGGCCTGGAAGAACGTCATGGCCGGCAGCACCCCGTCCAGCCAGCTGCCGCGGCGCCACGCGGCGGCGACGCCGAGCAGCGTGCCGAGCACGAAGCTGATCACCGTAGCCGTGCCGACCAGGGCGATGGTCCAGGGCAGGGCGGCGCGGATCAGGCTGCCGACCGAGGCAGGGTAGAAGTTCAGCGAGGTGCCCAGGTCCCCGTGCAGCAGGTGACTCCAGTACTGGATGTACTGTCCCCATATCCCGGTCTTGGTCAGGACTCCGTACTGCTGCTCGAGCGCGGCGATGGCCTGCTTGGACTCCGTGGCCTGGATCCGGCCAATCACGGACAGTGCCGGGTTGCCCGGCATCAGCCGCGGGATGAAGAAGTTCACCGTGATCGCGACGATCGCGGTGATCACGTAGAACGCGATCCGGCGGGAGATCATGCGCATGGCCGGTTCCTCCTCATACCCGGTACAGGCGGGTGCTGGCCGGTACCGAGCAGCCGCAGCTCTCCCGGCGAATCAGCTCGGTGGGCAGCACGATGTCGCGGGCCGGCAGCGCCTCGCGGTTGAGCATCGAATACAGCGCGTCGAAGGCCGTCGTTCCCATCTCCCTGATCGGCTGGCGGACGGTGGTCAGGCTGGTGTGCAGGTGACGCGCCATCGGGATGTCGTCGAAGCCGGTCACCGCGACCTGAGTGGGTACGTTGACGCCGTGCTCGCGCAGCGCGGACATGACGCCGAGCGCGGTCTGGTCGTTGGCGCACACGATCGCGCGAGGCAGTTCGCGGCCCGACGCGACCAGCCGGTTGATCACCTTGGCGCCACCCGAGGCGAAGTAGTACCCCTGCCATTCGGGCCCGTAGTCCAGGGTCGCGCCGGCCTCGGCCGCCTCGGCCGCCAGCACCTCGCAGCGCTCGAGGTTGTCCGGGCTGTCGACGTAGCCGCCCAGGTAGGCGACCGTCCGGTAGCCGTGGTCGCGGAGCAGGTGCCTGGCCAGGGCCTGCATGCCCGACTTGTTGTCGCCGTGCACGTTCGCCGTGGTGGGGGTGGCGTACCCGGCCAGCGTGACGATCGGCAGCTGCCGCGACAGCCGGTCCATCTCGTCGGGCTCGAGCACCCGGTCGTGCAGGATCAGCCCGTCGCTCTTGCGCGCCAGCGCCAGCGTGCGGTCGCCTGCGTCGTGCTCGGCGATGCCCACCGACCTGATCAGCAGGTCGAAGCCGCGGCGCTGTGCCGCCGCCTCGATACCGCGGTTGATCAGGTCGGGGTACTGCAGGCTCTCCGCCTCGGCCGAGAACAGGTCCTCGTC
>DATHQE010000381.1:0-2973 GCA_035483035.1 Streptosporangiaceae bacterium | reverse complement strand
CCGGTCAGCCACGGCTGCCCGTCGGTGGTCATGCGGGGCATCAGGATCCTCAACACAGTGGAAGAGGCCGGGGCATGAGCGCGCGGGCATCGCAGCCAGGACGGGTATCGCAGGCAGCACCGGGGTCGCAGGAACTCGTCGAGCGCGCACTCGCGGCTGCGCGCTGCGATGACTGCATCGTCATCGCGGACGAAGGCTCGACCGCCAACCTCCGGTGGGCGGGCAACTCGCTGACGACCAACGGGGTGTCAAGGTCGCGGCAGCTGACCGTCATCGCCATCAGCCGCAGCGGCGAGGGCGCCAGGGCAGGTGTCGTGTCCAGAGCCGGCGTCGGGTCCGACCAGGTCGCCGAGCTCGTGGCGGAGGCAGAGCACGCGGCGGCCGAGGCCTCGCCCGCCGATGACGCGCAGTCGCTCGTCACGCCGACGGATGCGACGGCTAGCTCGGCCAGCTCCTGGGACGATCCGCCCGGCGCGACGCAGATCGGCGTATTCGCCGCTTTCGCCGAGGAGCTCGGCCACGCGTTCGCCACTGCCGCTAGCGGTGGCCGGAAGCTGTACGGCTTCGCCGAGCACCAGCTGACCTCGACCTATCTCGGCACCTCCACGGGCCTGCGACTGCACCACGACCAGCCGACCGGGCGGCTGGAACTCAACGCCAAGTCCGCCGACATGACGAGGTCGGCCTGGGCGGGGACAGGGACCAGGGACTTCTCTGACGTGGACGTCCGCGCCCTGGAAGCCGACCTCGGCCGGCGCCTGGGCTGGGCAGAGCGGACGGTCGACCTGCCCGCGGGCCG
Source organism: Streptosporangiaceae bacterium (assembly GCA_035483035.1). GTDB lineage: Bacteria > Actinomycetota > Actinomycetes > Streptosporangiales > Streptosporangiaceae > JAJYUU01. Next base: position 2,174 of record DATHQE010000381.1, on the reverse strand, counting down.
GTATGAGACCCTGCTGCCGCCAACTGCGCTGGCTGACCTGATGATCTACATGTACTGGTCTGCGGGCGCCAAGGACGCCCTCGACGGGCGGACCGTGTTCAGCAAGCCGGGCGGTGGCACCAGGATCGGCGAGAAGCTCGCGGCCATGCGCATATCGCTGCGCAGCGACCCGGCGGCACCCGGTCTGCAGTGCGCGCCGTTCGTGATCGCCCACGCCTCCAGCCGGGAATCGTCGGTCTTTGACAACGGCGTACCCAAGGCGAGGACCGAATGGATCGCGGAGGGCACGCTGACCGCGCTGACCCAGACTCGGCGTACGGCGCAGCTGACAAGCCAGCCGGTGACCCCGGCAATCGACAACCTGATCCTGGACGCGCCGGGCGCCGACGGGTCTATCACCGACCTGATCGGCCGGACCAGCCGGGGCCTGCTGCTGACCTGCCTGTGGTACATCCGCGAGGTTGACCCGCAGACGCTGCTGCTGACGGGGCTGACCAGGGACGGCGTCTATCTCGTCGAGAATGGTGAGGTGACGGGCGCGGTGAACAATTTCCGGTTCAACGAGAGCCCCGTCGGCATGCTCAACCGGATCACCGAGGTCGGCGCCACCGTACCGACGCTGCCACGTGAGTGGGCCGACTACTTCACCAGGGCCGCGATGCCCCCAGTCAGGGTTGACGGATTCAACATGTCATCGGTGAGCCAGGCCAGCTAGCCGGACGGAGTTCATGGGCCAGCTGGCGCGGCGGGCTCAGGCGTCCTCGAGCCGGAAACCCACCTTGAGCCCGACCTGGTAGTGCGCTACCTGGCCGTCGACGATCTGACCGCGGACCTGGGTCACCTCGAACCAGTCGAGGTGCCGCAGGGTCTGCGCGGCCCGCTGCACGGCGCCTTTGATGGCGGGCTCGATTCCCTCCGGAGACGTGCCAACGAGCTCGGTCACGCGGTATGTACGGTCGGTCATGGTATGTCCTCCGGGGTCGACGGCTGCGGCTCGCGGCTGGATGGCTCCGGGCTATCGCCGCCGCAGCCGGTACGCGGCCAGCCCGTAGATAACCACTAGTACTACCCAGATCCAGATGAGCCGGCCGGCCCGGCCCGTACCGTCGCTGAGCGCACTGGCCGCGATCAAGGTCAGGGGCAGACCAACGACGACAGAGCCAGCAGCGGCGCCGGCCAGCGCAAACCGCCACTTGCTCAGCCGGACGGGATCGACCGGCCGCCTGGCCGGCCTGGCGAGGCTGGCCAGCTGCTGATCCACCCGCGCTTCGATCTGCTGATCGATCTTGGCCAGGAAGGACTCCACCACCGCATCGCCGTAGTCCGGCCCGAGCTCGCGGTGGACCTCGGCCGCGGCACGAACGTCCTGAGCGGACAGCGGTGACTCGGTCATGAGCGGCAGACTAACCGCAGGCTGGGCGTTCGCCTCGGAGGCGCGCCTGCGGCCCGCGAACCGGCCCGATCCTTCGCCGACACTGTGTAGTACCCCACGCTGGCGGCGGGGTTGACATCGGCATAACGTGGAGATGTGAAAGCCACCCGAGGAACCGGCCGTGACCAGGCCCACCTGGTCACTGAAGCGCGTCCGGGCCTGTCTGCGGACATCGCGTACCGCGAGCGCCGCTACCTCATCATGATGGGCATCAGGACGGTCTGCTTCGCCGCGGCCATTCTGATGTTCGTCAACCATCTCGGGTGGCTCACTGCGATCCCGGTCGCGGGCGCGCTCGTCATCCCGTACTTCGCGGTGATCTTCGCCAACGGCGGGCGCGAGCCGACATCTAACCGGTCCTTCCGGCAGTACGAGCCCAACTCCCCGGCGATCTACAGGCCACCCACGCGGCCCGGTGGGCCTCATGTGCCGCCCTCGCCACCGCCAGCAAACTAACCGAACGATCTTCGCAGACCCGGCGTCAGCGGAGCGCCGCGGCATTTCGCCTGATCAGTTAGTCAACTCCTGGGCAACTGCCGCAAAACGGGCGGACTAGTCGGCAAGGATGGCGAGATTACCTCGTAATCCGGTCTTGACGCACTAGGGGGATGTTCGGTGTAACATTCTTACCGGTGCTCTGGTCCCCCGCTGGGGCACCAATTGCCGGCGTTCCGGGCCCCCGTCGGAGCGCCGATGAATGCGACGCCGGGTGGTTTGCCCCCGTAGCCACCCGGCGTCGCTT
>DATHQE010000380.1:0-3229 GCA_035483035.1 Streptosporangiaceae bacterium | reverse complement strand
GACCACGCCGCCGCAGACCGCCGTGCGAGGATCGGGCTTGAGCACGACCGCGTTGCCGAGCGCGAGCGCCGGGGCGACGGAACGGATGGCCAGGATCTGCGGGAAGTTGAACGGAGCGATGACGCCGACCACGCCGACCGGCACGCGCTCGGCGAAGCTCAGGTGGGGCTGCTCGCTCGGCAGCAGCTCGCCGTACGGCCGTGACGGCAGGGTCGCGGCCTCGAAGATCTCCTCGGTCGCCACGTGCGTCTCGAACTGCGCGGCGGGCGGGATCTTACCGCCCTCGCGGACGCTCCAGTCCTCGATCTCGGCGGCGTTCGCCAGCCAGATCTCGGCGGCCTTGCGCAGGATCGCCGCGCGCTGGGTGTGCGGCAGGGCAGCCCAGGCAGGCTGAGCTGCGGCAGCGGCAGCGGAGGCTTCCGCGATGTCGGCTGGGGACGCGATGCCAACGCTGGCCAGCTCCGCGCCGGTGGCTGGCTCGATCACCGCCGCCTGGCCGCCGCCTGGCCGCCGCCAGCCGCTTGAGTACGCCTTGCCCAGCCAGAGGGATCGGTCGAGGAGAGTCACCAGAACTCCTTCGGGGCCACGGCCGCTGCGCAGGATTCAGGCGGGCGAAAGCACCGTCTGTGCGCTGCACGAACACCAGTTACGTGATCGAACACTAGAAATCTAGGTGTCCGGGTAGCTGAGTGTCAACGCGCCGGCTGCGCGCCGCGAACGGACTGGCCGGCGTACTCTGGCCGGCGCAGCCGCGCGGTGGCCCGAGTACGCCCGGTCGTCGTCCGAGCCGACAGAGGTCAGCTGGCGGTCGCTGCTACTTCTTGTTGGTCCACCAGGCGCCAGCGCCGCACACGACAGCGACGACGAGCCCGGCGATGCCGCGGTAGACGTGGTTGCCGCCGCCCTTGACGTGGCTGCCTGAGTCCAGGAACGAGGGTGCCGCGCCGGCCAGCCAGAGCACGCCGAGGACCAGGGCGATTACCGCGATGACGGCGAGAATGATGGTCAGCGACCGCTTCGAGCCGCCGGACACGCTTTGAGTACTCACTATTCCTCCTTGATGCTGGCTGCGCACGGTGCGCTCGGAGCACAACCTAGCCAGCGGTGATTACGACCGGCACGGTACTACTCAGCACTCAGCTGACTGGGTCGAAATGACAACAAAGAGATGAAAATCTTGGTCACGAACGACATAGGGTCAGCGGCGCGCGCAGCACCGGGCCTGGGCGGCGCGCTAACTGCGCGCCGCCCCTAAGGCTGCCACACCATCAGGACAAGTATGACCAGCCAGATCAGGTTGACAACGCCGCCCAGGCCGGCGATCCGGCCGCGTTCGACGGAGGCTACGTGCTCGGCGAGCGTGGCCCCGCCGGTGCCCGCTGGAACGGACTCGTCGGGACCGGGCTCGGCCCCGTCGGTCGCGTCCGGCGGCGCCGGCTGTCCCGGCGGCGCCGGCGGATCCCCGGCAACGCCCGCAGCGGCCGGGGCGGCGTGAGCTGGCGTGATCGCCTTGATGGCGCGGCGCTGATCCCGAATGATCAGCACGAGGAGCACGATGGCGACCACGAAGAGTGTCATCGCGGCTGTCAGCCACGGGTGGGAGAAATCGTGGTCGAGCTGCCCGAGCACGACCCCGCAGACCAGGACGAGCAGCGAACCGGCCGTGAAGATCAGCGTGATCCTCGACAGGTAGCGCAAGACCGGCACGTCGCGACGGCGGATATACCGCGGGGTCGACGAGATGGCCAGTGCCAGCGGGCCCACCGTAAAAATGGCGAACCCGATATGGAGCCATAGGACGAGCCGGTCGGTAAAGGACATGGCGAAGATCCTAGGACCCGCACCGGCAGCCAGTGTCCTATCGGCGCAAACCTACCTGCTGTACTGGCGGCGGGTCCGGAGGAAGTCCTTCACCACGTACTCGCCGAGACTGTCCGGCATCGCGCGCAGGACGCGGCCGCCGTTGCGCCGGGCGACCTCGTCGACGAACGAGGTCAGCCGTTCGTCGTCGGCGAGCATGAACACGTTGAGCGTGGCTCGCCGCCGCGTCATCTTGTCCACCTCGGCCAAGGTGAGCTCCAGCGTTTCCGGCGACGGCGGCCAGTCGAACCAGAACCGGCCGTCGCGGCGCAGGTGCGCGGTGGGCTCGCCGTCGGTGATGACCATGACCACGGGGTTGTGCTCAGGCCTGCGGTCCAGGAACCGGCCGGCCAGGACCAGCGCATGGTGCAGGTTCGTGCCCTGGACCATGTCCCAGCTCAGGCCTGCCAGCTCGGTCTCTCGCAGTTCACGCGCGTAATTAGAGAAGCCGATGACCTGGATCGCATCTTGCGGGTACTGCGTGCGCACCAGTGCATGCAGGGCAAGTGCGGTCTGCTTGGCGGCACCCCAGGTACCCCGCAGCGCCATCGAGTACGACAGGTCGACCAGCAGGCATACGGCTGCCGACGCGCGCCGCTCGGTCTCGGCGACCTCGAAGTCCTCGACCGCCAGCCTGACACCGCCAGGCCTGCCGTCCCGGCGAGCGGGCCCGGACTGCCGGAGCAGCGCGTTCCGGACTGTAGCGGCGGCGTCGATGCTCTGCTCGTCGCCGAATCGCCACGGCCGGGTGCTGCCGGTGTACTCGCCCGCCTGGCCGGCATCGTGCTGGTCATGATTGCCGGTGCCGCCTTCGGGCAGCTGAGCGAACACCTTCCGCAGCGCTGTCTGGCCGAGACGCCGCACGGCCTTGGGCGTGAGCTCCAGCTTGCCGTCCGTGCGCTGGAGGTACCCCTGCCGCTCAAGCTCGCGCTCGATCTGCCGCAGCGCTTCCATGTCGTCGACCGCCTGCCGGCCAAGAGCCCTGCGGATCGCCTCCTCGTCGACGTCGTCCAGCCGCGCGCCCGGGTAGTCCTGGCGCAGTGCGTCCTCTAGGTCGGCGAGATCAGCAAGCTCCGCAAGCGCGGCGGTGGCGTCGCTCAGGCCGAGCGGATCGCTGCCCGTCATGCCCGGCTGCGGCATGCCCGCGTCGATGTCCGGCCGCCTGGCCCGCAGTCCGTCGGCGAGCCGCGACATTTCCGCAGCCAGGCCAGCGTCCTCCAGGGCCTGGGACATTAGCCCGGCTAGCTCGTCACGCTGCTCGTCAGTCAGGGAGTCGAGCAGGCGCTGCGCGGCCGCCATCCGCCGGACCAGGGCGTCGACCAGTTCCTCGAGGTTGGCCGGCGAGTCCGGGAACATGTCGCCGTAGGTG
>DATHQE010000379.1:0-9523 GCA_035483035.1 Streptosporangiaceae bacterium | reverse complement strand
CAGCGACGTGTTCGAACAAGTCGGCCGGGTCTAATCCCGAGAAGTTGGGCAGCTGCACGCCGAATTTCGTCATCCGCCCAGCGTAGCGATGCCGGCGCAGTCGCGATCGCCCGAACTGCGCACGCCATCGGCTCGGTCGTGCGGCTTGACTCTTCCGTTGCGTCAGCTGGTTGAGTAACTGTCATGTACGGGATCGGCACGGTGGCACGCTTGGCGCAGGTGTCGGTGCGGACGTTGCGGCACTACGACGACATCGGCCTGCTCACGCCCGCGCGCGTGGATCCGCTAACCGGCTACAGGCACTACACGCCCGGCCAGGTACTGCGACTGCACCGCATTCTCGTCCTTCGCGACCTGGGCGTGCCGCTGTCACAGATCGGCCAGCTGATCGACGACGACGTCACCGTCGACGAGCTGCGGGGAATCCTGCGCCTGCGCCAAGCCGAAGCCCGCGCTCGGCTCGCCGCCCAGACCGAACAGCTCACCAGGGTCGAGATCCGGCTCGCCCAACTAGAAGAGGGATCCATGGCCGACTATGACGTGATCGTCAAGCGGCTCGAGCCGCTGCGAGTGGTCGCGCTGAGCGAGAGCCTGTCTGGCGTCGAGGAGATCAGTGCCGCGTGCGGGCGCATGTACCCGCGGCTGCACGCTGCGCTGGCTCAGCACCGCGTGGGCTTCGACGGGCTGTCTCTCGCCCTGTACGAGGACACCGGTGACGAAGACGTGCCACTGCGGCTCACGACGGCGCTCCAGATCCCAGCCGGAGTAACTATCCAGGGCGACGGCCTCACAACTATGGATCTGCCGACCGTCGAGCGAGCAGCGACGACGGTCGTACGTGGCGCGCCGGACCGATTCCCCGACGCCTACCGCGCACTGCATGAGTGGATCGACCGGGCTGGCGAGCAGGCGACGTCGTTCGAGCGGGAGCTCTACATCGACTGTGACGGCCCCCGCGACACCTGGGTGACTGAGCTCCAGGCACTGCCGCCGGACCGCAAGTCCGCTCAGGGTGGCACAGGTGGCTGACCCCTCGAGGCGTAGCGTGCTGTCTATCTACCCTGCGATGTAGCCATGCGAGATCAGCTGGAGGCGAGATGGCACGGTTTGACTCAGACCAGCCGGCTGACTCCGAGGAGCCGGATGACTCCGAGGAGCCCGCCGAGCAGTTCCACCGCGACCGGCGTGAGCACGGCGGCATGGGGCCGCACATCGATGACGATCAGCTTGCCCGGCTGACCGAAGAGGAACGGGTCGCGGCCGGGATCGACGATTACGACCCGGATGAGGTGCCACCCGCAACCGACGCTCCAGAGCCGTGGGATGTCACGCGCACCGAGGAGTACGAGGAGGAGCGCGCCGAGATCCGCCGCGAGTTCGACCGGGATGAGCTGCAGATCGAAGGCCAGCGCGACTCTCTTCCACCGACGCACTACGACGAGTGAGGCGTCGCTGTTGATCCGGGAGCTGCGGGCTCGTGGGTGACGTCATGAGCCAGGGCGCCTCGTTGCTGGCGGCCGCGGTCCCTGGCCTGGTGCGTAGCGACCCTCGGGGCCCTGGCATCACCCGCGTGCGGGGCAGGGATAGCTTCGGTTACCGCGACCCGTCGGGCGCGGAAGTTACGGACGCTGAGACGCTGCTGCGGATCAGGCAGCTGGTTCTCCCCCCGGCGTGGGAGCACGTCTGGATCTCGCCGGATCCGCTTGGTCATATCCAGGCGACCGGTGTGGACAGCCGAGGCCGGACCCAGTACCGCTATCACCAGATCTGGCGCGAGCAGCGCGACACCGAAAAGTTCGCTCACATGCTGCGTTTTGCCAGCGCCCTGCCAGCCCTGCGCACGGCCACGACGCAAGACCTGGCCCGTCGCGACATGAACCGCGAGCGTGTGGTTGCGGGCGCGGTCCGGCTGATCGACCTCGGACTGTTCCGCATTGGCGGCGAGAGGTATGCCGAGCTGGATCATCATTACGGCGCAACGACGCTGGAGAAGCGGCATGTGACGGTCACGGCGGACGGATTGCTGTTCGACTACATCGCCAAGGAGGGCAGGCACCGAGCGATTACCGTCGCCGACGATGTAGTTCTGCCGACCGTGCGGGAGCTGGTCGGTAGTAACAACGGGCTGGACACGCTGTTCTCCTGGGAAGAGGCCGGGTCGTGGCACGTCCTGCACTCTCACGATGTGAGCAGCTATATCGCGACCCACGCTGGCGGCCACTTCACGGCGAAGGAATTCCGGACCTGGAATGCCACCGTCCTGATGGCGCTGGCGCTGGCGAACGCGTCGCCGCCTCGGTCCGAGCGCAGCCGCAAGAGCCTGATCGCCGCCAGTGTTCGAGAGGTCGCGGTCTGGCTGGGCGACACGCCCACCGTGGCCCGCAAGTCCTACATCGATCCCGGCCTGATCAGCCGCTACCAGTCCGAGGGCGAGCTGCCCGGCATCCCCGCCCTGCCGGCGGCGCTCCCCGCGCCGGCGAAGGCGGAGATCGCCGTCGCCGCGCTGCTGTCTGCGGGCGTACTGACCGCGCGAGACTAGGTCGTCTGGCAGTACCGACCGTGCAGCTAGACCAAGTTCGGCGCGTTGTCCTCAGCGACCAGCACTGCCTGTACCCGGTCGAGGCTCTGGCGCCGGCGCAACTCGATGCCTGCCTCCCCTAGCCTGGTCGGCGAGACCGATGCGCGGGTAGCGCACCAGTGCGCGAGTGTAGGAACCGACCGCCGGTCGTCGCTGTCGAGGGCTATCAGGAGCGTCGCCGTCTGTCGTGGCTGGGCCGGCCAGCCGACCAGCAGGAGGACCAGGCCAGACTCATCTGGTTGCGGTACCACCGCACGCACGCGGAGCTCTGGCCAGTCCAGCGCCGACGAGGGGTTCGGCACCGCCACTTTTGACGCGAGCTCGAGGGCGTCGACGGTCCCGATATGGAGCAGATGCGTGGTCCAGGCGAGCCAGGCGACGGCGCCTAGCAGGACCACTGCACCGAGGATGGCTACAGCTATCACATCTCGACGGTAAGCCCTCCGTGACGTCGTGTCACAGGGGCGGTCAGGTGCTGCGCGCCTTCGCGGCCTTGCGCGCCTTCGCGGGCTTGCGCACCTTGGCGGGCTTGCGGACCTTCACCCGCGCTACCTCCCGTTGCCGGGTCGCTGGGCGCTTTCTGGTGCGGCCCCGGACGATCGCGAGCAGTTCGGCAACGCCCTGCTCGATGCCCCTGGCCAGCACGTCCAGGTCCGGAGTTGAGGCGTAGTCGCCAGTGACCCCGAAGGTGACCTGACCGCAGTAGGTAAAGATGGCAACACCGGTGCGCAGTGTCGTCGCGATAGGCACGTAAGGGATGATCTCGACCAGTCGGCGACCGAGTGCGTAGAGCGGCTGCTGGGGTCCGGGGACATTGGTGGTGACCGTTACGATCTCCCGCTGCGGCACGCTGAAGACGAGCCGGACGAACAGCGACGCGAGGACAAACGGCGTGTACCGGCGCAAGGACACAAATGCCTCGCCAGCCTCGGACTCGCTGCTCGACTTCAGCGTCGCCATCTGGGCGGTCATCGCCGCAAGGCGCTCGACCGGGTCAGCGATCTCGACCGGAAGAGTGGCCACCAGGGCAGATACCCGGTTCTCGTAAATGCTCTCCTCGCCCGGAGCGCGGACCGACACCGGAATCAGTGACCGCACCATGCCGGGCGCCGGCTCTTCGCCCCTGGCGAGCAGCAGAGCGCGGAACCCGGTTGTGATCACGGCGAGGAAGACGTCGTTGACCGTGCCGCCTAGCTCGTTCTTGATCGCCTTGACGTCCCGGAGCGATGCCCTGGCCCAGGTGTGCCGGCGCTGGCGGCCGATGGGACCGGTCAGGGATGAGCTGGCCGCTGGCGGCAGGGCCGTCGCGTACCGCGCCAAGCCCCGCGCGGTGCTGGCCGCCCGCCGGACAGCGAGCTCAGGGTTCGCCAGCACCCGCTGGATGGCGCCACTCTCGCGCAGGGGAAGCAAAGCCCCGGCCAGCGCGGCATGCGCGGCCAGCTTGAGCCCTGACGGCTCCGGCGGCGCGGGCCTGTCCGGCACCGCGGGCAACGACGGCTGGTCCGGAGAGGCATCGAAGATCACCCGGTAGAGGTCGGTGCCTGCCACGCCGTCGACCACGGCATGATGCACCTTGGAGATCAGCGCCCAGCGGCCCTGGTCGAGCCCCTCGACCAGCCAGTACTCCCACAACGGATAATCGCGGTCCAGCCGTTGCGTCATCACCTGCGCCATCAGTCGCCGGAGCTCCTGGTCCCCGCCGGGGGCCGGCAACGCCGTCTGCCGGACGTGGTACCGGATGTCAAAGTTCGGGTCATCAACCCAGACCGGCGGGCCCAGGCCGAACGGGACCTTGCGAAGCTTCCTGCGATACAGCGGTACAAGCGGCAGTCGCCGGGCGATCGCAGCAACGAATTCCTCATGCGAGGGCGCCGGGCCCTCGAAAACCGCGATCGACGCAATCGCGAACGAGGTGCTCTGGTCCTGGTCCTCGGCGTCGACAAAAGCGGCATCCAGCGATTTCAGCCGCTCCATGCCCGCCCCTCAGTTGGCCGGCCCATGATCCCGAAGGACTTTCGGTTCAGGGTGGTTCACATCTCGCGCACGGCCTCCTGCAGCGTGCGATCGATGTTCTTCGGATCCACGTCAAGGTCTCTGGCGGTCTGCTTCATGGCCCTCGTGACGGCCTTGCTGATGGCCTCCTCGACCTTGCTTTCGCCGACCACGACGAGTCCGGCCTCGCCCGGGTTGATGTAGTCGCCGAGTTCCTTAGCGTCCGACCGCGACATCCCCTTTGCCAGGTGCCCGCTGACCCCGCCGATCACGCCGCCGGCCGCGGCCGCACCGAGCACCGCTGGCGGGAACAGGACGCCGACGGCCGCCCCGGCGGCGATTCCCCACCAGGCACCGTGGCGGGTGGCTGTCTCGTCCTTGTTCTCGTGGATCTTGCCGGCTGCGTCCTTCGTGATGACGGCCGCGTCATAGGAGCCGACAAGGCCAGCCTTGTGCGCGTCCTTCACGACCTGGTAGTCGTCCCGTGCCAGTTCCTCGTCCGGATACGTCGCTACCAGCACGAATGTGCTGTCAGAACCTGACATTTCTGTCTCCCCCCTGTCGCTGGCGTGGCAGCCAGTGGAGCCGGTGGCCGTCAGCGGCCACCGCGTCGTCATCCAGGCTGTCAGCCAGCCTTTGGCTACGTCGTCACCCATGCCGGGCGAGACGGCGTCATCGGGGATCGCCGCTCCTGGTGTCCGGAGATAGCCGTCAGTCGCAAGCGGGTAGGAACGCGGGCAAGCAGGCGGGGGCTCTAGATGACATCGACCATGCTGGCCGCGTCGGAGGCGACGGGGACCGCGACGTTCACCACTGTCATGGATCACGTGGCGCAGGCGTTCGAGGCTCTGGGCGCGCTCATCCTGGTCATTGGCGTGGTGTGGTCGCTCGTCCTAGCCGTGGTGGCATGGCGCCGGACAAAGTCGGGAGATCGCGCCTACAACGTCCTCCGGCAGGCCTTCGGCGGCACCTTGCTGCTCGGCCTGGAGATCCTGGTGGCGGCTGACCTGCTCCGGACGGTCGCTGTCGCGCCCACCGTGGACAACGTCCTGGTGCTGGGGCTGATCGTGCTGATCAGGACCTTCCTCAGCTTCTCCCTGGAGATAGAGATCGACGGTGTCGTGCCCTGGAAGCGGGCGCTACTCAGCGGAGCAGCCGTCATCAAGCAGGCCACGCAGACCGCGGTCAGGCCCGACACGGATCAGTAGGCGCTCAGCGAGCCGCGTCAGGGTGCCCGGCGGCTGGGCACGACCCGGTGTTGAGCCTGGGTCGTGCCCGCCTGTCTTACCGGCGCGCGTACCGCCCCGTCCGGCTGCCCTGGACCAGGTGGTAGACGAATAGCAGGACGGCCGCGCCGGCGATAGCGGTGAGCCAGGTGGACAGGTTAAAGAATCCGTTCAGGGTGTGAAGGTGGAAGACCTTAGTGGCGACCCATCCGCCACCGAGTGCCCCGGCGATGCCGATCAGGCAGGTAACGATGAGGCCTTGCGATCTCTTGCCGGGGATCAGCATGTTGGCGATAAATCCTGCCGCCAGGCCGAGAACGATCCAGGCGATGATGCTCATGACCGACTCCTAAGTCAGTGTTGGAAGCGGGTTTGGCGATGCCGGCGGTACCGGCCGCGGGGTCCTGGCGCCTGTGTTCAGACTACATACGTAACCAAAAACTAGCAATGGCTTTCTAGAAATGGTTAGCCAATAAATACACGGTGTGCGGCCGAGACTCGCTAGGCCCGTGCCGCTGGATGCGCTGGCACGGTGATGCGGTTCAGCGCATAGTCGCGCAGGTCACGCAGGCCTCGGGTTGCTCTGGAGTGCGCCTGGCGGGTACCCTTCATAGCGTTTGAACAGGCACCTCGTTCGGTGAGGCGTCGACATGAACACAGGCCACTGATCCGACGACGTCGAGAGACGCCCAGGGTCAGGACAGGTCTCCCCGGCTTAAGGGGTGACCCGAAGTGGCTGCACCGACAGGTGCTACGTCGTGTCGTGCCAAAGCTCTGACGAGAAGGGGTGCGTACCGGCTTACTGCCGGAGTCTCCCCTTTGTGCGCTGGTAGCGACACCCGCGTGTGTCACGGCCGGAGGGAGGCGAGACATGGATAGCAGTAGTCCGGGCCATGAACCGGCCCATATCCAGGCACTCTCGTTTTCTTCCGGCACGCGGTAACCGCCCGCTCTGCGCGGTTCCTCCGCTTAAGGCCTGATCGCCTGCGCGTGCGCAGCGCGGACGGATGCTGCGTGCCTCCCGAGATATCCCCGACCGGGGAGAGGGAGGATCACCATGACGACGGCGCTGGAGTACCAGGCCGCGGTACTTGACTCCGAGCACGTCGGAGACATCCGCGGCGCGCTTGGCACCATCCGCCTAGACGACACCGCGCCACGCCACGGCCTGAGCCGCAAGGCCAAGACCCTGCTGGCGATCATTGGCCCTGGCTTGATCGTGATGGTCGGCGACAACGACGCCGGCGCTTTCGCCACCTACGGCCAGGCTGGCCAGAACTACAGCACCCGGCTGCTGTGGACGCTGCTCCTGCTGGTGCCGGTCCTGTATGTGAACCAGGAGATGGTGCTGCGCCTGGGCGCGGTCACCGGCGTCGGGCACGCACGCCTGATTCTGGAGCGCTTCGGCAAGTTCTGGGGCGCCTTCTCGGTCATTGACCTGTTCATCCTCAACGCGCTGACGCTGATCACCGAGTTCATCGGCATTACGCTGGCGGCCGGATACCTCGGCCTGCCGAAGGTAGCCGCTGTCGCGCTGGCCGCGGCAGTGATCGTGGGCGCGGCCTTTACCGGCAGCTTCCGGCGGTTCGAGCGGGTCGCCGTGGCGTTCTGCCTGGGCAGCCTGCTGCTGATCCCGCTCTACTTCATAGCTCACCCCGGCGCTGGCCAGATGGCGCGTGACTTCGTCGTGCCACAGCTGCCGGGCGGCGCCGGGCAGCTGTCCACCGCCATGCTGCTAGTCATCGGGATCGTCGGCACTACGGTCGCCCCGTGGCAGCTGTTCTTCCAGCAGAGCTACGTCATTGACAAGCGGATCACGCCGCGGTTCATCAAGTACGAGAAGGTTGACCTGAAGATCGGCATCGTGATCGTCGTCATCGGCGCGGCCGCGGTGATGGGCGCGACCGCGGCCGCGTTCGCGGGGACCGGCGGCATCGGTCATTTCACCGACGCGGCCGGGCTTGCCCGCGGACTGCAGGCCTACGGCGGCCGGGCAGCGGGGCTGCTGTTTGCGATTGCGTTGCTGGACGCCTCGATCATCGGCGCGTTCGCGGTCTCGCTGTCCACCGCTTACGCCGTCAGCGATGTATTCGGCCTCAATCACTCGCTGCACCGCGGCGTGAAGGGCGCCAAGGGTTTCTACGCGCTGTACGCCGGGCTCATCGCCGTCGCCGCAACGATCGTGCTCATCCCCGGCTCGCCGCTCGGGCTGCTCACGGAGGGCGTCCAGGTGCTGGCGGGTGTGCTGCTGCCGAGCGCGAGCGTCTTCTTGCTGCTGCTGTGCAACGACAAGGATGTCCTCGGCCCCTGGGTGAACGGCCGCAAGACTAACCTCTTCACCGCCGGGGTCGTCGCCGTCCTGGTAACGCTGTCGGTCATCCTGACCGCGTCAGTGCTATTCCCCGGCATCACCGCGGGCCAGATCCTGGAGATCGTGATCGGCTGTGGCGCCGCCAGCCTGGCCGCCGTCGGCTACACCGCAGCCCGGCGGCTGCGCGCCGGCACCCCGGCCGCCGCCCCCGTAGACCGCGCTGGCCAGGACACCTGGCGCATGCCGCCGCTGAACCTGCTCTCCCGGCCAGCAATGTCCGCGGGGCGCAAGGTCGGCATGTCCGCGCTGCGGCTGTATCTTGCGGTGGCGATGGTTCTGGTCGTCATCAAGATCGTCCAGCTTGCCGTCGGCCACTGACCACGCTGAGGCCGGCCGGGCGGTAATCGTCTCGGCCAGGCCCGGCGGACGCCGGGTTCCAGCTCAGCCGCCGCCGAGCTGGACGGCCTTGACGACCAGGAGCAGCACCGAGATCACCAGGTAGCCGCGCAGCATGGCCATGCCCAGCCTGGTGCCCGGCGACCAGGCGACAGGCTTGAGCAGGGCAAGCTGCGGCATCCGCCAGCTCTGCCGCTGGGCGCGGGACATGACGGTGCGCGGGTGCGGAATCGGCTCCGGCCGCCGGGAGCGGGTCAGCCACAGCCAGCCGCCCGTGACGGCCGTGCCCGCCAGCAGCACGACCGACAGCCAGCCGGCGACCTGACCTGAGTCGAGGCCGGGGAAGAGCGTGGTCACCACAAGAGTGCCGGACAGCGTCAGCAGCACTCCGATGATGACGCCGGCCAGCACGTTTAGCCAGCGATGATTCATCCACGGGCCGAGTACCTCGGCGTCATTGCACAGCAGCAGCAAGAAGACGCTCGCGCTCGGCAGCAGCACTCCGGCCAGCGCCTGTACTGCAGTAGTCAGCAGGCCGAGCGGGGTACCGGGGATCAGCACGATGCCAGCCGCTACCGCGATCATCGCGGTGTAGCTGGCGTAGAACGGCCTGGCGTCGCGGAACTTCCGGTGCAGCGAGTGCCTGAGGCCGAAGACGTCTCCGAACGCGTAGCTCGTCGACAAGGTAACGGCCGCGGCGCCGATGATGCTCGCGTCCAGCAGCACGATCGCAAACAGTGCGCCCAGTACGCGGCTGTGCGTACCGAGCGCCGTGGCGACACCGAGCGCAGTAGTGAAGTGCCCGGCCAGGGCAGTGCCGCGAACGGCGAACACGGCCACGATCAGGATCGCCGCCGCCCCGACCACCACGACAAAAGCGCCGAGCGTCGTGTCGGCGCGCTCGTACCCGATGAACCGGGGCGTGATCCGCTTGTCGATCACGTTGGACTGCTGGAAAAACAGCTGCCAGGGCGCGACGGTCGTGCCGACGATCGCGATGATCAGCAAGATCGCATCGGA
>DATHQE010000378.1:0-1724 GCA_035483035.1 Streptosporangiaceae bacterium | reverse complement strand
ACGCCTTCACGCTGCGCCAGGAGCCGGTAGGCGGCGAGGATCTGCTCGTCGGTCACCGAGCCGATGAGGCCGCCGGACTCGGCTCGCGCTTCCTCGGCCAGATGCCAGGACGCCGGGTTGCCGATCCGAATCGCGGTGGCGACGGTCACTGGCTGGAGCACCGGCTGGCCGAGGACAATCGGGGCGGCGCCGGCGGCCTGGTAACCGAGCATCCGCGGCGCTTTCGTCGCCCGGCCGTCGGCCAGGTACTCCCGGTAGCCAAGCCAGTATGCGGCGATGTTGCCCGCGTTGCCGACCGGCAGGCAGTGCACGTCCGGCGCGTCACCGAGGGCATCGACCACCTCGAAGGACGCGGTCTTCTGGCCCTGCAGCCGCTCGGGATTGACCGAGTTCACCAGCGCGACCGGATAGTCCGCGGCCAGCTTGCGCACCAGCTCGAGGCAGTCGTCAAAGTTGCCGTCGACCTGGAGCAGCCGCGCACCGTGCGCGAGGGCCTGGGCCATCTTGCCGAGCGCCACGCTGCCCTTCGGCACCAGGACCGCGCAGCTAAGGCCGGCCCGGGCGGCGTAGGCAGCCGCGCTGGCGCTGGTGTTGCCCGTCGACGCGCAGATCACCGTGTGCGCGCCGCGCGCCGCCGCGAGCGTCACCGCCACCGTCATGCCGCGGTCCTTGAACGAGCCGGTCGGGTTCACGCCCTCGACCTTGAGGTAGACCGAGCAGCCGGTCAGCTCAGACAGCACCGGGGCAGGCAGCAGCGGCGTGCCGCCCTCGCCCAGCGTGATGACCGGGACGCCCGCGGGCACCGGCAGGTTGGCGCCGTAGTGCGCGATGATCCCCCGCCATGGTGCCTGCCTGGTCATCGCGGCTGTCATTCGCCCTCCAGGGCCTCGACGCGCATCACGCTGTCGACATTTCGGACGGCTTCCATGGCGCCTAGCACCGCGACGGTCTTGGCCAGGGCCGCTTCCCTGGCCGAGTGGGTCATGATGAGCAGGTTCGCGTCGTCGCCGCGGCCTTCCTGGCGCAGCGCCTTGATCGACACGCCCTGCTGTGCGAACGCATCCGCCACCGGAGCCAGGACGCCAGGCCGGTCGGCGACGTCGAGCTGCACGTAATAGCTGGTCCGCGCGTCCCCTATCGGGACAAGCGGCAGCTGCGCATAGGTCGAGGAGTCCGGGCCGCGCAGGCCCGCCAGCATGTTCCTCGCGATGGCGACGGTGTCGCCGAGTACCGCGCTCGCCGTTGGCTCGCCTCCTGCCCCGGCACCGTAGAACATGAGCCGGCCAGCCGACTCCGCCTCGACGAAGACCGCGTTGTAAGCCTCACGCACCGCCGCCAGCGGGTGCGTTCGCGGGATCATCGCCGGGTGCACCCTGGCGGAAATCCCGCCGTTAGACCGCTCGCAGATCGCCAGCAGCTTGACCACGCAGCCCATCGCCTTCGCGCTGGCGATGTCAGCCGCGGTCACCGACAAGATGCCCTCCCGGTACACGTCGTCGGCCGTCACCTCGGTATGGAAGGCGATGCTAGCCAGGATCGCTGCCTTCGAGGCGGCGTCGAAGCCGGCCACGTCCGCCGTCGGATCGGCTTCCGCGTACCCGAGCGCCTGCGCCTCGGCCAGCGCAGCGCTGAAATCGGCGCCGAAGGTATCCATCCGGTCCAGGATGAAGTTGGTCGTGCCGTTCACGATGCCGAGGACCCGCTGGACCTCGTCGCCGGCCAGC
>DATHQE010000377.1:0-3798 GCA_035483035.1 Streptosporangiaceae bacterium | reverse complement strand
GCCCTGGCCGACCGCGAGCTGCTCGCGATACATGGGGTTCAGCAGGTCAGCGCCACGCTCGGGCGAGCCGCAACCTCGGACCAGATCGATAACACGAATACCGGACACATCTGGATTGAGCTGAAGCCAACCGCGGACTATGCCAAGACAGTCGCAGCCGTTGACGCGATCGTTGCGGGCACTCCCGGCATGCGGGGCACGGCCAGCACCTATGAGACCGACTCAATGACCGGCGTACTGTCGGCGTCGTCTGGCGACGCCGACGTGCGGATATACGGCCCGGATCTGCCCGAGCTCACCAGGCTCGCGTACAGCGTCCGCTCGATGATGTCGAAAGTCCACGGCCTGGGCTCGCCGCATATCCAGGAGCCGGTTGTGCAGCCGACGATCAATGTCCAGGTCAATGCGGACGCGGCGCAACTTTACGGACTGACCCCCGGCGATGTTCGGCGCGAGGCGGGCACGCTCCTGCTTGGCCTTACGGTCGGGAACTTCTTCCAGCAGGACAAGGTCTTCGACGTCGTCGTCAAGGCTCAGCCGGATCTTGTCAGCAACCTGAGCGACGTCGAGAACCTGCTGATCGATTACGGCAACAACAGTCAGGTGCGGCTGGGCTCCGTCGCCACAGTGAGCCTTGGTGCTGAGCCCGAGGACATTCAGCACGACCAGTTTTCGCCGTTCCTGGATATCACGGCGCCCGTCACAGGCGGCGCCGGCGTGGTGGACGCCGCCATCAACCGGGGCCTAACCGGCATGAGCTTCCCGCTGGAGTACCACGCTCAGCTGGAAGCCCAGTCTTCGGGCGGGACATCACGACCGCAGTTCATCAGCTTCATCATCGCGGCGCTCCTCGGCATCGTGCTGATCGGACAGGCGGCGGTCGGTAGCTGGCGGCTGACCCTGCTGGCGATGGCCG
Source organism: Streptosporangiaceae bacterium (assembly GCA_035483035.1). Taxonomy (GTDB): domain Bacteria; phylum Actinomycetota; class Actinomycetes; order Streptosporangiales; family Streptosporangiaceae; genus JAJYUU01. Next base: position 2,882 of record DATHQE010000377.1, on the reverse strand, counting down.
CCATTCTGCCGCCGGTCGCGGTGGGCGCTCTGGTCGCGCACGACATTGGATCAACCTCGCTGAGCGCCGCCGCCGGCCTGCTCGCGGTCGTGGTGATCGCGCTGCGCCAGGCAATCGGGATCATTGGGAGAATCAGGCGTCGCCATGTCGCCGACGGTGGCGAGCTAACCAGAGACTTGCTGGTAACGGGGTCCGCTGAGAGCGCGGCATCGGTCATCATCTCGGCGCTCGTGACAGTACTCATGCTGCTGCCGTTCATCGTCCTCGGCGAGACCGCAGGCACCGAGACCGTTCATGGCGCTGCCGTCGTCATCGCGTCCGGTATTGGCGTCGCCATGCTGGTCAACCTGCTCCTGCTGCCTGGCGCTGCGATCGCGGCCGGGCCGACGGCCCCCGTGCCGGCGGAAATAGTCGAGCCTCCTACCGGTGACCTGGCCTGGGTCGCTGCGTCGCAAAGCCCTGCCGTCTAGAGGCCGCCATAAAGAAGGAGGTGTCCAGGTTGGTGCGCATGAGGAACAGACGACTGGGAGCGGCACCGTACATTGTGGCCGCCGCCGCAATAGCGATGCTGGCTGGCTGCGGCCCGAGTTCAGCCGCCGGCGGCCGAGAGGTGCCGCCGGCCCGAATGGAGCAGGTCGGGGGTAACCTCAGCGTGGTCTTGACGCCGCTCGGAGCGTCGCGACTTGGCCTGCGGACCGCGCCCGCAACAGCCGTGGGTACCCAGACGATTGTCCCCGTCCAGGCCCTGCTGTACGAGCCGGATGGGCAGACCGCCGTCTACACCAAGACCGGAACGCTCAGCTTCACCATTCAGTTCATCACCGTCGCTGCCATCAACGGCACCCAGGTCGTCGTCAGCCAGGGCCTGTCGGCTGGAACAGTGGTCGTCACCCAGGGCGCAGAGGAACTGCTCGGCGTTCAGAACGGCGTCGGCGTTGAGACGTGATCCAGGCCAGGGTCACTTCGGCTCGGCCACGGGTCGCCCTGCCGGGGGATGGTGACGGGTGCGCTGGATCGTCGCCACTAGCCTGAAGCTCCGGTATCTGGTCATGGGCCTCGCTCTGGTGCTCATGTACTTCGGTATCCAGACCATCGGGCATCAGAAGCTCGATGTGTTCCCGGAGTTCGCGCCGGTGTCAGTGGAGATCCAGACTGGCTGCCTCGGCCTGTCGCCATCCGAGGTCGAGGCCCTCGCCACGGTCCCGCTCGAGGCCGCGCTCCAAGGTGTCCCCGGCGTGAACGACATCCGGTCCGACTCCGAGCCGCAGCTCTCGGCGATCTTCCTGTACTTCAACGCCGGCACCAATGAACTGCACGCCCGGCAGCTGGTCGAGGAGCGGCTGCAGACCACTGCGCCGTCGCTGCCTAGCTGGTGCGACCCGCCGCAGGTGTACCCGATCGTGTCGGCGACGAGCCGGGTCCTGCAGATCGGGCTGACCTCGACGAAGATCTCGCCGATGGACCTGTCGATGATTTCCCAGTGGCTGATCAGGCCCCGGCTGATGGCTGTCCCCGGCGTTGCCAACGCCGCGATCTGGGGTCAGCGCAACAAGGAGATCATGATCGAGGGCAATCCGGCGGAGCTGGCGGCGAATCACGTCAGTCTCGACCAGGTCATGACTGTCGCCGCAGATGCCGTTGATACCACCGAGGTCAAGTACGTTACGGGCGCGGCGGTCGGCTCGCTGGGTTATCTCGACACTCCGAACCAGCGCGTCTACCTGCGCGACATCCAGCCGATCAAGACTCCCGCCCAGATGGCCAACGTTCCCGTCGTCCAGCGCGGCAAGGGGTTCTTGCGGATTGGCCAGGTGGCCAGTGTGGTCTGGGGATACCCGCCGCTGGCCGGCGACGCCGTAATCAACGGCAAGCCGGGGGAGATGATTGTCGTCGAGAAGTTCCCCGGCGCGAACACGCTGCAGGTCACCAACGGAGTGCTTGCGGCGCTCAAGCAGCTCGAGCCCGGGCTCAGGGGAATTAACGTCGACCCGAACATCTTCCGGCAGGCCGACTTCATCCAGCTCGCCATTCACAATCTCGGGCTCTCGGTCCTGCTGGGCTGCATTCTCGTGATATTCGTCCTGTTCGCGTTCTTGTTCCAGTGGCGTGGCGCGCTGATTAGCCTGCTGGCGATCCCGCTGTCGCTTGCCGCCGCCGCCGTAGTGTTTGAGGCGACCGGCGCGACCATTAACACGATGATTCTCGCCGGGTTCGCCGTCGCGGTCGGGGTCGTCGTTGACGACGCGATCATCGACATGGAGAACATCATCCGCCGGCTACGAGCATGGCGGTCCGGCGGCCGGCGCATCACGCCTTTGCACCTGGTGCTCGCTGCCTCACTTGAGGTCCGGGTGGCCATCCTTTACGCCACCCTCATCAACATCGTCGCGGTGATCCCCGTCATGCTCGTTGGCGGCCTGACCGGGGCTTTCTTCCGGCCGCTCGCGCTCGCGTACGGCATCGCCGTGCTTGCGTCCATGCTTGTTGCCCTGACGCTGACGCCCGCCATGGGACTGGTGCTGCTCGCCAACGCGCCGCTGAAGCCGGCCGATCCGCCGCTGATGCGGGTCCTCAAGCGGCTGTACGCCAGGGGACTGGGGCCGCTGCTCAAGGTACCGATGGCCGCCCTGGCGGTCGCACTGGCGGCGGTCACTGTCGGGGTCGTGCTCTATCCCCAACTCGGTTCGGACCTCTTCCCGACATTCAAAGAGCCCGACTTCCTGATGCACTTCGTGACTAAGTCTGAGACCTCGGTCGGGGAAATGGACCGCCAGGTGACGCAGGTCCAGCAAGAGGTGCTGAAAATCAAGGGCGTCGCCCAAGTCGGCGCCCACATCGGGACAGCGCCGCTTGGCGAGGAAGTGAACGGCGTCAACTTCTCC
>DATHQE010000376.1:0-18749 GCA_035483035.1 Streptosporangiaceae bacterium | reverse complement strand
AGACCGTCGCCAGGATGGTGAGCTGCTCGATGGTGGCGTTCTGGCGGACACTGACCTTCGTCTGCTCGACCGAGATCACCGCCATGTTGGCCTCCAGGACCGTGCCGAGCAGCCCTACAGCGATCGGAGGGTGTGTGGGCTGTCAGGCTCGAGCTGCGGGGCCGGTGGCCGCCAGGCCGGCGCGGCGGCCGAGGTGCTCGGTGACGAATCGGATGGCGATCGAGCCCTCGCCGACCGCCGAGGCTACGCGTTTGACCGAGCTGCTGCGCACGTCGCCGACTGCGAACACGCCCGGCAGGCTCGCTTCGAGCAGGTAGGGATCCCGGCCCAGCTTTTCCCAGGCGGGCGCGTTGCGAGCTGGCCGGCTGAGGTCCGCACCGGTGACGATGAAGCCGTGGCTGTCCAGCTCGATCGATTCAGCCAGCCACTGGGTGTGCGGCTCGGCGCCGATTAGGACGAACAGGGCCGCGGCGGCCAGCGTCCGCCGGGTTGAATTGGTGAGGTCTTCTATCGTGACGTGCTCGAGCCGCCCGGCGCCGTCCGCCTCTCGCACCGCGCAGCGGGACATGATCGTGATGGCGGGGTGCCGGGCGATCCGGTCAAGCAGGTACTGCGACATACTCGCGGTCAGATCCTGACCGCGGATGACGACCGTGACCGGGTGCCCGTGATCGGCCAGCCATGCTGCCGCCTGGCCGGCCGAGTTGCCGCCGCCCACGATGACCACCGGGTCGCCGGGCCTGACCTGGTCCTGGGCGGCCAGCGGGGTGTAGAACACCCCGGTGCCCTCGAACCGGTCCAGGCCGGCCGCGTTGAGCTGGCGGTAGCTCACCCCGGTGGCGATGATCACGGTACGGGCCGTGAGCTCGCCTCCGTCGTCGAGCCGTATGACGTAGTAGTCGCCGTGTCCGGTGAGGCCGGCTGCCGTCCTGGGTGCCAGTAGTGTCGCCCCGAATCGCAGTACCTGGACCAGGGACCGTTCGGCGAACTCCTCGCCGCTGACTCCCACCGGGAAGCCGAGGTAGTTCTCGATCTTGGAGGTGGTGCCGATCTGCCCGCCCACCCCCATGCCGTCGATGACAGCGGTGGCCAGGCCTTCCGACGCCCCGTACACCGAGGCGGCCAGGCCGGCCGGGCCGGCCCCGACCACGGCCACGTCAAACGTCTTCCGCGGCACTGCCCCGGATCCGAACCCCGCTGCGCTTGCCAGCTGGCCACTCGACGGATTGCGCAGGACCTCCCCGCCGCGCATCACCACGACCGGGGAGTCGCCCGGGCCAAGGCCGTGGCTGGCGAGCACCGCGCCCGCAGCCGGGTCGGAGTCCAGGTCGACCCAGACGTGGGGCAGGTGGTTGCGGGCCGCGAACTCCCGCAGCCTGCGGGCATCCGGTGACGACCGCGAGCCTATGATCTGCAGGCCGCCTCCCATCTGCAAAAACCATTGCCTGCGCCGCAGGGCGGTCTGCACGATCACGTCAGACAGGCCCTGATCCTGGGCGATCACCTCCTGCAGACGATCCGCCGGGACCACCAGCACCGACCCCGGTTCGCTGACCATCGCCGTCGCGAAAACCCGCTCTCCCGTCAGGATGCTTAGCTCGGCCACGAACCGGCCTGGGCCCAAGGTGGCCAGCTCCCGTTCTACTCCGGCCTCGTGGTCGACCACGGTGACGGCGCCGGACAGGACCACGATGAAGTCGTAGGCCCGGTCTCCCTCACGAAACAGCACCTGCCCCGCCGCCGTCGGCCGCTCCTGGCCGTAGCGGGACAGCAGCGCCACCTGCTCAGCATCCACCGGCGGGGACAGGTACGGATCTGACCCCGGATCCAGCGCCGTCATCGCGGTCCCCTCGTCACTGTGACGTTCATTGCCCCACCCCCGATCAATGGCCTACCCCGTGGGCTGGTGATTTTTCGGGGCCAGGCCGTTGATTGTCAGCAGTTTTTAGGGGGTCTTGGGCGTCTAGGTTCCCCCGCAGACGCGTGATGCTGGTGGGTCGCCGGAGTGGACAGGATCGCGCGCGAGCGGCGAGCTCAGCTCACCGAGATCCTGGTGCCAGCGCGACTGACACGAAAGGTGGCTGGTCAACAGCCAGCCGGGATGTCGCGGAGGGCCGCCGCGAGTTCGACCGAAAGGCACGCGAGAGCATGATCGTGCCGTACGCGATGCTGCGTCGGCTTCCCGGCTGCCGGACCCGGTTGAGCAGGTACTGCGCCGCCACGAGGAATTCGTGCTGTCGCGGCTGGACGAGCCAGACAAGGCCGACGACCATGAGGCCGGTGTCTGCCGCCGGAGCGCGTGAATTCTCAGGGAGCGGCCTGCTGGCGGCTGGCGGCGCTGGTCAGCCTGCCACGCCGCATGCCCTTGCCGCTCCGTTCTCAGGCGCCTTTCTGATCAGCCCGCAATTTCGTCAAGGGGGCCGCCACGTCGGCTCGCTGACCAGGGCTCGGCTTGGCTGCCTGAGGTGCGCCGTGCTGCCGGACACTCGCGCGAGGCCAGGAGACCTCGAAGAGAGCGCCGCCCAGCTCTGAATCTCCCAACCGCCAGTGGCCGTCGGTAGAGCGGACTATGGAGTCGGCAATAGCTAGTCCAAGGCCGGCACTGCCGCCGCGCTCGGTCGAGCGATGGAACCGGTCGAACAGTCTTGCGCGGTGCTCGGCGGCTATGCCCGGACCGCTGTCCTCGACGGTCAGCGTCACGCGGTGGCCGCGTTGTCCGGCGCTGATCCGTACCGCCCCGCCCGCGCCCGCGAACCGGCATGCGTTGTCTACCAGGACTCCGTTAAGTCGGTCGATCCACTCCGGTGGAGCGCTGATCCAGGTCGGCCTGGGCGCGCTGTTAAGAAACTGGATGTCGAAGCCCCTGGTCTCGGCAAGCGGCCGAAATCGCTCTGCGCACGTTGCGGCAATGGTGCTGAGGTCCAGCGGCTCGTCTGTCGGCTGTGGCGGCGTGGAATCCAACCTCGCCAGCCAGAGCAGATCGTCGACGATCTTCCGTAGCCTTTCATTCTCGCTGTCGATCCTGCTCAGCGCGGCGCGGTATGCGGCTACGTTGCGCGCCGTGCTGAGCACGACGGAAGTCTCGGCTTTGATGACGCTGAGAGGCGTCCGCAGCTCGTGCGAGGCGTCAGCGGTGAACTCGAGCTGGCGCCTGCGCGACTGCTCTACTGGTGACAGGGCCCGCAGGCCAACGATTAGCGCGCCGGCGAACATGGCAAGCAGCAGCACCGGGGCAGCGAGCGCCTCGCCATCACGTAGCAGGTCGGCCAGATGCTGCTCGCCTTGCAGGCTCTGCCCAGCAACGAATGCAATGCCGTTGACTGTAGCCTCCGATAGCTGGAAGTCGCCGACCTGCGCAAGCTGAACCGTCGAGGGCTGGCCCCTGGCCAGACGCAATCTGGGCGGCAACTTCGGCGCGCCAGCCTCTGGCTGGACAGCTGTCGACCCTGACCGCGTCATTCGCCACAAATAGACAGGAGTGCTTTCGACGTCGTCGTCACCGGAGCTTGAGGCTTTCAGCCCGATCTGTCGTATGTCGATAAGGCGGTCTGCGAGCCTCGCGTCGACGGCCGTAATCAGCCGGGCCGAGACGAATTGATCGAGGACCGCAACGCAGCCTGCGTAGACGATGCCGACCAGAAGACTGGCTGCGAGCGCGACTCTCGCCGCATGGGCAACCTCGGGAGGTACGCGGGCGCGGAGGCGCACCGGGCTTACCGCCCGACCATGCGGTAGCCGATGCCCCGGACTGTCTCAATCCGGACCATCCCCCCGGCCAGTTTGGCGCGCAGCCGCGCTAGGTGCACGTCGATGGTGTTAGACCCCATCGCATCCGACTCATCGTCCCAGACGTGCACAGCAATCGTCTTTCGCGCGACGACAGCTGGTGACCTGCGGATCAGCAGTTCCAGAATGCCGTACTCGATCGCAGTCAGAACCGGCTCTTGGCCGCCCACGCGGACTTCTCTGGTCGCCGGATCGAAGCGGAGGTCGCCCACTATAAGCGCCGGTTGCTGTACCGCCGGCGGCCTGCGCTGCAGGGCGCGCATGCGTGCCAGCAGCTCGGCGAAGTCGAACGGCTTGATCAGGTAGTCGTCGGCGCCCTCGTCAAGGCCCGTCACACGATCAGCAGGCGCGTCGCGAGCCGTGAGCATCAGCACCGGAGTGGACCGTTGGTGGCGGCGCATCCAGCGCACGACGTCCAGCCCGGACATCCCGGGCATTCGCCAGTCGAGCACGACCAGCGCGTACTCGTAGCCGCGCAGGAACCTAACAGCCTCATCGCCATCTCCGACGGCATCGACGACGTAGTCGCTCTCTCGCAGGCCGCGGGCAAGGACGCTGCGGAGCCCGTCGTCGTCCTCAGCGACAAGCACTCGCACTCGGCTCTCCTATCTGCACAATCGGCGCTGCAGCAGGCGCGGCATCAGGCGGATCACGACTGGCTCGCAGCTAACGCTGTCGATGTGGCCCCTCAGGGTCCCTTCGCAAGTACCGGCAGTCACCGCCCGTCGGCGTTCCAGGTGCCGCCCATGGACGTTCACGCGACAGGTCTACACAGGCAATATGAAGACCCCATGACGATCCCGCAGTTTGAGGTGACCGTCCTCGCTGAGCCTGGCTCACGTGGCGCCTGGCGGAGCAAGCGCCGCGCAGGGCTGCCGGCGATGGGGGCGAACCAGGGGAGTGCCTCTGTGGCGGGATTGCGATCCGGTCTTCACGGGTCCTTCATGAATCGTTTCTAACCTTCGTGTGGTGAAGGGGAACTGTTGTCCGCGCGGTGATGGCGGTTGAGCCGGCGTTCTGACTCAGGCGAGTGGGATGACCTGTACATGACCGGCTCGGCCGTGGATGCCGACCGCGGGCCCGAGTATCCGGAGTCATGGCCACAGTCCGGGCAGGAGCCCCGTCGCCGGGTTCAGGCGGACTGGGCGCCAGCCGCGACGCCGCTCACACATGGGCCGCGGCGTTCGGCATACGCTCGCGGCGTGGACCACGCAGACCCTCTTGACCGGCCGCGCGGCCACCGCAAGGCGCCGCGACGGAATCCTGCACGCCAGCCCGGCACGTTCTGGGAGCGCCGGTCGCGCCGTCGCGATAGGCGGCGACAGGTTCGCGCGGCCCGTCGGACCATAGCCGGCCGCCACCCGGTCACCGCCACCGCGCTCGCGATCGTGCTGCTGCTCACCCCTGTGTGGATCTCGCTGGGATCCGCGCTGGGCAACCCCGGCATGGGCAACTCCGCCGGCGCGCGCGCTGCCGAGTGGTTCCGCGCTCATGGCGGCAGTTCCGTCGTCAACTGGGCCGAAAACCAGTGGTACTCCCACCATCCGCCGCCGGTCGGCGGCACGCCGCCCAAATCCGCGATCCCTCACCTCCGCGCAGCAGGGCAGCAGGCCGGACGTGCCCGAGGCGCGGCTGCGCACCTCGCTGCCCCGGCGCGGCTGACGTCACCAGCGGGCAGCTGGCTGCCAGGCGAGGGGATCTGGCACCCGGTCGGGCGGCCGGTCGGCGGTTACCCCGCGGTGTACGAGACCTGGGTCCGGCCGGACTCTGTCCACACCAGTCTCGTCATCGGCGTGGCCTGGATGGACACCAAGCTGCTGCGGGCAACCCTCTACTCGGGCAGCACGATTCCCGGCGGCGGGCCTTACCGGCACACTGCGCCCGTCTCGCCGAGCGCCGCGACGAGCCTCGTGGCCGCTTTCAACGCCGGCTTCCTCATGGACAACGCCCAAGGCGGCTATTACACCGACGGCAAGACGGTCATCCCGCTGCGCCGCGGGGCCGCCTCGTTCGTCGTCTACCGCAACGGGACCGCCAATATCGCAAAGTGGGGCCGGGATGCGACCATGGCCCCGGACGTGGCGTCGGTACGGCAGAACCTCGACTTGCTCGTCGACGGCGGGAAGCCGGTGCCGGGCCTCAACCCGAATGACACCACCCAGTGGGGCTTCACGCTCGGCAACGCGGTCGATGTCTGGCGGTCCGGCGTCGGCATCACCGCGGACGGCGCCCTCGTCTACGCCGGCGGCCCAGGCCTGAACATCACCACCCTGGCCGACATCCTGGCCCGTGCTGGCGCAGTCCGCGCCATGGAACTCGACATCAACACCGACTGGGTGAACCTCGCCACCTACGCCCCCAGTACGCCGAGCGGCGCCGCCACGCCCGGCAACGGGACAGACTTGCTGCCCAGCATGTTCGGCACGCCCGGCCGGTATTTCGAATCCTGGTGGTCCCGTGACTTCATTACCATGTCCGCTAGGCCCAGCGCATCCAGCGCCGGCCGGCCTGCAGGTTGACGAGTGCGGTGGCAGCAACCTGTAACCCAGGTGACGAGCGCGATGGCCATGCGGTTGCGCTGAGCTCCGCCCGGATGATGGACGGGAATCAGTACCACGCCAAGTGCGCGCGCAGCCCGGGCGCCGAAGGCCTGAGCCAGGGACTAACCTGCCGCAGGCGACGCAGCCGTCCTCGCGCGGCGAACTCAGTGGCGTTGATCAGCCTGCCGACCGGCCATCACCGATCAATCCCCAGGCTTATCACCGGGTCATCAGTCGATGCAGCTGCGGCGGGCTGGGCAGGTGCTGCCGAGGCCTCGCTGCGAATCTCACGCAGCCGGCGAACGACCATGGCCACGATCGCTGAGACCGCCAGTGCGGCCAGCACGTAGCCTGCCACCGACAGGTCACCGGACACGCGGTGCCAGGCCGAGCCGACCACATATCCGAGGGTCGACATGCCCGCGGCATAGATCGCGGTGCCGATGAGGCTAAGGACGCCGAAGCGCAGTGCTGGCACCCCCGCGGACCCGGCAGCCACGGACGTAAATGAACGCACGAACGGCAGCGCTCGTCCCACGGGAATGGCCAAGGCGCCGCGGTCGAGCAGGAACTGCGCGGAGCGGTCGATGTCGGCCCTATTGATGAGAACAAATCGGCCGAGGCGCTCGATCGCCGAGCGCTCGGCCATCCGTCCTACCGTGTACGAAACGCAGGAGCCCGCCAGTTCTGCCAGTGTTCCGACACCGATGACGAACGGCAGGCTGAGGTGACCCTGGTAGGCCAGCACGCCGGCGAAACCGAACGTGACCTCCGAGGAGATCGGGACGCAGCACGCCTCGAGGAATCCGAATAGCGCCAGGGCGCCATACCCGGCGTGGGTCAGGAAGCTCTCCATCATTGCCTTTCGCGCTGCATCGAAGCGTGTATTACGGGTTCGCGCACGCGGTCAGCCCTAGCTGGCCAGGGTCAGTCGCTGCTCGGTCGAGCCCGCGATGCACAGGGCCAGGCCGAGAACGCCGGCGTCGCGCAGCGTCAGGTCCGACAGGCCTGCCGTAGCGGTGAGCCAGATGACGATCTGCGCCAGCAACAGCACGGCGAGGCCAGCGGCTGCCCTCGTGGCGATGCCGGCGACCAGCGCCACGGCCAGCACGAGCAGGAGCCAGCCGTGGGCGAGCACGAGGACGACCGCGGCGTCAGAGGTGGAGTTGACCGCCGGCACATATCCGGTCCACAGCACGGGCTGCACAAGCTCGTGATAGCCGAACCAGGCCAGCACCAAGCCCAGCAGCATTCGGCCCGCGGTAGGTCCCCAGGCCGCTGCGACCTCGTTCACCCTCGCGCCAGCCGTGACGCGCGACGTGGTCACGAGACGATCCTGCCCTGCGTGTCGGTGACGACGAGGCCGTCGTCACCGAGGTTGTAATCACTGCTGCCGGAATCGTCGCCCATAGAAGCCTCCACCACGTAGACGTGTTCACCGCCCGGGTAGAAGTGCGCGGTGCCGGCCGGCTGGCCGTTCACTGATGCGGTGACCGACAGCCCGGTGCCCTCTTGACGGACGCGGACGGATAGCCCGGTGAGCGCCGCCTGCGCGGCGCTGGTCGGTGTGCCCGGCCAGATGACGAAGGCATACGTCGCGAACGGTTGCGACGTGAGCGGCGGCCCCGGTGAGCTAGCTGGCGTCCTGGGGCGCACCGGCGGCCCAGCTGTGGGGGTGGATGCGGACGGACCGTACGACGGCGCGGATGCGGCTGGCACGGATCCCGATGGCGCAGTCCCGGCGGGTCGCCGGGCGGGCGTCGAACTACCGCTAAGCGACCCGAGCGGCCCACCTGCGCTGTGCTGAGCCCAGCCATGTATGGCGAGCACCAGACCGGCGATCGCGGTGACGGCGAGCAGCGTGAGACCCCGCGGCCCCACGACGCCAGCACGAGACTTCATCTGCGTTCGGACCGGGTCACGGCCGCAGGCTGCGCCCTGACCGGAGTCCGCGTATCAGGCCGGTGGCCGGCGACCAGGCCGGCCTCGGCGACGATCGAGGACGACGTGATGTCAGTGAATCCAGCGCTGGCGAGCAGCCCTGCCCACGCCGACATCGAGATCGGCCGCTCCTGCACGCGGAGCTGATATCGCGCGGCGTTCTTGACGATGCGCCACCAGCCGCCCGGACCCTTCCGAGCGAGGGCGCGCAGTTTCGTGCGGATGATGGTGCGGTCCCTGGCCGAGCCGCCCCGGCCAAACATCATGTCCGCGATCACGATCCGGCCGCCCGGCCGAAGCCAGCCATACGCGGCGGTGACGAGCCTCGACTTGTCGGGATCTCGCAGATGGTGAAGCGCATAGCTGGACACGACCAGGTCGACGCTGGCCGGCGGCAAGTCGAGTTCTTCGATGGGCAGCGCGATCACCGTGAGCGACGGCAGGCCGCGCCGTCGTGCTTCATCCCGCAGGCGCCTGGCCATCGCCGGGCTTACGTCCACCGCGAGCACGCTCGCGCTTCGCATCGCCAGCGGGATACTGATCTGACCGGTGCCGCAGCCGAGGTCGAGGACCGTGTCGCCAGCCTGCGGTGCGGCAACGCCGAGAACTGCAGAAGTTACGCTGTGCAGAGCGGCCGATCCGTGCTGATCCCAGCTGCCGACGCGTCCGGACCAGACGCGGCGTTGTCTGCTCGTCGCCCGCTGGGTTGCCAGCGACGCGAGTCGGGCGGCCGGCTGCAGGCCGCAGGCTGGCAGATGATTGTCGTCGTCGGTCTGGTTTTCCATTCTGGCAGGTTAATCTCACCGGGTATGCCTGGCCAAGCTCAGGTAATTCAGATCAGGCTAGTTTCTGGTTTAGAACTAGTTAAGATTATGAATGTCATGAAGACTTCATTAAAATAAGCCCAGAACGGAGAGGAATTCATTCGCATTAGCAGACCTGGCCGGCCATCGGGAGCTAGCCCGCGACGCTCGCACGCGCGGACCTCGCGCGAGAGCGGCGCGCGGGCCGGCGTGATTGCCGTGCTCGCAGTCGTCCTCGCGGTCGCGCTAGGGGGCGGCATTTACCTGGCCGCGCGGGCGTCCGCAGGGTCGCCCGGGCACGCAGCAGCAGGGCGCTCTCCTCGCGTCAAGGCAGCGGGCGCGTCGCCCTCCCCCTCCGTGCCGCCGCATCCGTCCGGCGGCCTTGGCAATTATCAGGTTGTCGAGCGCCGGTTTACCTTCACCGAGGATCGCAGCGGTCTCGGCACTCGCGTGCTGCCTGTCATCGTGCGTTACCCGAATAGGGGCCCGACATCGGCATCAGCATCAGGCCCTGCTGGCGCAGGCTCTTTTCCGCTCGTTGTCTTCGCCCCCGGATACCGGCAATGCAGCGCCAGCTACAGCATTCTGCTGCGGGAATGGGCAAGTGCTGGATATGTGGTAGCGGCGGTCAATTTCCCGCGCACGAATTGCCACCTTGCCAGCCCGGATGAATCGGACCTGGTCAACCAGCCAGCCGACCTCGCGTTTGTCATCCGGCAGCTGGATCAGATGTCTAGCCAGCCGGAAGGCCCGCTGGCCGGCCTAGTCAATGCATCCAAGGTGGCTGTAGCGGGGCATTCCGACGGCGGTGACACCGTGGTCGCCATGGCAGGGATGAGCTGTTGCCAGTATCCCGGCCTGAGTGCCGCCATCGTCCTCGCTGGAGCGGAATGGCCAGCTTTCACCGGCACCTGGTTCACCGGTGCGACGCCTCCGATGCTCTTCGTCCAGGGCACGGCGGACACATGGAATCCGCAGGCCGCGAGCCTGCAGCTGTATCGGGCCGACCAGAGCGGAACGCGATACTACCTGCAGCTGACCGGCGCCGATCATTTCACGCCGTACGAGGGTGACAGCGCGCCTGAGCCGATCGTCGCCAGAGTCACCATCTCTTTCCTCGACCACTACCTAGCCGGCGACGACGGGACGCTATCGGCCATGCGCCGCGCAGGGCAGGTACCCGGTGTATCCGAGCTGGTCAGCGGAGAGCAGCTGCCCTAGCGCGCCGCGGGTCGCGTCAGCACTGGCGGTCGGCGTTGGTGGACGCTTTAGGCACGCACGGTCGAAGCGATAAGAACTCGATCAGGACCCACTGGCTGGGCCGCCTGGCCGGCCGGCGGTCCCCGGCAGCTATCCAGTGTCTTCGTACATCTCGTCCGATTCCAGGGCTGAGATGAACCTGTGCAGGCGGTCGGTGACATCCTCCGCCATGATGGCGATGAGCGCCACGCGGCCGTCCGGGCCGAGGACCGGCGCGTTGACCCCGCTCCAGTAGATCCTGTCGAACTGGCCTGGGCTGCCGGGCACCTCGATGTCACTCTTCTGGAACTCCATGGCGTGTGGCTCTCCCGTGGCCAGGACCCGGCGCAGCGAGGCGATCGTGTTGCGGACGGTCGTTGCGCCGGGATCCGAAGGATTACTTGGGAAGGCATCGAAGACGTTGCGACCCAGCAATTCTTCCCGTGTGCGGCCCGTCGCCTGCAGGGACGCCTGGTTCACGTCGGCGATGGCGAACTCCGGCGTCAGCAGCAGGACCGGGATCGGGAGCTGCCGGTATACCGCCGCGTAGTCGACCTGCGGTCCCGTCATCACTTCTCCCTCCGGTAGTCGGTTCGCTAACCCTCCCCGCCTTCCCTTGCCTGAACCACCCTGTAGTCGGATGGCAGCACAGGAGCGTGAAACGGGCAAAACAGGCGCCACCTCGGGCCGAACAGCCTCGCGGGCAAAAATCGTGAAATACCGTCTCGGCGATCATCCTGGGCAGGCCAGCTCGGGCAGCCCTGGGGGCCGCGCTCGGGCAGCTGTCAATGTCGGCGCCGCGCCCGTGCTCCCGGCCCGGTCCCTCCTGCGTGGGCGGGGCCAACAGGCCCGCACATCTGTGCACGTGAACGGGCGAAACCTGCGATCCTGCCGGGGCGGTTTGATGCGCAGAAGCAGGAGGGACCGTCATGCCACGGGAGATCATCGCGACTGCGAACGCGCCGAGTTCGCCGCTCTACAGCCAGGGAGTCAAGGCCGGACCGCACGTGCTCGTCTCCGGCATCGTCGGCATCGACCCGGCCACTGGCAGCCTCGCCGGATACACGATCCAAGATCAGACGCGACAGGCGCTGACGAATTGCGAGGGCATTCTCCAGGCCGGCGGCGCCAGCCTGGACGACGTCATCGAGGTGGGGATACTGCTCACCAACCCAGCCGACTTCGCCGGACTGAACGAGGAATACGCGCGGTGGTTCCCGTCCGAGCCGCCGGCGCGCTACGTCGCCAAGCTCGGCGTCGACCTGCCCGGACTGCTCGTCTCAATCCGGATGACCGCATTCATCACCTGACGTTCCACGGGACACGGGCGCGCCGGACATGCAGACTCTCATTGACTGTCGACAGAGAACACCCGCCGCGGACAGGCCGGCACTGTGCAGTTCGGATAGCCCCCGCCACGCCTCTCGGCCGGTTCTGTATCGTTACAGCTCTCGATCAGGTAACGCTGTACTCGGAAGAGGAGACGCCATGGCAGCAGGGTCTGTCGAGATTCCCGGTTACATCGCGGGCACCTGGGATATCGATCCTGTCCATTCTCACGTCGGGTTCGTAGCCCGGCACCTGATGGTCAGCAAGGTCCGCGGGAACTTCAACACGGTCGAAGGCCAGATCATCACTGCGGAAAATCCGCTGGAGTCTTCCGCTACCGCGACCATCGACATGGCCTCGCTCAGCACGGGGAACGAGCAGCGCGACAGCGACGTCAAGGGCGAGAACTTCCTCGACGTCGCCAACCACCCCAGCATGACCTACCGGACCACCGGAATCCGGCAGGAAGCTGGGGAGATCATCGCCGACGGCGAGCTGACCATCAAGGGCGTCACTCAACCGGTAGCGCTGACGGTCGAGGTGAACGGATTCGGCCCCGACCCTTACGGCGGGACTCGTGCCGGGTTTTCGGCGACAGGCGAGATCAACCGCACGGACTTCGGCATCACCGCCAACATGTCGCTGCCGACCGGCGGCGTCGTGGTAAGCGAGAAGATCCAGCTCGTCATCGAGGTCGAGGCCTCGCTGAAGACCGAGTAGCGATTCTCCAGACGAGGGGCTGAGCGCGAGGACTCCAGCCCTCGTCCTCCGCTGGATCTTCACCGAAGACCTGCGCGGCGGCAGCGCTTGATCCGGTACCGAGAGTCATCACGCGGGTGTCGGAATGACTCTCCGGTGTTCGTGGAAGGGGTGACGGCGCCCCGAGCACGGCGGGACCACGAGCACGGAGATGATCGAGATGACCGAGACAAAGCTTTCAGGGGCCACGGCCCGCCGCCTCTATGGGCTCACCGAGCCGATAGCGATGGTCCCGTACGCCGCGCCGGAGCCGACCGCCGAGGTGATGGCGCTCGGGTACCGGAACTACTGGGACGCCTACTTCGCCGGGCGCGCCGCCCCGCTCGGCCGGTGCCCGGCCGAGGTGGTGCACGCGATCTTCTACAACTTCGCCGACGGCGAGGTCGCCCGGCACATCCCGCACGTCTGGGACATCGCCACCCCCGAGGCGGTCCTGGCCGCTCGCGAGCGGGGGTGCGCCGCCGCCGTGAGAAGGATCCTCGCTGACCTGGCTGACTCCGCCGGCGTCACCCGGGCCGCCGACCTGGCCACCAAGGCGGCCACGAGCGCCCCGACCGAAGGCCGTGCCATGTACGCGGGACTGCGAACGCTCCCCATCCCCGCCGAACCCGTCGCCCGGCTCTGGCACTCGGCCAACCTGCTCCGCGAGCACCGCGGCGACGGTCACATCGCAGCCCTGGTCTCGGAGGGCATCGGCGGGCTCGAGTCTCACGCGCTGTATGCGGTCTCCCAGGGCATGCCCGCGGAGAAGTTCGGCCGCATCCACCACCTCCCCGCCGCGACGCTGGCCGCTGTGGCCGACAGGATGCGCGGCCGTGGGCTCATCGACGACACCGGCCAGATCACCGACACCGGACGCGAGACCAGAGAGCGGATCGAGGCCCTCACCGACGACCTCGCGGCACCGCCCTACGACATCCTGACCCCGACCGAGCTAGACCTGCTCATCGCCGAACTCGAGCCTCTCGCAGCAGCGCTGGCCGCGGCCGGCTCGGAATGACGCACCCGCTCTGCGCCGGATGAAAAGCGTCAACGCCGGGGTGTTGCTCCCTGCACCGGCCGATCGCGTCGTCGCATTTGTCGTCGCCGTCCTCACAGGGCAGGGCGGCGCTCGGGCCGGTCAAGCCACGGGAAGCGCCGCTCGTGGGCCGCGACCCGGAACGCGGCGACGTCGTCGTACGTCTTGGCGACAATCGACAGTCCGGTCGGCACGCCGTCGCGCGACAGCCCCGATGGGATGCTCAGCACGGGCACCGGCTCGCGATGTTGAACGGCAGCGTCATCGTGACGTCGAGCCAGTGCGCGCAGCGCTGATGTACCGGGCTGTCGGCGATTTCTCGCTGTACTGGGCCGGCAGCGAGGCGGCGTTCCTCGCGCTGGATAAACGCCAGCAGCAGCGGGACCGGGCAGCGTGGACGCAGATATACCTGTCGGTCAGCCGTGAGCAGTACCCCAGCATCTGGCAGGTGCGAACCTTGCTGCCCGAGGTTCAGGATGACGACATCTTCGAGGCCATCTTGGCGACAGTGGTGGCCGGCCTAAGGCAGCAGGCCCCGCACCCATGTGACTGCCATGCGCAGGCCGGCGTGCCTGAAGCGCCCGGCTTCGCTAGCGCCGCGCAGGCGCCGCGTCCGAGGGCCGCGGCTGCCGATACGCCCAGGCCTGTATCCGGTACAGCCCGGCGCAGCGGTCGTCGCGCTCCATGACGTCGCAGGTGCGCGGGCGAGCGAGCTAGGACGCGGCCGCAGACGGCTCGGCGCTGACCGAAGGCCCGTCGGCCAGCACGACCGCCGGGAAATCATAAGCGCGCTCGCCGTGCTCGCTCAGGTCGAGCCCGGCCGCCTCCTCTTCCGGGCTGACCTTCAGGCCGACGACCTTGTCCGTGACCCACAGGATGATCCAGGTCAGGACAAACGGGTAGACGATGCCCGATGCGGCCAGCAGCAGCTGACGCCCGAGCTGAACCAGGCCGCCTGCCTCGCCGGCCGCGTTCACAGCCAGGCTGGCGAAGAGACCGGTGAGTACAACGCCGACGAAGCCGCCGACCATGTGCACGCCGACAACGTCGAGGGAGTCGTCGTAGTGGAAGACGTCCTTAAGGTGACACGCGAAGTAGCAGAGCGCGCCGGCCGCGATGCCAATGATCAGCGCCGCCCAGGGCGGCACGTAGCCAGAGGCCGGGGTGATAGCGGCGAGGCCCGCCACCGCGCCTGCGCCGATGCCGACACCCGACGGTTTTCCCTTGCGCCACCACTCGACGCCCATCCAGGTGAGCATGCCGGCCGCGGCGCCGAGCTGCGTGTTGACCAGGGCATAGGCCGCGACCGGGCCGGCGGACAGAGCGCTGCCGGCGTTGAAGCCGAACCAGCCGAACCACAGGATCCCCGCTCCGAGCAGGACCAGCGGCACGCTGTGCGGCTTGTCGAGCGGGCGGCTGCGCCGCAGGAAGAACGCCGTCGCCAGCGCTGCGGCGCCGGCAAGCTCGTGCACGACCGAGCCGCCGGCGAAGTCGATCGCGTGCAGTCCGCCGGCTCCGAGGATGCCGCCGCCCCAGACTGCATGCGCGAACGGGCAGTACACGATCAGCGACCACAGCGCGATGAAGACCACGTAGCCGCGGAACCGCATCCGCTCGCAGAACGCGCCGGCGATCAGCGCCGGGGTGATCACCGCGAACATCATCTGGAACGCCATGAAGACCAGGGCCGGAATCGTCGGCGCGAAGCTCACCGGCGCTCCGCCGATGTCGTGCAGCATGATGTTGTCGAAGCTGCCCACTACGGCACCGTGGCTCGAGCCGAACGCGATCGTGAAGCCCACGATCACCCACAGGATGCTGACCACGCCGATCGCGGCAAAGGACTGAACCATCGTGGCCAGTACGTTCTTAGTACCGACAAGCCCGCCGTAGAACAGGGCAAGGCCCGGCATCATGAACAGGACAAAGGCCGTGGAGGCCAGCATCCAGGCAGTGTCGCCAGTATTAATAGGCATAGCAGCCCCTCAGAACGGCAGGCCTGGCAGGCCCGGATCGTACTCAGATAGCCTGTATCGCACGTATTGTTCCGATCTAGTGCAATCACCGGCTATCAGAGATACATGCAGATGCGGAAGAGCTGGCGCGAATCAGCTCCGTGCCGGGACTTTATCGCTCTGCTGCGCCATTTGGTAGGAAGATGTCAGGTCCAAGGTCGCTCTGGCCGCGAATCAGAGTTCCTCGCGCTGCAATCCCCGAGGATGAGATCCGAGGGTGCTGGCACACCCATGCCAGGCAGGCTGGCGCCCTTCCGGTATCCCGCGCAGGCACGGGATACTGCGACGATGCGGGGTGCGGACACTTTCCGGGTAGCGCGGTATAGGTTCCGGTGCACGTGGAGTGCGCGCTGGGCCGGGTACCTGGGGCTCGTGCTGCTGCTCGGTGTGCTCGGCGGCCTCGCGATGGGGTCGGCCGCTGCCGCTCGGCGCACCCAGGCCGCGTTCCCCGCCTACCTGGCCAGCACCACGCCGTCCGACCTGACGGCGCTGACCGGGCTGTACGGGGTGGCCGGGAGCAACGGCTACGACCCGGCCATCATTGCCAAGATCGCCGCCTTGCCCGGCGTCCGGCACGTCACCAGCTACGAAGGGCTGAACGTGGCCGTGCTCGGATCGGGACAGAACCAGCAGGAGGAGGCGGGCAGCCAGGGTCTGTACGGCAGCCTGGACGGCGAGTACTTCAGCACCGACCGGGTCACCGTCGTCCAGGGCCGGATGGCTGACCCCGGCAAGACCGACGAAGCGGTGATCGACGCCAAGGGGACCACCGGGCCGGTCCACGTCGGCACGGTCGCACCTCTTGGCTTCTTCACGAACGCCCAGGTGACGGCACCGGGCTTCGGCACGCGGCCGGTCAAGCCACACCTGTCCATCGCCATGAAGGTCGTCGGCAAGGTGGTCTACAGCTCGGAAGAGACCCAGGACGACGCCGACGTCCAGCGCGACGGCGGTGCGCTGTTCACCCCCGCGCTGACCCAGTTGCTCGCCAGGTGCTGCGCCAACTTCACAGAAACCTCCGTGCAGGTCGACCCCGGAACCAGCGTGGCCGCCGCTGAAGCCAGCATCCAGCAGGTGCTGCCGAAGGGGTTTCCCATCGAGTTCTACGTCACGTCGCTCACCGCGGCCAAGGCCGAGCGGGCCATCGAGCCGACCTCGATCGCGCTCGCGGTCTTCGGCGGGATCGCGGCGTTGGCCGCGCTGCTTATCGCGGGCCAGGTCATCGGCAGGCAGCTGCGCCTCGGCGCCGGAGAGCTCAGCACGCTGCGCGCGCTCGGCGCCAGCCCGGCCGTGACGACCGGCGACGGGCTGCCCGGCGTGCTTGGTGCCGTCGTGGTCGGCGCGCTGCTGGCGTGCGCCGTCGCCGTCGGCCTGTCGCCGCTAGCACCGCTCGGCTCGATACGCGCCGTCTATCCGTACCCGGGCGTCGCGTTCGACTGGACCATCCTCGGCGCCGGCTTCGGTCTGTTTGTCTGCCTGCTGGCCGCGGCCGCGGCAGTAATCGCGTACCGGCGGGCTCCGCACCGCGCCCTCGCCCGCGGCGTGCCGCCCAGTGCCACAGGGTCGGCACTGGTGCGTGCGACCTGGGCGGCCGGGCTGCCCGCGCCGGCTGCCGAGGGCGTCCGGCTGGCCCTCGACCCCAGCGCGGAGCGTGGTGGGGCACCGGTCAGGTCGGCCATCCTCGGCACGGTGCTGGCCAACGTGGTCCTGCTGGCCACGGTCACGTTTGGCGCGAGCCTGACCACGCTCGTGTCCCATCCGTCGCTGTACGGCTGGAACTGGACGTACGCGCTGAGCTCAGGGGTCATTTACGTCAACCACAACGAGACGACGGCCGTCCTCGATCACGACCCTGAGGTCGCTGCGTGGACGGGCGTCTGGTTCGGGACCGCGCAGATCGACGGCGTAACTGTCCCCGTTCTCGGCACGGACACGATGGCGCCGGTCGCGCCCCCGCTGCTGTCCGGGCACGGCCTGCAGGGACAGGGCCAGGTGGTGCTCGGCGCGACGACCCTGGCTCAGCTGCACAAGCGGGTGGGCGACGTGGTCACCGTGGCCGACGGCGGCTCGCACCCGTTCCAGCTTCGGATCGTCGGCACGGCCACCCTGCCCTCGATGGGTGTCGCGGCCACCTTGCACACCGAGATGGGCACCGGCGCGGTGCTGCCCTACCAGGACATCCCCGGCGCCAATGGCAACCAGCCGAACAACATTCTGGTCACCCTGGTCCCCGGCGCCAACCTCGCCGCACAGCAGAAGGTTCTCCAGAAAATCGTCCCAGCCAACATAGGCGGCGTGGTGCTGCCCGTGCAGCGCCCGGCGGAAATCGCCGATTTCCAGTCGACGGGTACGGCGCCTGTGATCCTGGCCGGCGCGCTCGCGCTCGGCGCGGTCAGCTCGCTGCTGCTGACCCTGATGTCGTCGGTCCGCCGCCGCCGCAGGGACCTGGCGCTGCTCAAGACCCTGGGGTTTACTCGGCGGCAGCTGTCCGCCACGGTGGCCTGGCAGTCCACCGCCGCGATCGCTGTCGGCGCCATCGTGGGCGTCCCGCTCGGCATCGCGCTCGGCCGCGCGCTCTGGGAGCTGTTCGCGCGGCAGATCAGCGTCGTGCCCGAGCCAACCGTCCCGGCGCTCACCGTCGTCCTCATCGTGGTCGGCGCGCTGGTCATCGCCAACCTGGTCGCCCTGCTACCGGGCCGAGTAGCCGGCCGCACCCCCGCCGCCGAGCTGCTGCGCGCTGAGTAATCCCGTCACTGACGCGAGGCAGCTCACGGAGCTTACGGCCCGGCAGGTGCCAGTAGGTGAGCCGAGTGGCCGTTGGCTTAAGATCGCTCTCCGACGCGGTCGAGGCGAAAGGACGGCACCATGCCCAACGAGCGAGTAGGCGACCCCGGTAACCGAGAAAGCTCGATCGCTGACCTCGCCGAGGCCGCAGGTGCAGGCTCAGTCGATGGCCGCCACCTGCTACTGGTCGGCGCGGGGCCTGGCCTTGGAATGGCGGTTGCACGTCGCTTCGCCGTGGGCGGCTACCGGGTCACGCTGGTGGCGCGTAGCACGGACAAACTCGGCGACCTCGCGCGCACCTTGGCCGATACCGGTGGCAAGATCAACACCATCGCTGCCGATGCCAGCGATCCCGATGGCCTGGGCGCCCGGATGAGGGAGCTCTATCTCGGGAGTGACGCACCGGGCGTCATCATCTACAACGCCGTCATGGGGGCTCCGGACCGGCTGCTGAGCTCAAGTGTCGCCCACCTCCACGCGGCGTATTCAGTAGATGTCATCAGCGCCATCGTCCTCACGCAGGTGGCCGCCCCGG
>DATHQE010000375.1:0-2410 GCA_035483035.1 Streptosporangiaceae bacterium | reverse complement strand
GCCAGCGCCCGCCTCAGCTCGAGCCGCTGCTGCGGGGTCATGCGGCGCAGTTCGTCCTCGTTGTACAAGGCACGCACCTCCTGCTGACGCTAGCCGTGACCTGGCGCTGCGCATTCCCGCATTTTGTGCCCCGTTTACCTGCGCTCCAAGCCTCCGAAGATGATCACGGATCGGTGACCCCCGTGCCGCTAGCTGAGCCTGACCGGCAGCGCGTCGTACCCGCGCAGCAGGAATGTCTCCCGGCGAACGGGCTCGCCAGCCGCGGTCAGTTTCGGGAACCGGCGCACCAGCCGCGGGAACGCGACGCTGCCCTCGAGCCTGGCCAGGGCCGCGCCGATGCAGAAATGCGCGCCGCCGCCGAAGCTCAGGGGGCCGGCGTCCGCGCGCAGGGGCCGGAACGCGTCCGGCTCGGCGAACCGCCGCGGGTCGCGGTTTCCCGCGCCCAGCATCGTGATGACGGAGTCGCCGTCGGCCACCACCGTTTCGCCGATCTTTGTCTCGTACCCGTGGCGGCTCGTGAGCTGCACCGGCGAGTCGTAGCGCAGCACCTCCGCCACGAATGCCTCCGCAGGTACGGACCCGTCCCGGACCGAGGCGCTCGTCGCCGGCTGCTCGAGCATGATCTGCAGTCCGTTCCCCAGCAGGTTTGTGGTTGTCTCGAAGCCGGCGACGAGCAGCAGGGTCAGGTTGTGCAGGAGTTCAGCGTCGGTCAGCCTGCCGTCCGCGGAGTCGCTGATGGCCAGCAGATCACTGATGAGGTCGTCACGCGGCTGCGCGCGGCGCCGGGCCGCGAGCCCGGTGAAGTAGGCCAGCAGCTCGGCTGCGGCGGCATTGATCGCTGGCAGGCTTGCCACGTCGTCGAACTCGAAGACGGCCGCCAGGTCGCGGGCCACCGGCCGGAAGCCGTCCCGATCGGCCTCGGGGATCCCGATCAGCTCGCAGATGACGGTGACCGGCAGCAGATAGGCAAAGTCATGCATGAACTCGACCGCCGAGCCGTCCGCCCCGCGGTCGGCCATCGCATCCAGCAGGTCGTCGGCGACCGCGGCGATCGCCGGCTCCAGGCCGGCAACCCGACGCGCCGTGAAGGCCCGGGCAATCAGGCCGCGGATCCTGGCGTGCTTCGCACCGTTCAGGTTGAGTATCCAGTCCATGGCCTGGGCGAACACCGGATTCGCCTGCCAGCCTGGGAAGTTCCGGTCGAACTCGGCCTCATCTGACACGGTGAAGCTCGGGTCGCGCAGGACCGCGCTGATCGCGTCGTAGCCGACGACCAGTACAGTGCCGGGCGCGGGGCTGATCACCTCCCCGATCTCGTGCAGGGCCGCGTAGTGCGGATACGGATCGGCCCGGCCCGCGGGCGTGCTCAGCGCAGTGAAGATCTGCATGGCGTCCATCGGCGTTCCCCTCGTCGCGGCCGGTCGACCTGACGATAAGTACTATCGCGTCTTGGTGTCAAGCTATATCGCGTCTGTTCGCCGTACCGCTGCGGGTTAAGCTGACGCTGTGCATAGTGAGCTAGTGTTCGCGCGGCTGGGGATGGGGACCGACGCAGTCGGCTACGTCGAAGCCTGGGACATGCAGCGTCAGGTCCACGATCGACGCGTGGCGGGCGAAATCCCCGACACGTGCCTGCTGCTTGAGCACCAGCCCGTGTACACGGCCGGCAAGCGCACCAGCCCGCTCGACCGGCCGGTCGGCGATCCGGGCGCGCCGGTCATCGACGTCGACCGCGGCGGCAAGATCACCTGGCATGGCCCTGGCCAGCTTGTCGGCTATCCGATCGTCGCGCTGGACGAGCCCATCGACGTCGTGAGCTATGTCCGACTGGTTGAGGACGCCATGATCGGGGTGTGCGCCGAGTTCGGCGTGTCGGCCGTCCGGGTCGACGGGCGCAGCGGCGCCTGGCTACTGGGCAACGGGCTTGGCCGGCCAGACCGCAAGATCGCGGCGCTGGGCATCCGGGTGGCCAGGGGCGTGACGATGCACGGCTTCGCGCTGAACTGCGACTGCGACCTGTCCTGGTACGACCGGATCGTGCCGTGTGGCATACCCGACGCCGCCGTCACCTCACTGTCCGCAGAGGCCGGCCGGCCTATCACCGTGGCCGACGTGCTGCCGGTCGCTGAACGCGAGCTCGCGCGGGTACTCGATGCGACGAGCGTCTCGAGGATCACCGGCTTGCCTGCGGCGCTCGCCGGGGCAGGCGCGACCGGCTGACCAGTCCGCCTGGCTAAGGCGTGGCCGCTGCCGCGAGGCCAGGTCCGGTCTGCGTGCACCCGTGCTCGCTGGCGGCGATGGCCGCTGCCACCCGCGGCAGCGCTGCCGGGAGCAAGAGCCCGTCGAGTTCGTCCGGCCGCGCAATCCGCCACTCGTCCAGCTCGGCGGCCTGGAGCCGGATGTCCGCCGT
>DATHQE010000374.1:0-2946 GCA_035483035.1 Streptosporangiaceae bacterium | reverse complement strand
GCTCCCTTCGGCACTTCTCAGCGGGCGCCGACCTCGACGCGATGATCGCCGATGCGGACAAAGGCGACGTCCTGGACTGGGATTTCGTCGGGACGCTGCGGGCGTTCGACGAGCACCCGGCGCCCATCGTCGCCAGCATCGGAGGAGTCTGCGTCGGGGGCGGCTTCGAGCTCGCGCTGGCTTGCGACCTCATCGTGGCGTCCGAGTCGGCCAAGATCGGCTCGGTCGAGGTCACCGTCGGCCTGCACCCCCTGATGGGCGCAGTGCAACGGCTCGCGCAGCGGGCCGGCGCGGCCAGGGCCAAGGAGATGGCGCTGCTCGGCCGGCGCTACCCGTCCGCCACCCTGGAGCGCTGGAACATCATCAACTGGGTCGTAGCTGATGAGCGGCTCGACGACGCCACGATGGTCATTGCCCAGGAGCTCGCCCACGGACCATCGATCGCGAACTCCGCCACCAAGCGCCTGGTCTCCGTCGCGGTCAACGAGGGGATCGCGGCCGCCGACGCCGCCATGGCCGAGATCCAGCGGCCGATCATAGGTTCCGCCGACTTCCGCGCCGCCGTTAAGTCTTATCGCGAGAACGGCATCGGCATGGCCGAGTTCGAGGGCAGGTGAGCGGCATGTCGCTCCCGCTCGACGGCATCCGCGTCGTCGATTTCTCCCGCGTGCTGGCTGGCCCGCACTGCGCCAAGACACTTCTCGACCTCGGTGCCGAGGTCATCAAGCTCGAGCCTCCCGGTGGTGACCTGTCCCGGAGGGCCTTCCCGAACCGCGGCGGGATCTCGGGCTACTACTCCCAGCAGAACGCGGGCAAGCGCAACGTGAGCATCGACCTCAACGTGCCGGGCGCCCGTGACGTTGCTCTTCGGCTCTGCGACACCGCCGACGTGATCGTGGAAAACTTCAGGCCCGGGGCCCTCGCCACGTTCGGGCTGGACTACAAGTCAGTCTCGGCCCGCAACCCGGGTGTGGTGTACGCCTCGATCAGCGGCTACGGCCAGCACGGCCCGTGGCGCTCGCGGATGGCCTACGCGCCGACCGTCCAGGCTGAGACGGGAATCACCGCCAACACGGCCGAACACTTCGAGCGGACCGGCGAGCTGCGCAGCGACTCGCTCTCCCACGCCGACGTCTACTCCGGCCTGCACGCTGCCGTCGCCATCCTGGCCTGCCTCACCGAGCGCGAGCGCACAGGCAACGGCCAGTACATCGACATAGCCATGGCGGCCGTGATGCTGTCCATCAACGAGCGCGTGCACGTCGACCTTTCAGATGACGAACTCGGTGACGAGCGCCCGATCCTCGGCGCGACCGACGGCCCGTTCTTCGAAGGACCTCACGGTGAACGATTCGCGAGTCCCATGAGCCTGGTCGGCAGCATGTCCTTCCCGTTCTACCTGGCCGCCATGCGCCGCCCAGATCTCGGGCAGGATCCGCGATTCCTGACGCCAGAGCTGCGCCTTCGCAACCTGGCGGCACTGCACCGCATCGTGCAGGAGTGGATCTGGACCTTCGGCGACATGGAATCACTCGACGCCCAGCTCGACGAGGCAAAGATCGCGACCGGACGGGTCCGCAGCACCAGGGAGTTCGCTGACAGCGACTGGGCCCGCGAGTGGAACGCGGTGCGAACCGTGTCCGACAGGTCAGGTGGCCAGATCAAGATCCCCGGGCGTCCGTGGCACTTCGCGGACCAGCCGGCGGCCGACGAAGGCCAGCTGGCGGCCCGTCAGGGCGAGCACAACACCCAGGTACTCACAGAACTCGGATTCAGCGGCTCCGAGATCGCCGCGCTCGAAGCCTCCGGCGCGCTGGTCCAGCCGGGCAGGAACGGTGCAGCGGATTCGCCGTCGGCTCTTGCCCCTGGGACCGGCCAGCGAAAGCCGGCCGAGGCATTATTACCCGGCAGGTGGTACCGGGATGGTCGCCAGGGGCCCGGCCTGCGCCAGCAGGGCGAGGAGGGTCACCGCGTCGGTCCAGGCCAGCGGGGCGGCCGAGGCTGGCTGGCCGGCGGAGTTGACCTTCTCGGATAGCGAGCCCAGCCTCGTCCGGTGCGCGGTAAGCCACGCCAGCACGGCCGATGCCTGGCCGTGCTGCCCGGTGGCGGCATCGAACAGCGCGAAGAAGGCGGTCTCCGGGGTCCAGGCAACGTCGGGGGTGCCTGGCCAGCTGCTGCCGGGCCGCAGGCCGCCGTTGGGGACGGTGAGCGCTCGCTGCGCTGACCTAGCCGCCTGCAGCACGCCAGGACCTGGCACCGCGAAAGGCGGCCCAAGGAACGTGACGGCCGCATCGTCACCCGACCCGGCGGCCGGCGTGCGCTGATAGCCGGTCTGGCCGAACGTCGCCGCGATCGCCCTCGCCAACCGGGCCGCCGCGGCCGCCCAGCGGCGGCCATCGCTCGTGGCTGTCGCACCGCCTACGTCGGTGGCCAGGTCGGCGGCGGCGCGCAGGCCGGCCAGCAGCGGGGCGGCCGTACCGAGCGTGACCTGGACCGAATCTTCCCAGTAGTCCATGGCCGGTCCGGGCAGGCCGTCACCGGTCAGCGAGCGGGCGGCGGCGTCGGCGGCCCGGGTGACCATCGGCCACAGCAGCTCAAGTTCGCGGCGCGGCTGGCTGGCGGGTCCGAGCGGCTGCGTGATGGCCCAGGACCAGACGGCCCACGGGACCCAGCCGTCTGCGTCGAGCTCGGCGGGCCGGCCGTCGCGCACCGGACCCGAGCCGTCGGGCAGGTACCTGGCGGCCCAGGTTCCGTCACGGGCTTGCACACGCTGCAGGAACCGGAGGATGCGGTAGGCCATGGCCGGATGACCGGTGTCGGTCAGCGCCACCGCGACCCAGCTGGAGTCGCGCGGCCACGCATACTCATACCCAGGGCCGGCCTTCCAGCCGGCCAGCACGGCGCCATCCGGCCGGACGGCCAGTCCCAGGTCGAGCAGGGCCGAGG
>DATHQE010000373.1:0-3189 GCA_035483035.1 Streptosporangiaceae bacterium | reverse complement strand
CCGGCCGACCACAGGTGGGTCCAGTTGGAGTGCGCCCGCTCGACCGGGTCGCGTACCACGATGATCAGCCGGGCGTGCGGGACCAGCGCCCTGATACGCAGCTGCGCGTCCTGCCGGTAGAGGTAGAACGGGGTCGACTCGCCGCGCAGCGTGCCCGGCGGCGCGGCGTCGAACAGGGCCTCGTAGTCCGGTCGCCGCCAGACGTGCTCGCGGTAGGTCTTGGCGTCACCGGGACCGCCCTGTGTCGGCGGCGGCCCGTCAGTCAGGAAGAACTTGGGTTCCTTGACCGTGGACAGGTACAGCTCCGGATGCTGGGCTAGCGCGGCGTGCAGGGCCGTGGTGCCCGCCTTGGGCGCGCCGGCCACGAAGAAGTCTGGCAGTGCCACGGCTTCCCCCCGAACTCTAAACCTATTGGATTTATAGGATACCTCTCCGCCACTTGAGCGCTACCCGGAACCGCGCTGGCAATGCATCCCGCCGCCGACGGCGCCTGGCCGGCCAGGCCGACCGTGACTGGCGGCGCCGAGTACGCACTAGCTGCCGATAGGCGGAGTCTTTGCGGCGTCGGAAAATCGCCCGCCGGCCAGCAACGGCACGCACACGCTGGCGTCCAGTTCACCGGCGATGGTGACGTCGCCGCCGAAGCCAGCGCCCGCTAGCTCCGCCCCGCTAGCACAGCCAGCCAGTGCCGCCGCGAGCGCCGGCTCGACCGCGTGCCACGCCGCCGCGGCCGATCGAGCCTCCGGACTCAGCCCGGTCACGCCCAGGCTATCTAGGGCGGCGATGACGGCTCCCGCGCCCCACAGGTCCTCGGCGGCCGGCCGGAGCCAGTCGTCTGGCCACCGCTCGCCGGCCGCCACGACCGCGATGACCGCACCATTGGTTGCCGACTGGCTGGACTGCCTCGTGAGCCAGCCAGCGACCGCGGTGCGGTTGCGCAGGCAGGCGCCAAGGACCTGGACTCCCCGGCTGTGCTGACTTGGGCCGGCCAGGGCGCTGGCGAGAGCTGAGCCATTCGGCGACGGCAGGACAATCCGGTCGAGTCCGGGCGTCGCTCTGATCGAGGCCGGGGACAGGCTGACCTGCGAGCGGTGGCCTTCGCCCGCGCCGGAGGCGCGGGCGGCCGCAACCTCGGACCGGCCTACCGCCAGGACCGCGCGATGCCGCCGGGCGAACGCGCGTGCTGACTCATCGCCCCACGGATACGGGAATACCTCAGCGCCCTGATCGAGAGCAACACTCACGGTGGTGGTGAAGCTCAGCACGTCAACGATGACCACAAAGTCGGCCCCCCGGCCGATCGCTTGCGCACCCTGCACGCCCCAGTCCATCCGCACGGCGAACTGGGGCTGGCCGAGCGCGTTATCCATCAGGGCACTGTGTCACGTGCCGACGGGTCGGTCCCGGTCCGCCCAGGTCGGCCCAGGGGCCAAGTCGGCCCAGGTCGGCCCAGGTCCGGCCAGGTCGGCCGATGGTCAGCCCAGCGGCTTCCCACTCGGCCCGCGACTGTCGGACCCCCGCGCTAGCGTGCAATGGAGAGGTAGCAAGGGGCTGCCAGCGGATGCTGCGGAGGCCAAGGCCATGGGCACAGGGGATGCAGGCACGGTGGATGCGGGCACGGTGGATGCGGGCACGGTGGATGCCGGCACTGTGCATCAGACACTGACCGGCGAGCGCGCGGACCTGGCGCAGACGCTCGGGAAGGGCCGGGGTTTCCTGCGCTTCACCACCAGGGACATCACCGACGAGCAGGCGGCTCAGCGGACGACGGTTAGTGAGTTGTGCCTCGGCGGGATCATCAAGCATGTCACCGCCGTCGAGCGCAATTGGGCCCGGTTCATCGTCGAGGGCCCTGCCGACAAGAGCAGCTGGCAGGACCCGGGGGGTATTCAGGAGTGGCTCGACGGCTTCCGGATGCTGCCCGGTGAGACGCTTGCAGGCCTGCTTGACGACTACGCTGCCGTAGCGCGGCAGACCGACGATCTGCTGGCGACGCTGCCCGATCTCGATGCGAGCCAGCCGCTGCCGGAGGCGCCTTGGTACGAGCCCGGCGCTAGATGGTCCGCACGGCGAGTGCTGCTGCACCTCATCGCGGAGACGGCCCAGCACGCGGGCCACGCCGACATCATCAGGGAAGCCATCGACGGCGCTAAGACCATGGGCTGAGGCGGCGTCAGCCGGCTCGGTGGTCTCGGGCCTCGTGCGCGACGTCGGGCGTGCGGCCTGGGGCACTGGCCTAGCAATGAGGCGGTCGGGTAATGATCGGGGTGTGAATGCAGCCGATCATGCCCGCCGCGAACCGCCCGCCGGGCTCCTGCCGATGCTGGCGACGTCGGGCGCGCTGCCATCCGCCGATGCTGGGTGGGCGTACGAGATGAAGTGGGACGGCCTGCGCGCACTCGCGTTCGTCAGCGGTGGCCAGGTCCGGCTGACGTCGAGGACGGCTCGCGATATCACGTTCGTGTACCCCGAGCTGGCCGGGCTGGCGACGGCGGTCGGGGCCGACCAGGCGGTCCTCGACGGCGAGATCGTGGCGTTGACTGGCGACTCCTGGCCGGACTTCGAGGCGCTTCAGCAGCGCATGAACATCAGCACGGCAGCGCAGGCGAAAGTCCTGGCGGCCCAGGTGCCCGTCAGCTACCTCGCCTTCGACCTGCTGTGGCTCAACGGCCGGCCGCTGCTGGACGAGCCGTACACGCGACGCAGGGAGCTACTCGACGGCCTGAGCCTTGACGGCCGCCGGTGGCAGGTGCCGCCGGCGTTCATCGGCGAGACCGCTGCCGATATCCAGGCGGTCTCGCGGCAGCAGCACCTCGAAGGCGTCATGGCCAAGAGGCTCGGCTCGCGGTACGAACCGGGCCGGCGGACGACATCGTGGCGCAAGATCAAGAACGTCCGGCGGCAGGAGGTGGTGATCGGCGGCTGGAAGCCGGGCGAGGGCGGCCGGGCCGGCTGGATCGGCTCGCTGCTGGTCGGCGTGCACGACGAGGAAGGCGCGCTGGTCTACAGCGGCCACGTCGGGACTGGCTTCACGCAGCAGACACTGCGGATGCTGCGTGAGCGGCTGACGCCGCTGCGCCGCGACGCCTCGCCCTTCGCGCACGCGATCCCGGCCGAGGACGCGCGCTTCGCGCAGTGGGTCGAGCCCGAGCTTGTGGCCGAGATTGAGTTCGCCGACTGGACGAAGTC
>DATHQE010000372.1:0-2045 GCA_035483035.1 Streptosporangiaceae bacterium | reverse complement strand
ACGGGCGTCGCGCTACAACCTCTTTGCCACACGGCAGGGAGGTTTTTTGTTGGACTACCAAGCAAATGAGGAGCCTCCCGTGCAAGAGCTCACCGGAGCCCAGGCACTCGTCCGCAGTCTCGAGCAGCAGGGCGTCGAGGTGGTATTCGGGCTGCCCGGCGGCACGATCCTGCCCACCTACGACCCGCTGCTCTCGTCGTCCCTGCGGCATGTACTGGTCCGGCACGAGCAGGGCGCGGGGCACGCGGCCGAGGGCTACGCCTGGGCGACCGGACGGCCAGGCGTGTGCATGGCGACCAGCGGGCCAGGGGCGACCAACCTGGTCACCGCGCTCTCGGACGCCTACATGGACTCGGTGCCGATGGTGGCGATCACCGGCCAGGTGGGCACCAGTCTCATCGGCACGGACGCGTTCCAGGAAGCCGACATCACTGGCATCACCCTGCCGATCACCAAGCACAACGAGCTGGTGACCGAGGTGGAGCGGATCCCGGCCGCGGTCGCCGAGGCGTTCCACATCGCGACCACCGGACGTCCGGGCCCGGTCCTCATCGATGTGCCCAAGGACATACAGCAGGCCACCGGGCCATGGCGGCTGGCAGACGGCGAGTGGCCGCCCGCCATGGACCTGCCCGGCTACCGGCTGCCCGGCCCGCCGGATCAGGCAGCGATCGAGGCAGCGGCCGTCATGCTGCTGCAGGCCCGCCGGCCCGTCCTGTACGTCGGCGGCGGGGTGGTCAAGTCAGACTCGCACGGCGAGCTGCTCCGCCTGGCCGAGCTCGCGCAGGCGCCGGTGACCACGACGCTGATGGCCCGCGGCGCGTTCCCGGACGTGCATCCGCTGGCTCTCGGCATGCCGGGCATGCACGGCACCTACCCCGCCGTCGCCGCGCTCCAGGAGGCCGACCTGGTGGTCGCGCTTGGCGCGCGGTTTGACGACCGGGTCACCGGCAAGCTGGCGGCCTTCGCGCCGCGTGCCCGGATTGTGCACGCCGACATCGACCCGGCCGAGATCGGCAAGAACCGGCGGCCGGATATCGCCATCACCGGCGACCTGCGGCTGACGATGGGCCGGCTGGCCGACGCGGTCGCGGCAGAGCTGGCCCGCGGCCAGCAGCCCGACACCAGCACGTGGCTGGCCACGCTGGACGGCTGGAAATTCCAGTTCCCGCTGCGCTACACCCAGGACCCGGATGGCCCGCTGAAGCCGCAGTACGTGACCGAGCGGCTGTCGGCCCTGACCGGCGGCAACGCGATTGTGGTGGCCGGCGTCGGTCAGCATCAGATGCACGCGTCCCAGCACTACTCCTTCACCAGGCCGCGCAGCTGGATCAACTCCGGCGGCGCGGGCACGATGGGCTTCGCGGTCCCGGCCGCGATGGGCGCTCAGGTGGGCCGCCCTGGCGAGCTGGTCGTGGCGATCGATGGCGACGGCTGCTTCCAGATGACCGCGCAGGAGCTGGCTACCTGCGCGATCGAGAAGATCCCGATCAAGGTGCTGATCTTCAACAACGGGTTCCTCGGCATGGTGCGCCAGTGGCAGGAACTGTTCTACGACGAGCGCTACTCCTCGGTCGAGCTCGGCACGGCCATCCCGGACTACGTGAAGCTCGCCGAGGCTTACGGCTGCGTCGGGCTGCGCTGCGACCGGGCCGACGAGGTGGACAACGTGCTCGACAAGGCCCTCGCGCCCAGCGACGTGCCGGTGGTCGTCGACTTCAGGACGCACGACCGGGAAGGCGTCTTCCCGATGGTGCCGGCCGGAAAGCCGAACGACGACATCGTGCTAGGCCCGGAATTCACCGCGGACGAGCAGCGCGCCGCGATGCGCCGAGAAGTGAAGGGATGACCCGATGAGCACGCACACCCTGTCAGTCCTGGTGGAAAACAAGCCGGGCGTGCTCTCGCACGTCGCGGGCCTGTTCTCGCGGCGCGCGTTCAACATTTCCTCACTCGCCGTCGGTCCGACGCATGACGAGCGAGTCAGCCGGATCACGATCGTGGTCGACGGCGCGTCCACGCCAGTGGAGCAGGTCAAGACCCAG
>DATHQE010000371.1:0-7633 GCA_035483035.1 Streptosporangiaceae bacterium | reverse complement strand
TCCACTACGACAACCCCGCCGCCACCGGCGAGGTGCTCGACGACACCGGGTACGGCGGTAACGGCACCCGGCAGCAGATCTGGACCAACAACGGCACCATCAACCAGCTCTGGGAAACCTACTGAGTGCGGGCCGCGCCGTTGCCCGGCGGCGGCTATCCGGCGGCGTCTATGCGGTGCGCGTGAGCGGCAATTCCGGGCAGCTCAACCGCTAACGGCACGCAGCTTCGCCTGGGCGCCTGTGTGGGTGCGGCGCGCCAGAAGCGGTCGCTGCCGTAGGCAACGGACTGGTCGGCTAGTCCGGGTCGGCATTGGGATGGCCTCCGTAGGCGCAGCTTGCGGAGGCCATCGGCCGTCGCCGGAACCGTTTGGCTTGCGGTCTCTTTCTTGATGCGAAGGCGCCAGCCTGGAATTAAAAGATCTTCAACGCCCAGGTCCCCTTCGGCGTCAGGAAAGACAAACCATGCCGGCCTGGAGGACACCATGCGGCGACTAGGAAAGTCCGTCGTTGCGGCAGCGCTCGTGTCGCTGGCTGCAGCAGGGTGCCAGGAAGCCACCGGGAGCAGCAGCGGCAACATGGCTCGCCCGACGCTGGCGGCCCAGTCACGAGCGGCGCGGCAATGCGCTGCATCCGTGCTCGTCTTGCGGCCCGGCCCGGTTGTGAGCCCGATGACCGGTGAGCACGCGGACTCGTTCAGGTTGACGAACCGCGGTTCGGTTGCCTGTGAGGTCAGCGGATACCCGCAGGTCACACTGTATGACTCCCGCGGCGTGTCCGTGCCATTCCGCTACGCCGCGGGCGGCGGCGCCTATGTGACCGCCAGGAAGCCGGCGACCGTCACGCTCGCCCCGGGGACGGCGGCCTATGTACTCGTGGCGAAGTACCGGTGCGATCTCGGCGTCGCGGATGACGCCACGGCTATCCGGCTGACCTTGCGCGCGCAACAAGGCCAGGCGTTCTCCGGACGTGAACCCGTTGGCGGGGGTGCGGCTGGGCTGTCGTATTGCGCAGGCGGTCAGGAGGACCTGGGTCAACTGGTCACAGTCTCGCCGATTGAGGCGACATTCCGGGCGACGACGAGTCTCCGGTAAGACCACGCACTGACAGCGGAAGGGGCCGGCGAGCTGCAGCCGGTAGGCTGCCTACCGCAATGCGACGAGCCGAGGCCAGCATCTCGTGGTGACGATCTTCGCGCTGGCTGCTGCGCTGCTTTATGGCAGCGCCGACTTTCTCGGTGGCGTCGCTACGCGGCGGGCGCGGGCGCTGGCTATCCTGCCCGCCTCGACACTGGCCGGGCTCGCGGTCGTGCTGGTCGCGGCGCTGGCTGCGGGCGAGGCCGTGAGCAGGACCGGACTCGCCTGGGGCGTGGCCGCTGGGGCTGTGGGCGGCATCGGGCTGATCGTCTTCTATGCAGGCCTGGCCGAGGGCCCGATGACGATCGTGGCTCCCACATCCGCGCTGACCGCGACGGTGCTCCCGGTTGCCGTGTCCATCGTGGGCGGGGAGCGGGCGACTGCCTCGGTCTACGCTGGCGCGCTGATCTGCCTGGCAGCCGTCGTGCTGGTCAGCACCGCTGGCAGCCCGGCCGCAGCGGCCGGGGCCGACGATGGCACAGGTGCGGCTGGCGCGACCGGGGACGGCGTGACCGCACGCGGCGCGCACGTGGCGAGGCCCCACGCCCCGAGCCTCGTCCACCGCCTGGCTACTCGCGGCTTCCACGCGCGCGCTATCGGATACGGACTTGCAGCCGGGGCGACCTTCGGACTGTTCTTCATCTTCTTGCGCAACGCAGGCCGGTCAGGTGCCTTGTGGCCGATCGTCGCGTCCAGGCTGACCGGGTTTCTGATCGTCGTGATCGCTGCGGCCAGCTGGCGGGTCAGGCCCGTGATCGTCGCCGGCGGCGCGAGGCTTCTGATGGCGGTATTCGGGTCGGGGATCCTGGACGCAAGCGCGAACGTCAGTTACGTGATCGCCACCCGCCTTGGCCTATTTGGCCTGGCGGTCGTCCTGACCTCGCTGTATCCGGGCGTGACCGTGGTGCTGGCGAGGTTCGTGCTCGGCGAGCGGCTGCGGGTAGTGCAGCTGGCCGGACTCCTGCTCGCTGCGCTGGGCATCATCCTGGTGACGGTCTGACCGCCGCCCGGGCTTACGACCCGGCTCGGGAGCCGAGCGGGGAGCGGGCCCAGACAAGCTCGTGCGGCCGGACGTCAATCCGATGCCATCCGGCCGCACGAACCCCGGGGAAGGGGCGGAGTGCTGAGATCAGAGATCGTCGGCGAGGGCCGGGGGGCGACTCTCGTCGTCCTCTGCATCGGATGCACTCGACGGAAAGAGCATCCCACAAATGAGCAGGTACAGCTGCTCTGGGTACGGAATAAATTCGACGTTTCGCAGCGCCTGGTCCTGCCCGGCGGATTCCACGATGAACTCGCCGTAGCCCAGGAGCCGGCCAGCGAATGACCGGCGGAAGCTCATGTCGGTCACTTTGGTCAGGGGCATCATGTTGACCCGCCGCGTCAGGAATCCGGTCGTGAGCAGCAGCCGCTCGGTGGTGACGACGAAGTAGTCAACCGACCAGTTCGCTGCCTTCCATGCCAGGCGCAAGAAGAGCAAGAGCCAGACCACCCACACGATCAACTCGAGTTTGCCGTGCACGGCAATGGCACTGAGGACGCCAGCTAGGAGGAGGCCGCCAAGCGCCAGCGTGATCGGGCCGATCAGCACTGCCGGGTGTTGCCGGACCGTCGCCACCTGGACTTCGCGAGGCAGCAGGTACTTGTTGATCGCGACCGGCGACCGGGAACCCGAGATCGGCTGCGGCACGGCTAGAGCTTGTTTACAAATTGGGACATCGAGTTACCTGCGGTCTTCAGTCCGTTAAAGGCATTGTGGAGGGCGTGTGCCGCGCCAGTCGGGTCAGTAGCGAGGTAATAGATGATGAATATGACGATTGCCCATGTGATGACCTTCCGCAACACGTGATCACCTCCTCAGAGCTGCCGCAGGGGGCCGCTACTGCGAGTGAGCAATTGGATGCTCTGCGTCTGCGCGTCAGCATAGCTCAGTGCAATTTGCTAACCAATGATCAGTGACCCAAGCAACCATACGCGGGACCGGACAGGTGCGACCGTGCCGGCGCGCGGTGTCGCGCTGAGAAGCTCGACACCGCAGGGACCTGGGCACGCAGCAGCCCGATCGGTGCGCACGAACCCGGAGAGTCTGACACCATTTCCCTTCTGGGATCCCAGCTGACGGGGTGACGATGACCGATGTGAGCCCGAGCGACTTCGCTGTCGTCGTCTACCGGGAGGATGACTTCTGGGATGCGGAGGTCCTGCCAACGGCCCTGACCGAGAACCTCGACGGCCTGATCCTGGCATTGCGTCAGCAGCCGGGCATCGGCGGAGCAATTGGCCTGACGGCCGTTGGCGACGATTTTTTCGTCGCATTGCGAGTCCTTGGCAATCATGTCTCCGTGTTTTTGTCCGACGTCACGGCCTCGGTCGACTGGCCGCTAGCGAGACAGGTCCTCGACTACCTCGATATCCCCGTTCCCGACGATGAAGACCTCGATCAGGTCCTGCCAGTTGGGGACATGTCGATCTTCGCCGACCTGGGCATCGACGAGATGGAGCTAGGCGCGCTGTCCGGTGACCTTGATCTGTTCCCCGATGAGGTGCTCGCAAGCCTCGCCAGGCGGATCGGGTTCGGCCCCGCGCTCGAGCGGGCACTCGACTCGGCTATCGGTGCCACCTGACCGGATGGTGAGCCGTTGACGGGCTACGTGGCCAGCTTCGAGCCGGCGATGCGAGCGGCCCTGGCTGAGGCCCTGGCTGCGGCTGGCGCCAAGGTCGCCGACGTGCCGGTGGGTGCGGTCGTACTCGACAAGACCGGGGAGATCATCGGCCGCGCCCGCAATCTGCGCGAGGCCAGCGCCGATCCGACCGCGCACGCCGAGGTGCTTGCCCTGCGAGCCGCCGGGCAGGTGCGAGGCGACTGGCGTCTCGACGACTGCACACTGGTGGTGACCCTGGAGCCGTGCACGATGTGCGCGGGCGCCGTGCTGGCCGCCCGCGTCGGGCGGCTGGTGTACGGAGCCCGCGATCCGAGGGCTGGCGCCGCCGGTTCGGTCTGGGATGTGCTCCATGATCGGCGCCTCGGTCCGCCGGTCGAGGTCGTCAGCGAGGTACTGGCCGACGAGTGCGCGGCCGTGCTGCGCGAGTTCTTCGACCGGCGCCGCTAGCCACCGTTAGCCTGGCACCCGCGGATCGCCGGGCTCAGGTAGGCTCGGCTCCGGTGGAGTCGCCTAGTGGCCGAGGGCGCACGCCTCGAAAGCGTGTGAAGGGGCAACCCTTCCGTGGGTTCAAATCCCACCTCCACCGCCATTGACCTCCCGGCGCCGCGATCGTTCTAGTTGCGCTGGCGCCGGGAGCTCAGAGTTTCCCGCGTCTGCAGCTCAGAC
Organism: Streptosporangiaceae bacterium; assembly: GCA_035483035.1. GTDB lineage: Bacteria > Actinomycetota > Actinomycetes > Streptosporangiales > Streptosporangiaceae > JAJYUU01. The sequence continues at coordinate 3,171 of DATHQE010000371.1, read as the reverse complement.
CGACGCGGCAGCGGTGCGGATGACGTCGAGGACGTAGTCGGGGTGGGAGAGCATGGGACAATGGCTGCTGTCGATGTCGTAGGTGGTGGCACCCATCCGCTTGGCCGCGAACCGCTCTAGCTCAGGGCTGACGGCCTGGTCGTTGTTGGCCACGATGTACCAGCTCGGCTTGGTCCTCCAGGCCACGCCGGGAGCGTTGTGGGAGAACAAGGTCGCTGCCGGCGGGTAGGCCGTCGCCCAGACCACTTTCTGCTCGTCCTCGGGCAGGTCGCCGCAGAAGCACCCGATGCCCGACGGCTTCAGCCACACCCGCCCGTCCGCGATCTCGATCTGGCCGAAGGCCGGCGTGACCGGGAACTTGGCCTGCTCACCCTCTGAGGTCTCGGTCTCGTCTGGCCCGAGCGCCGCGATGTACACCAGCCCGACTACCCGGTCATCGGTGCCCGCAGCGGTGATGACCGCCCCGCCGTAGGAATGGCCGACCAGGATCGCAGGGCTGCTGACCCGGCTAAGCGTCCGCAGCGTGGCGGCGACATCCTCTACGTTGGTGTCGAGGCCGTACTGGGCGCAGATCACCTCATGGCCCTCCGCCTGAAGCGCCGGAACCAGTTTGTTGTAGCACGAACCATCCGCCCAGATCCCGTGGCAGAACACGATGCTTGGCTTTGGCATCTGTCGCTCCCTTCTGAGTGAACGCGGGCCTGAACCCGCGTTGCGCGTTATCAACCGAGCCTCGGCGAGCGCCCGCCTGGCGCGCACCCCGTGGATGCGTGAACTTTGGCCGCCTGCCCGTCGCTCGTTCCGTCGCGGGCGGGGTCCTTCCGTCAGTTCTTCGCGCACTGTGCGAGGTATCCGCTGTTTTGGCCGGAGCACCAGCGCTCAGATGGATGTCGATGGACGAAGGACTCTAATAGCTACTAACGCTCATACCGGGATGTTGCGACGGCCGTATTAGCGGCTGCCGGGCTGCGAATCCTGCCGATCGGCCGCTCTATCGTGAAAGCCCCCACGATCGGGGGGTGTGGCGCCAGCAGCCGCCTGGCAGGCTTGAATGAGGAGAAGACAAGATCGATCGCGGTCCAGGGAGCGAGTCCCGTAATGGCACAGGCCTCGGGCGCCAGCGCAGCCGCTGCAGAGCCCGGCCGGATGGCCGGGGTCCGCGGCAGAGCGCGCCGTGGTGAGGATGCGACCCGCGCGGAGTCGTCGCTGCCGCTGCGGGGCCGCGACGAGATGGTCACCACGATCGGATCGCAACTGGACCGCATCTTGTCCGGAGCGGGCACCGTCCTCGTCGTCGAGGGCCGCGCTGGCATGGGGAAGAGCCGCCTTCTCGACGAGATCGTCGCGATGGGCTCGCGGCTGTCGATGCGGGTGGGAAGGGGCGCGGCTGACCCGGGTGCTTCGATCGTCCCGCTCGCGCCACTGCTGGAGGCACTGTCGAGTGGTGACGACCCAATCCTCGCCGGCGACTCGCTACGGTCCGCACACGGCTCACCCGAGCCGTCCTACTGGTTCTTGCAGGACCTTCAGGCATCGCTTGAGCAGGCCGCACTCGCCGGGCCGCTCCTGATCTGCCTCGATGACTTGCAGTGGGCCGACAGCGCCACCGCCGCCGCACTGCGGGTCCTCCCCGGCCTGCTGGCGACGGTACCGGTCGGCTGGATCCTTGCCACGCGCCCCGGCCCGGCCCCGGCCGGCGTACGCAATGCGTTCGACCGGCTGAGGCGATTCGGCGCGGAGAGGATCGACCTCGGTCCGCTCGACGTCACCGCCGTGGCCCAGGTGGCCGCCGACGTCCTGGCAGCTGAACCGGGAATTCTGCTCCTCGACATGGCCGGGCGGACCGGCGGGAGTCCCTTCCTGCTTGTCGAGCTTCTCCGCGGCCTGTACGAGGAGGCTCTGGTCGAGGTGCGAGATGGCCGGGCGGAGCTAGTCGCCGACCGCGTCCCCGACCGGGTGTGCGCCAGCATGCAGCAGCGGCTGGAACGGACCTCGGAGGGTGCCCGCCAGGTCGCGATCGTTGCCGCATCGCTCGGCCGGCGTTTCTCCCTGGACGCCGTCGCGGCAATGCTCGACGTCGCTCCGGCGTCACTGCTGCAGCCGGTCGACGACCTGCTGCACAACAGCATCCTGGTGGAGCGGAGCAGCACGCTCGCGTTCTTCCATGACCTCACCTACGAGGGCGTCAGGTCGTCAATTCCGGCCGCCATCCGGCGCTCGCTCGACCGTCAGGCCGCGGCCGTGCTGCTGGACCGCGGCGCCCCGCCCATCGAGGTCGCCCTCCAGCTGGCGTCCAGCGCCGAACCAGGCGACGAGATCGCCGTCACCACCTTGCTGCGAGCAGCAGAGGCACTGAGCGCGACTGACCCGAGCAGCGCGGCCAACCTCGGCCGGCGGGCGCTCGCGCTCGCGCCTCCAAGCCACTCCCTGCGCGGTCCCCTCGTTGCCGGGACGGCCGTGTGGCTGCACGCCGCGGGACGCACCGACGAGGCGCTGACATTCGCCGACACCGCGCTCAGGCAAGCCCTGCCCCCGACCGAGGAGGCCGAGGTCCGGCTCAGCATCGCCAGCATGTTCTCGGTCTCACCCGAAATCCGCGCGGACTCCTGCCGTGCGGCCCTCGCGCTGACGGGATTGCCACCCTCGCTCCGCAACCGCCACCTCGCGCTGCTCGTCCACAACCTCAGTGTCGGGGGCCGCGTGCCTGAAGCGCGCGAGCTGGCAGCTGAAGTCCGGGGCCCGATCAAAGACTCTGGCGACGTCAGGGCCCGCTTCATGCTCGAGCTCGCCGAGTCCGGGAACTTCTACGCCGACGGCAGGTTCGCCCAGGCGCTCACGCTCATCGAGCTGGCACTCATCTCCGGTGAATCCTCCAGGGACCTCACACGCGTCATGCTCACGCGTCAGTGGCGCTGCGACATCCTGATGCTGAACGACCGGCTAGACCAGTGCCTTGAGGCCGCGGTGGAGAACGTAGCCCTGGCCCAGAAACACCACCAGGCGTGGGCGCTGAGAGTTTTCGAGACCGGCCGGGCCCGTACCCTGCTGCAGCTCGGGCACCTCGCCGAGGCTCACATGATCCTCAAGGAGCAGGTGACCGAGGACTCAGCCGCGGAGATCACGAACACGCTCGACGCCGCTGCCGTGACAGCCTTCGGCCGCGTCGCGATC
>DATHQE010000370.1:0-7495 GCA_035483035.1 Streptosporangiaceae bacterium | reverse complement strand
CCCGCGCCCGCGTACACCGCTGCCGCTATCAAGATCGTCTCGCCCGGAACGGGAATGCCGAAGTCCTCGAGCGTGATGAATCCGCCCACGGCGACGTAGCCATAGTGATCGAGCACGGGCGCCAGGCTCGCCAGTAGTCCTGGCAGCGGCTGCGCGGACATTGATCCAGGGTGGCACTCAGCCACTGGCCCGCCCTGGCCGGGGCTCACTGCCGCCCGGCGAGGCGGGGTGCGTTTGAATGAGCGGCATAGCGGCCCCGGTGGTGACGGCACAGTAAACCGCCATGGTGCGAGTGCCCGCCAAGGCCGCCGACCTGCCGGGATCCCCGCACCATCTGGTGGCCACGCTCGACGTACCGCCGCCGGCCGGCGTACGCGATAACACCGACCGTGCCCGATCTGACGGGCGAGGACGCCCGCACGCTCGATGACTGGCTCAGCGACCAGCGCAGCGCGTTCCTGGAACCGCTAAGGTAACTGGCCGCTTACCTCCGGCGGCACCGGATGCTCCGGCGTGGTCACTCCGACCTGATGTCGTAGTCGTCGGACTCGACGACGTGCATCGCGGCTTCCTCGGCGGTCGACGCGCCACCATCGATGCCCGCGTCGCGCGCTACCAGGTCCGCGTCGGCATCGCGGTCTGAGTCTGAATCCTCGTCTTCGGCCACGAGCCGCCGGGCTCGCGGATCGGGGCCGTCATCGAGCAGCAGCCCGTCCAGGTCTTCGTCTCCGGCATCGGGGTCCGCGGCGGTGTCCGCCGGGCTTTCGCCGTCCTCGTCGACGTTGTTGTCTGGCTCCTCCTCCGCCAGCAGCTGATCGAGGGATTCCCCATCCTCCTGCTCGGCGCCGGTGGTGCCGTAGCGGATGGCGGACGTCCAGTGCTGCGGCGGAATCACGCCCGCGTCAAGGGGATCATCGCCCGGCTGCCCGTCCAGGGTGTCGGAAGCGTCTTCGACCTCGTAATCCTCAAGATCGGCGGACTCGTGCCGGTTCTCCTCAGCCATTAGCCCAGCCTAGCCCCGGTAGGCATGCCCCGACCGAACCGCCGGCGGAGGCTGGGTGGTACGGCCTCGAAACCAGTGTGATGTACGTCATAGACCGTAATCTGATGTTTCGGGTGCGACTGATGGGTTTCAGGCGTCAACTGGCAGTTACCGACAGTACCTAGGCGTGTGAGCATCGCCCCCATGGGGCAGCGCGTCGCCCTGATCCGCGTCGCGTCCGCGCCCTAGGTCATCGCACGGCGCCACCGGCGCCCGACCAGAGCTGCCCGTGCCCTCTCATCGCCGTCCGCTGCAGCACCGGCTCCGCCGCGCCCACCGCCACCGTCGCGGGCCCGCGCGGCTGACGCTTGTCGTAGCCGCTGCCACGCTCACAGTGGCGGCAGGCGCATCAGCCGGGGTCGCGGTTGCGGCAGGGCCGCCGGACAGGCCGTCCGGCGTAGGTTCTTGGCACGCCGTCGCGGGGTCGCCCGCGCCCGATGGCAGCTCACCCGCGGCCGGTCGGGACACCCAGCGCAAGAGTCCGGACCCGAGCAAAGACAGCCAGCCAGCAACAACTACCCAGACGGCGGCGCCTGCTGCCGGGCACGCGACCGCCCCCGCCGCGCATCCGACCGAGTCAGCGCGGAACGGGGCACAGTCGGCATCTGCCTCGCAGACGTACCTGATCTATGACTCGCTCCTGCCCGCGGCGCTCCCGGCCGGTCACGTGATCGCGACCTATGCGGACGGGCCGGGCGGAGTCCCGGCCGCGGACGTCGCCGGCCGCGGGCCCGTCCTGTGGATCGACGTCAACGCCACCGACCCGGCGGCCAACGCGCTGGACATCGAGCCGGGCAACGCTACTCCGTCGGCCGCCCCAGGCTGGGTGTCGCGCCGACTCAACACCTTCCCGGGGGCGCTGGCCATCATCTACACCTCGATCTCCGAGTGGTCGGCCGTACAGGCCGCCGTCGCGACGCTGCCACCGGCCATGCGCAGCCACATCCGCTGGTGGATCGCCGACCCCACCGGGTACGCGCACCTGGTGGCCGGGTCCGATGCCACCCAGTGGTACTGGGGTTCTAGCTATGACATTTCGACTGCGACTGCCCGCTTCTTAGCAAGCCGCGGCGCGCTGGCTCTGTCATCCGCATAACGGGCCGGCCGGCGAACCGTCGCCGTGCACGAGTGGCTACACTCGGTTGCCAACGAGGGCAGATCGGACCGTGGATCGGGGGGCCGCCACGATGTCTGCCAGTGTTGCTGAGCCCGGCTATGTCCGGGATCTGGAGGAGAATCTTCAGCTCCTGTTGTTCGGAGCGGAGGCGACGGCTGACGCCAAGCAGGTCTTCCTGAGCACCCACATTGTGGCGTTTCACCTTCGGCATGTCTTCTGGAAGCGGGGGGTCGCCTCCCGCGTCGAGCTGGCCCGGCTAGCCGCCCAGCGGCCAGCACTGGAGCCGATGTAACTCGGCAAACTGCATGGCTCGCGTACTAGCTGATTTGAGGATGTGGACGCGGCTTAGTGGGCAGGAGTGTGGTGGCGTAGCCCAGACCACACCAGCGACAGCTGAGCAGGAGGTCAAGCGATGGCAAGGGCAGTGGGCATTGATCTCGGCACAACCAACTCGGTGATCTCGGTGACGGAAGACGGTAAGCCGACGGTCATTCCCAACGCCGAGGGGTCGCGGACGACTCCGTCAGTCGTGGCCTTCACTCCGCAGGGCGAACGTCTTGTCGGGCAGCTCGCCAGGCGTCAGGCGATCTTGAACCCCAAGGGGACCATCTACTCGGCCAAGCGATTTATCGGGCGGAAGTACAACGAGGTGGAGAGCGAGATCAATGCGGTCTCGTACGACGTTGTATCCGGTCCCGACGGCGCCGCCCGGTTCAGCATCAATGGCCGGCAATATGCGCCGGAGGAGATCTCCGCGCTCGTGCTGCGCAAACTGGCCGAGGACGCGGCCAAGTTCCTGGGGGAGAAGGTCACCGAGGCGGTCATCACCGTCCCGGCGTACTTCAACGACGCGCAGCGGCAGGCCACTAAGGATGCCGGGCGCATCGCCGGGCTGGAAGTGCTTCGGATCATCAACGAGCCGACAGCCGCCGCCCTCGCCTATGGCCTCGACAAGAAGCAGAGTGAGACCGTCCTGGTATTCGACCTTGGCGGCGGAACTTTTGACGTCAGCATCCTGGACATCGGGGACGGCGTCGTCGAGGTGCGAGCGACCGCGGGAGATACCCATCTCGGCGGCGATGACTTCGATCGGCGAATCGTCGATTACCTGGCCGACGAGTTCCAGCGGGACAACGGGATCGATTTGCGGGCCGACCCGCAAGCGCTGCAGCGACTGTTCGAGGCCGCCGAGAAGGCCAAGGTCGAACTGTCGTCAGTCACGCAAACGACCGTCAGCCTGCCGTTCATCACCGCAGACGCTTCCGGGCCGAAGCACCTCAACACCACCCTGATGCGCTCGACGTTCGATCAGATCACCGCCGACCTCGTGGAGCGCACCGTCGGCCCGGTCAGGCAAGCCCTAGCGGACGCCAAGCTGACCGAGAACGATGTGGACGAGGTCATCCTGGTTGGCGGGTCCACGCGGATCCCGGCTGTACAGAGCCAGGTCCGGCGCCTGACCGGCGGCAAGGATCCGAACATGACGGTCAACCCAGACGAGGTGGTGGCGCTGGGCGCCGCCGTCCAGGCTGCCGTGCTGAAGGGCGAGGTGAAGGACGTCCTGCTGCTGGACGTCACGCCGCTGTCGCTGGGCATCGAGACCCTGGGCGGCCTGATGACGAAGATCATCGAGCGCAACACCACGATCCCCGCGCGCCGGACGGAGGTGTTCAGCACAGCCGAGGACAACCAGTCCGCCGTGGACATCGTGGTGCTCCAGGGCGAACGTGAGCGCGCTGCTGACAACCGCGTGCTCGGCCGCTTCCGGCTGGAAAACATCCGGCCGGCACCGCGCGGCACCCCACAGGTCGAAGTCACCTTCGACATCGACGCGAACGGGATCCTGAACGTGTCAGCGCGGGACAAGGACACCGGCACCGAGCAGCGGATCACCATCAGCGAGTCGTCCAACCTGGAGACCTCCGAGGTTGAGCGAATGGTCGAGGACGCCGAGCGACACCGCGACGAGGACCGCCGGGTGCGCGAGCTCACCGACGCCCGCAATGCGCTCGACACCGCCGCTTACCAGGTGGAGAACCTGCTGGCGGAACGCGGCGACGCGGTGCCGGTGCACGAGCGGGCGCGTGCCGACGACCTGGTCGCACAGGCGCGGCAGTCGCTCAGGGACGAAGCGCCGCTCGACCGGCTCCGCACCATGACTGGCGAGCTTCAGCAGCTCTACCAGAGCCTGGGTGCCGCCAGCCAGGGCCAGCCCGCCGGGGAAGGCGCCGCGTCGAGCGGCGGCCAGGGCCAGGGCGACGACAGTGACGACGTCATCGATGCCGAGTTCACCACCCGTGAGTGACGCAGCGGTGAGGAGCACGGCCGAGAGCGGAGCCGGCCATGAGTGAGCCAGACTTGGGTAGAGCGGCCAGCGGCGCCGCGGGCGACCGAGCCGAGAGCAACGCGACCACGGCCGACGACCGCGCAGCGGACCTCACGGCTCGCATCGCAGAGCTGGAGGACCAGCGTCTGCGCGCGCTGGCCGACCTGGATAACTTGCGCAAGAGGTGTGCCGCCCAGGCCAGGATCGCCGAGGCAGACGCCGTGGCGCGCGTGGCCGCGCAGTGGCTGCCCGTCGTCGACAACCTGGAGCGCGCGCTTGCGCACGCGCAGGCTGACCCCGGCTCGATCATCCAAGGGGTCAGGGCGGTCCGGGACCAGGCGACGGGCGTGCTCGCGCAGCTCGGGTTCGCCCGGCGGGACGACCTCGGAGCGACGTTCGATCCGGCTCTGCACGAAGCGGTGGCCGCGCGGCCGGATCCGGCAGCGCCGGATGGCTCGGTGATCGAGGTTGTCCAGCCCGCCTACGGCGATAACGAACGTCAGCTGCGGCCGGCTCAGGTAGTCGTCGCCAAGGCAGACTGATGGCCGACCAGGATTTCTACCGGATCCTGGGCGTGCCGAGTACCGCCAGCCAGGAGGAAATCCAGCGGGCCTACCGTCGACTCGCCCGTGAGAATCATCCCGACGTCAACCGGGATCCGGCTGCGGAGGATCGGTTCAAGGACATCTCCGAGGCCTACAGCGTGCTGTCCGACCCGCAGACCAGGCGCCGGTACGACGCGTTCGGGCCTGACTTCCGGCAGGTACCCGAGGACGCCGACCCGGAGACCTGGCGCCGTGCCAGAGCCGGAGCGGGGGCTGGCGCCCGCAGCCGGGCCGGAGCTGGCGCCCGAGCTGGCGCCGGCCAGGGCGGCCGTACCAGCTTCGGGTTCGGCGGCGGCGACGACATCGACCTCGACGACCTGCTCGGTGGCCTGTTCGGAGGCCGCGGCGGTTGGGGACCGGTACCCGGGGCCGACCAGAGCGCCGAGATCGAGCTCGCACTCGAGGATGCCTATCACGGCGGCCGCCGGACAGTGACGGTCGGCAGCGGAAGTACCCAGCGCACCCTCGAGGTGACTATCCCGCCCGGAGTCACCGACGGGCAGCGGATCCGGCTGGCCGGCCAGGGCGGCCGGGGCAGCGACGGGGCGCAGGCCGGCGACCTCTACCTGGTGGCGCGAATCGCGCCGCACCGCATCTTCCGTCTCGACGGCCGCGACATCCATGTCGAGCTGCGGCTCGCGCCCTGGGAGGCTGCGCTCGGTACATCGGTCGCCGTACCGACGCCTGACGGTGAAGCCAAGGTGACCGTTCCGGCGGGGACCTCCAGTGGCAGGCGGCTCCGGCTGCGCGGGCGCGGCATGCCGCGGCCGCGAGGCACGCCTGGCGACCTTTATGCCGAGGCCCGGATCATGGTGCCGAGCAAGCTCTCCGATCCCGAGCGGGAGCTGTTCGAGCAACTGGCCGCCACATCTGACTTCGACCCGAGGAGGCGCCGGTGACCTACGCAGTGGTGCGCGCCCCGCGGCTTGACCTGGAGGAGTTCGCCGCGGCGGCGGGCCTGCATCCCGAGCTTGTGAGCAGGCTGGTCGCCCTCGGCATCATCGATGCCGCCCGCGATTCAGCTGGCCGGCTCTGGTTCAGCCGTAGCCAGCTGGGCGACGTCGCCCGGGTACAGCGGCTGCGCGCTGGGTTCGCGCTCAACTACGCAGCGACCGGCCTGGTTATCGATCTGCTCGACCGGATCGCGGTGCTCGAGGCAGCAATGCGGCGCCGCGCCCGGCTAGGAGGACATTGATGGATCCGAACCGGCTGACCCAGAAGTCGCAGGAGGCCCTGCACGATGCGCAGACCAAGGCCCTGCGCTTCGGGCATTCCGAGGTGGATGTCGACCACCTGCTGCTGGCGCTGCTGGACCAGCCCGAGGGCATCGTGCCGCGCTTGGTGAGCCAGGTTGGCGCCGATCCCGACCTACTGCACAAGGAACTGGACGCTGCGCTCGAGCGCCGCCCGCGCGTCAGCGGGCCCGGCGCGGCGCCGGGTCAGGTCAATATCACCCAGCAGCTCTCCAGACTGCTCGACGATTCCGAGCAGCAGGCGGCAAGGCTGAAGGACGACTACGTCTCCGTGGAGCACCTTGTCCTGGCCATGCTCGATCTCGGCCCGTCGACGGCCGCAGGCCGGCTGCTCCAGGATCAGGGCGTCAGCAAGGACGCCTTCTTGCAGGCGCTCGCGCGGATCCGGGGTAATCAGCGTGTCACCTCGGCCATGCCAGAGACCGCCTACGAGGCACTTGAGAAGTACGGCCGCGACCTGGTGGCGGACGCCGCGGCGGGCCGGCTCGACCCGGTCATCGGCCGCGACGCCGAGATTCGCCGCGTGGTCCAGATCCTGTCGAGGAAGTCCAAGAACAACCCGGTGCTGGTCGGCGACCCCGGCGTGGGCAAGACCGCGATCGTTGAGGGTCTGGCGCAGCGCATCACCCGCGGCGACGTCCCGGAGGGGCTGCGGGATCGGGTGATCTTCAGCCTGGACGTAGGTGCGCTGGTCGCGGGCGCCAAGTATCGCGGCGAGTTCGAGGAGCGCCTGAAGGCGGTGCTCGCCGAGGTCAAGGCCTCGGCCGGCCGCATCCTGCTGTTCGTCGACGAGGTGCACACCGTCGTCGGCGCCGGGGCGGCCGAGGGCGCGATGGACGCGGGCAACATGCTCAAGCCCATGCTGGCGCGCGGCGAGCTGCACATGATCGGCGCCACCACGCTCGAGGAGTACCGCAAGTACATCGAGAAGGACAAGGCGCTCGAGCGGCGGTTCCAGCCGGTGGTGGTAGACGAGCCGTCGGTCGAGGACACCGTGTCGATCCTCCGTGGCCTGCGCGAGCGCCTGGAGGTATTCCACGGTGTCCGGATCGCGGACAGCGCCCTGGTGGCGGCGGCCACGCTGAGCCACCGCTACATTTCCGACCGGTTCCTGCCGGACAAGGCGATCGACCTCGTGGACGAAGCCTGCGC
>DATHQE010000369.1:0-6685 GCA_035483035.1 Streptosporangiaceae bacterium | reverse complement strand
TGCATGACGAAGTCGCCGTAGCCGCGCGCCCAGGACGACATCTCGTAGCCATCGACGGTGTTCATGTCCGTGTCGACCGCCAGCAGGTAGTTGCACCCCTCGGAGTAGTGCTCCACCACCTCGGCCAGGAAGAACTCAGCGGACAGCCGCTTGCCCTGGAGCCTGCCCTGCATGTCGGTGAGCGCGAGGATCACGGTGTCGATCTCGCCGGCGGCGATGAGCTTGCGCAGCTCGTCCAGGGACAGCATCCCCGGACGAGCCGCGCTCGCGTGCTGATCGGTCATCGTCAGGCCGACAGCTCGTGCTCGATCGCCGCGAGTTCCTCAGCCGTGCCCTGGACCCGCGGGCCGGTGAACCAGTTCTTCGCCGAAACGGCCCAGTAGATCCAGGCGAAGCCGAGGACGACGGCCACGGCGAAGACCGTGTAGTTGAAGTTGCCCCAGTGGATTGGGCTAACGGTGGGCAGCATGAACAAGACGGTGATGAAGACCACCCAGATGACCGCGATGGTGCCGACGAGGTAACTCCACCGGCCGAGGTGCCAGGGTCCGCGCTGGAAGCTCGCGCCCTGCCGGAGCCGCAGGAAGGTGGGCAGCACGTAGGCGATGTACAAGCCGATGACCGCGATCGAGGTCACGGCCGCGTACGCGGTGCCATTCCAGAGGTAAGGCAGGCCGAGGATCAGCGCGCCGGCGGCCGCGAGCCAGATCGCATTGGTGGGCGTCCTGGACCGCTTGTTCACCTGATGCCAGAGCCGTGATCCAGGCAGCGCACCATCGCGGGAAAACGCGTAGATCATCCGCGAGTTGGCGGTGACCGACGACATGCCGCAGAACAGCTGGGCACCGATCACGATGAGGAGCAGGAGCTTGCCGCCGGTCGCGCCGATCGCATCCACAAAGATCTGGGCCGGGGGCACCAGTGCGCCGACTTCCTTGGTGTAGTTCTGGATCGCGAACGTGAGGCCGATCAGCAGGATCCAGCCGGCGAACAGGGAAACGACGATCGACATGACGATGCCGCGCGGGCCGCTGCGGGCCGCGTTGTGCGTCTCCTCAGTCATGTGCGCCGAGGCGTCGTACCCGGTGAAGGTGTACTGCGCCAGTAGCAGGCCGAGCAGGAGCACATAGAACGTGCTGTGCCAGCCGGTGTTGTTCACGATCGAGGTGAACGTGGTGTGCGTCGTCTGGTGGTGCGACGGTGCGAATGCCAGCACGCCCACGATGATCAGCACGCCGAGTATGTGCCACCAGACGCTGATGTCGTTCAGCAGCGCGACCAGCTTGATGCCGAACTGGTTCAGCATCCCGTGCACGAGCAGCACGATGGCGAAAATCAGGATCGTGACCCAGTGCGCGGTGCTGACGCCCCATTCCAGGCTCAGGAAGGCGTTGATGAAGAACGCGGCGCCGAAGTCGATACCTGCGGTGACTGCTACCTGGCCAAGGAAGTTGAACCAGCCGGTGAACCAGGACCAGGCGGCGCCGTTCTTCTTGGCCAGCTTGGCCGACCAGTAGTACAGGCCGCCTGCCGTCGGGAAGCTGGAGCACACTTCGGCCATCGACAGGCCAACGAACAACGTCATGATGCCGACGATCGGCCAGCCCCAGACGATGATCGCCGGGCCGCCGGTGTTCATGCCGTAGCCGTAGAGCGTCAGGCAGCCGGACAGGATGGAGATGATCGTGAAGGAGACGGCGAAGTTCGAGAAGCCCGACATCCGGCGGCGCAGCTCTTGGGCGTAGCCGAGGCGATGCAGCTCCTCTTCGTCGCTGCTGAGGGCAGTTTCATTGACAGACACGACGTGCTCCTTGGGGGTGCGTGACCTGCGACCGAAATGCGGGTATTTAACCTGCCGGTTAGTGACTCTGGCGAGGCAGGTTTTAAATGGTCTATTATCAGACCAATCATCAGCACGCTGGGGCAGTTGTCAAGACCCCTGGCCAGATTCGACACTCGTGCCACATGAGACTCCGGCACGCGGGCCGGGGGGGACCGCGTGCCGGGCAGGCCGCGGCGGGCTTAGAGTTCGCAGCGCCTGCTATTCGAGGCGACGTGGTCCAGCGCGACGGAGGGTTGATGACGACGTCGGGCGTAGACCTGACCGGGGTGCTGCGCCCCGTGCGCCAGGGAAATGCGTTCGAGGAGACGGTCGAGCGGCTGCTTACCGTCATCAAGCTCGGCATGGTCGCGCCCGGTGAGCGCTTCCCGGCAGAGCGCGAGCTCGCGGCGCAGCTCGGCATCAGCAGGCTCACGCTGCGCGAGGCGATCCGCGAGCTGCACGAGGCTGGATACGTCTGCTCGCGGCGCGGCCGGCTCGGTGGCACGTTCGTCACCTACACCTGGCCGGCGCCCGATACCGGCGAGCTGCGCCGGCTCGCGATCCGGGACGGCGACAAGCTGACCGACGCGCTCACCTTCCGGCTGGCGGTCGAAACTGGCGCGGCCGAGGCCCTGGCCAGCCTGTGCGGCGCGGCCGGGGACGGGGATGGTACGCAGGCGAGCCTGCTGGCGCGGCTGGCGGAAGTCAACGCGGCCGGCCCGCAGGAGTACCGGCGCCTGGATACACTGTTCCACCTATCTATCGCCGAGCTCACCGGCTCCAGCCTGCTGGCTGCCGCCTGCGCGGACGCGCGGATGCGGCTCAACGACTTCCTCAACGCGATCCCGGTGCTGCAGCGCAACATCGACCACACGGCCGGGCAGCACGCGGCGATTGTCGAGGCGATCATCGAGGGCGACGCGCAGGCCGCCAGGACCGCGGTAGCCGAGCACTTGCAGGGCACGGCGGCCCTGCTACGCGGGTTCCTCGGCTAGGCCGCGCTGAGGCTAGCGAACTCGACCACCAGCCGGTCCGGTCCGCGCAGGTTCAGGTTGGGCTTGTACTCCAGGCTGCCGGTGTTGAGTCGCGGCGCCCGCATCCGGCGGGCGACGGATTCCAGCGCAATCGCGGCCTCCAGCCGGGCCAGCGGTGCGCCCAGGCAGAAATGCGGGCCGGCGGCGAACGCCAGATGCCCGGTCGCGCCTCGCCGTATGTCGAAGCGGTCCGCGTCGGCGAACGCCTCCGGGTCGCGCCCGGCCGCGGCGAGCAGCAGCAGGACCAGCGCGCCGTCGCGTGCGGCCACGGGCCCCGCCTCCATCCCCCCGCGGGCGACGCGGGCCGTCATCTGCACCGGCGCGTCGTAGCGCAGCGTTTCCTCGACCGCGCTGGCGGCCAGGTCGGGGTTGGCCCGCAGCAGCGCCAGCTGATCGGGATGGCGCAGGAGCGCGAGAATGCCGTTCGAGATGAGGCCGACGGTGGTCTCGTGCCCGGCGACGAGCAGCAGCACGCAGGTGGCGATCAGCTCGGCTTCGGTCAGCCGCTCGCCGTCATCTTCGGCGGCGATCATCTCCGAGAGCAGGTCATCCGCCGGGTGTGCTCGCCGGATAGCGATCAGCTCGCCGAAATAGACGGCGAACTCGTCGCTGGCCACCTGGGCCGCCTCAGCTCTGGCCTGCGCCTCCGCCGAGTCCAGGCCGAACCCCGGCTGGAGCGAGTGCGCCAGCCGGGCCGACCAGCCGGCGAAGCGCGGGTGGTCGTCGACCGGGACGCCGAGCAACTCGGAGATGATCCGTACGGGCAGCGGGTACGCGAGCTGGCTGACGACCTCCATCTGGCCGGCCGCCCCGGCGGCCGTCAGCAGCTCGCTGGTGAGCTCACGGATGCGCGGCTCCAGTCGGGCGATGGCGCGCGGCGTGAAGGCCTTGGACACCAGCCGCCGCAGCCGGGTGTGGTCGGGCGGGTCGAGCGACAGGAACGACGGCCGCTGCCTGGTACGCCGCGGCACCGTGGGCGCCAGCAGGGACTTAGTCCGATCGCTGCTCGCGTTCGGGTGCCGCAGCACGGCGGAGCAGTCGGCGTGCCGCCCGACGACGACAAAGGCACCGTCAAACTCGGCGAACGGCGAGGCTTCCCGCAGGGCAGCGAGCACCGGATACGGGTTAGGCAGGATGGCCGGATCGGCGAGCTCGGTCAGCGCCGGCCGCTCAAGCGTGCTCATGGCGGGCTCCCTGGGATCGCGGGGCTGGGGGACTCAGCCGGCCGTGGGTGCCGGAACGCCGATCGGGTTCGGCACCGGCAGCACGGTCGCGCACGCCCTGGCGATGGGCAGCAGGAGGTCGGCGAGCGCGTCCCTCTCGCGCTCAACCAGGCTCGCCCACGGCCGCGTGGCCGCGACGTCGGTGGCGCGCTCGATGTGCCGGTGCAGCTCCGTACCCGCTGGCGTCGCGATGCCGTCCGGGTGGAGCAGGCCGCGCCCGCCCAGTCTGGCCACGGCCGCGTCCCACTCCTCGTCCGTCCAGCCGCGGGCTGGCTGCATCTGGGCGCGACCCCAGCCGGCAGACACGTGGCTGCGCGCGCCGTTCGCGGCCAGGTCGACGCCAGCACGCAGGGCAAGCGCCTCCGGCGCATCGAGATTGGCGGCGACCAGGGCAGCGATGTGGCCGTCACCGCGATGCTCCCGCAGCACCGTGGCGGCGTGCCAGAGCCGGGCGAAGGTTTCGGAGGGAACGGGGAGCGCCGCGTTCGCCGCCCCCAGCGTGCGCCCTGCCCAGGCGAGATCTGTCGTCCGCTCGGCGAGGCGGTCAGCCGCGGCCGCGATCGTCGCGGGCACGGCGACGCCCTCCGGCACGTCCAGGAGCCGGCGCAGCGCGGCGACCGCGCCGGCCTGGCGGACGGCGATCGCGTCCGCCGGGCTGATCAGATCCCAGATGCCCGGCACCGCCCTGGCGACCATCGTGGGCGCGAACGAGAAGAAGGCGGCGACTACCGGGGCTGCCCCGGTCACGCCGATGGGCGCGGCCCGGCCGGCGAAGTATCCGCGCCAGAACCCGCGCAGGCCGGCCTGCTCAAACGCCTCGCGGGAGTCGGCAGTGAAATAGCTGATGACGTGCACCGGTTCTACCAGCGTCCACATCCGCCTGGCGGTCACCCCGATCTCGGTCATGGCGTCATCATCGCAGGGTTCGGGACAAATCGATACATGCCGGCTGATGGCACATGTGAGGAAGTCCACGGGCCGACCCGATTGCAGGCGCGGAACTAATTACGGCACAATGATGTTGTGAAATACGTGGGACTGGCAGATGAGGAGCTGAGCACCGGTGGTGCCGGGCTCAGGGCTGCCCAGTCTCAGGACGGGCCACGCGGCTCGGAGTCGGGTACCCGTGGCCGGATTGCTCGCCTCATTCTAGAGAACGGGCCTGTGACGGCCGCCGGCCTGTCGGCCCGGCTAGGCCTGACGTCGGCTGCCGTCCGTCGTCACCTGGACAACCTGCTGGCTGACGGCATGGTCGAGATCAGGACCGCCAGGACCTATGGCAGCCGCGGCCGCGGCAGGCCAGCCAGGCTGTTTGCGATCACCGACGCCGGCCGCAGTGCCTTTGAGCACGCCTATGACGACCTGGCCACGAGCGCCCTGCGTTTCCTGGCCGAGCGGGCCGGGCCTGGCGCCGTCGCCGAGTTCGCCCGGCAGCAGATCGCTGAGCTGGAGCGCAGATACCAGCCGGCCGTCGAGGCTGCCGCCCCGGACCAGCGGGTCCAGGCGCTCGCGGCGGCGCTATCCGCCGACGGTTATGCCGCCTCGGCAGGCCGTGGCCCCGTTGCTGGTGGTGCCGCCGCCGGCGGGGGAGAACAGCTCTGTCAGCACCACTGCCCGGTAGCCCACGTGGCCGCCGAGTATCCGCAGCTTTGCGAGGCGGAGACCGAGGCATTCGGCCGCCTGCTCGGCACCCCCGTGCAGCGCCTCGCCACGATCGCTCACGGTGACGGGATCTGCACCACGCACGTCACGTCACCTGCTCTTGTGCATAACCGCGCAACAACCGAGGCCGGAGGAATCTCCGCATGACCACTATCGCCCACCCAGAGCTCGATGGCCTGGACCGCTACAAGTTCGGCTGGTCCGACTCGGACGTGGCCGGCGCATCGGCGCGCCGCGGCCTGAACGAGGACGTGGTCCGCGACATCTCGGCGAAGAAAAACGAGCCGGAGTGGATGCTCGACCTGCGGCTGAAGGGCCTCAAGCTCTTCGACCGCAAGCCGATGCCGAGCTGGGGCTCTGACCTGTCCGGTATCGATTTCGACCACATCAAGTACTTCGTCCGGTCGACGGAGAAGCAGGCGGCCAACTGGGACGAGCTGCCCGCCGACATCAAGAACACCTACGACAGGCTCGGCATCCCCGAGGCGGAGAAGCAGCGCCTGATCGCGGGGGTGGCCGCGCAGTACGAGTCGGAGGTCGTCTACCACAAGATCCGCGAGGACCTTGAGGAGAAGGGCGTCATCTTCCAGGACACCGATACGGCACTGCGCGAGCATCCGGAGCTGTTCCAGGAGTACTTCGCCACGATCATCCCGGTCGGCGACAACAAGTTCGCCGCCCTGAACACCGCGGTCTGGTCCGGCGGCAGCTTCATCTACGTGCCGAAGGGCGTCAAGGTCGATATCCCGCTGCAGGCCTACTTCCGGATCAACACCGAGAACATGGGCCAGTTCGAGCGGACTCTGATCATCGTCGACGAGGGCGCGAGCGTGCACTACGTCGAGGGCTGCACCGCGCCGATCTACTCCTCCGACTCGCTGCACTCGGCCGTCGTCGAGATCATCGTCAAGAAGGACGCGCACTGCCGGTACACCACGATCCAG
>DATHQE010000368.1:0-2783 GCA_035483035.1 Streptosporangiaceae bacterium | reverse complement strand
TAGGCGTAAGTCATGGAGTGGAGCTGCTGCTCCTTCGCCTTGCGGTACAGCCGGGACCGCTGGCCCCGGTAACCGCTGGCGCGCTCGAGTACAACCCGGCGCTTCTTATGGGCATTGACCGCCCGCTTCACGCGTGCCATTTACAACACTCTCCCTAGCGTGCGGACCGGGTCACTTACCCAGCAACTTTCTAATCTTCTTCGCGTCACCCGGCGCTAGCTCGACGTAGCCAGCCAGGCGCCGCGTCTTCGTGCTCGGCTTGTGCTCAAGGTAGTGAGCGCGGTTGGCACGGCGGCGCACGATCTTGCCGGTGCCCGTCAGCCGGAACCTTTTGCTGGAACCGCTGTGCGTCTTCATCTTCGGCATGTCGCCGTGTCTCCATTCCTGTGTGCCGCTGGCCCCAGTTGCCCAGGCAGCGGCACAGCTCCCGCGTGCCATCGGCACGGCCGCGGGCACGTCAATCTGGCGTGCCGTGAGGCACGGTTTCGTCTGCCCGGCGGCATGCACCGCTGGGCTGTGGTTGGGGCCCGGTACCGGCGGCCCCCGGATGACGGCGGACGTGCTGGCAGCCCAGCCCGCCCGCCAAAGCCTGTCGTCTAGCTCTCGGCCTCGCCCGACTCCTTCGCCGCGCCCCTATCGGCCCCGACCGCGCGAGGCGCGGGCACGGGCCCGTCAGTTGCCCGGCGCGCCGGGCCTGGCTTGGGCGCGCTGCTCGCCGATGGCCTGGCCGCGGCCCCGCGCGGCGCCGTCGGCTTGGGAGCCGCGGTGCCGTTCGGGCCCGGCCGTGGGGCCGACGCCGGGGTGGCGCGTGGGGCGGTCGGCCGCGGCGTAGCGGCCGGCCGCGGTGTAGAGGCCGGTCGCGGCGTGGAGGCCGGTCGCGGCGTGGAGGCCGGCCGTTGTGTGGCAGCCGGGCTCGGCGTCGCAGCAGTAGGCCTGGCCGCCGCTGGCTTCGGCGCCGCACTCGGCGCGCTGGCCGGCTCAGTTGCCGGAGCGGCAGAGGTCGCTGACTCGGCCCGGTCAGCCGGAGCGGCCGGCTGAGCAGCCGGATCAGGCTGACTAGCGGGCGCGGCCTGACTGGCTGGCGCGGCCTGAGTGGTTGGCGCGGCCTGACTAGCGCGCGTGGCCTGACTGCCGGGCGCCGCGCTGGCGACCTCGGGCTCGACGGCCTCGGGTTCGACAGTCTCGGCCTCAGCTGACGCCGCGGCCTGTGTGGCAGCCGCGTGCTCGGCGTTGCGTGCGCTCGACCTGCTAGCCCGGTCGGCCTTCGCGGCCGCCAGGGCCTCGGTCTTGCGCTTGTGCGGGCCGAGGACCATGATCATGTTCCGGCCGTCCTGCTTCGGCGACGACTCGACAAAGCCGAGCTCCTCAATGTCGCCAGCCAGGCGCTGAAGCAGCTTGAACCCGAGTTCGGGCCTCGACTGCTCACGTCCCCTGAACATGATCGTTACCTTGACCTTGTCGCCCTGCTTGAGGAACCGCTCGACGTGGCCCTTCTTGGTGCCGTAGTCGTGCGGGTCGATCTTCGGCCGCAGCTTGATCTCCTTGATGACCGTCTGGGCCTGATTCTTGCGCGACTCCCTGGCCTTCAAGGCGGACTCGTACTTGAACTTGCCGTAGTCCATCAGCTTGCAGACAGGGGGCCGGGCCATGGGCGCAACCTCGACCAGGTCGAGATCTGCCTCCTGGGCCAGCCGGAGCGCATCATTAATCGCGACTATCCCGACCTGCTCGCCGGCTGGGCCGACAAGACGGACTTCGGGTACCCGGATGCGCTCGTTGATACGAGGTTCGGTGCTGATGTGACCTCCTGTGTCACGGTGCTTATGCGCAAAGACCATCCCTGCGCACATCGGGCGGAGTCCTGGAGCACAGCGTGGCCGCCAATCGCAGCTGGCCACAGAATGCCGAAAGGCCCCGCATATCGTGCCTGCGGGGCCACCACCGCGGGTCCGCCGCCGCGCTCAGGACGCGCCTGAGTGCGGACATACCCGCGACACCGCTGCCATCCCACATGCTCCGGCACTGCGGCGTCCGGCCTGATCAAACCGCCCTGGGGCGACCTGAACACCGGGGAACCTCTCACGAGGTGCCCGGCGCGGATACCCGCCAGCGCTAGCTGGCCAGGTGGGAGGTGGCCGAGTGGTCCTCCGCTTGCACGCCCGGCAGATGCGCGCCAGGCGCGCGGTGCCGAGCATTGTCGTCTGTAAGACTAACGCATCCCGGCCATCGCAGGAATTCCTGCTGCTCTCAAGCGCTCTAGCCAGCCAGAATATTCCGGCGGCGCGCAAGCTCGGCCAGGCCGGCCGCGCGCATCGCCGGTACCGGCGCCGGCCGGCCCGTCATCAGCTCGAACTGACCGACAGCCTGGTGCACAAGCAGCTCATACCCAGAAATAACGTGCAGTCCAGCGGCACCGGCCGCCTCGGCTAGCGCGGTCGGCCAGGGGTCGTACACGACGTCGAAGACAGCGTCAGCCTGCACTTTGCCGGCCCTGATCTGGCTAGCCACCGTCGCCGCGCCGACGGCCGGGATCGTCGAGATCAGCAGCTGCCAGCGTGCCCGCCCGAGCCCAGCGCCAGCACCAGCCCCAGCACCAGCACTAGGTACCGCGCCGAGCTGGATCAGCCGGACCTCCAGACCGAGGCGACCCGCGACGGCGCGCAGCGGCTCGGCTCTCGGCCGCGAGCGCACCGCGACTGAGATGTCCCAAGCGCCGATCTCCCGCAGCGCGGCAAGCGCCGAGCAGGCAGTGGCACCGCTGCCGAGGATGAGCGCGTTCCCGT
>DATHQE010000367.1:0-15601 GCA_035483035.1 Streptosporangiaceae bacterium | reverse complement strand
AGTCCTTCGCCGATCGCGGCCATCATGCCGTACTCGATGCCGTTGTGGACCATCTTGACGAAGTGGCCGGCGCCGTTCGGGCCGCAGTGCAGGTAGCCGTGCGGTGCGGTGCTGCCTGTACCGTCAGCGGCTGGGAGGCTGCGGCCGGGCGTCGGCTCTGCGCTGCCCTCGCCGGGCGCGATGGTCTTAAAGATCGGGTCGAGGTGCTGGACGGGCGCCTGCTCGCCGCCGATCATCAGGCAGTAGCCGCGCTCCAGTCCCCACACACCGCCACTCGTGCCGCAGTCGACATAGTGGACGCCGGCGGACTTCAGCTGCTTCGCGCGCTCGATGTCGTCACGGTAGTACGAGTTGCCGCCGTCGATGACGATGTCGCCCTCGGCCAGCAGTGGCATGAGCCCGTCCAGCGTCGCCTGGACGACGGCGGCGGGAACCATGATCCAGATGGCCCGCGGCTGCTCGAGCTTGGCAACGAAATCGGCGAGATTGGTCGCGCCCTCCGCGCCTTCGGCCGCCAGCTGGTTAACCACACTGGCGGTGCGGTCGTAGGCGACGCAGTGGTGGCCGTCGCGCATCAGGCGGCGTACCAGGTTCGCACCCATCCGGCCGAGCCCGATCATGCCGAGTTGCATCGGCTTGTCTGTTGGCATCGCGGTTAGCCTTCCAATCTTCTTTGACCGGGAACGGGGCCGTTATGAGCCGGCCTTCAGTGTCCGGTAGCGGCGGATCAGGGCATTGGTCGACGAATCGTGCCGCAACGCGGGCTCGTCGGCGGTTTCAAGTTCAGGCGCGATCTGGCTGGCGAGCGCCTTGCCGAGCTCGACACCCCACTGGTCGAAGGAATCAATCTGCCAGATCGCGCCCTGCGTAAACACGCTGTGCTCGTACAGCGCGACCAGTGAGCCGAGCAGGCGCGGCGTCAGCACATCGGTGAGCAGCACGTTAGTCGGCCGGTTGCCAGGCATGACCCGGTGCGGGACGACGTGCTCGGGCGTGCCCTCGGCGCGGACCTGCTCCTCGGTCTTGCCGAACGCCAGCGCCTGGGCCTGAGCGAACACATTGGCCGACAGCAGGTCGTGATGGTCGCGAAGCGGGTTGAGCGACCTGCCGAAGCCAATGAGATCGACGGGGATCAACCTCGTTCCCTGATGAATCAATTGGTAAAAGCTGTGCTGGCCGTTCGTGCCTGGCTCGCCCCAGAACACCTGGCCGGTCGGATAGTCGACCGGGCGCCCGGTGAGCGTCACGCTTTTGCCGTTGGACTCCATGGTGAGCTGCTGCAGGTAGGCGGGGAACCGCTTGAGGTACTGGTCGTAGGGCATGACACCGACGGTCTCGGCGTGGAAGAAGTCGGAGTACCAGACGCACAGCAGGCCCATGAGGACGGGGAGATTCCGCGCCAGCGGCGCGGTGCGGAAGTGCTCGTCCATCGCGTGGAAGCCGGCCAGCATCTCCTCGAAGTTGCCGGGGCCGATCGCGATCATGGTGGACAGGCCGATGGCCGAGTCCATCGAGTAGCGGCCGCCGACCCAGTCCCAGAAGCCGAACATGTTCTGCGTGTCGATGCCGAAGGCCGCCACCTTCTCCGCGTTCGTTGACACCGCGACGAAGTGCTTGGCGACGGCGGCCTCGCTGCCCAGCTCGCCGACGACCCAGTCGCGGGCCGAGGTGGCGTTCGTCAGCGTTTCCAGGGTGCTGAACGTCTTGGACGAGATGATGAACAGCGTCTCGTCAGCGTGCAGGTCCTTCGTCGCCTCGACGAAGTCGGTGGAGTCGACGTTGGACACGAAGCGGAACGTCAGGTTTCGGTCGGAGTAGTAGCGAAGGGCCTCGTACGCCATCACCGGGCCGAGGTCGGATCCGCCGATGCCGACGTTCACCACGTTCCGGATGGGCTTGCCGGTGTAGCCGGTCCAGTCGCCGGACCGGACGCGGTCCGCGAACGCGCTCATCCTTCCGAGGACGTCATGGACCTCGCGGACGACGTCGACCCCGTCAACGATCAGCGACGCGGTGGCCGGCATGCGCAGCGCCACGTGCAGGACCGCGCGGTCCTCCGAGACGTTAATGTGCTCACCGCGGAACATGGCGTCGCGCCGCGCTGGCACGGCCGACTCCTCGGCCAGGTCGACGAGCAGCCGCATGGTCTCGTCGGTGACGCGGTTCTTGGAGTAGTCCAGGTAGATGCCCTCGGCCTCGGCGGTCAGGCGCTCACCGCGGCCGGGGTCTTCCTGGAACAGCTCGCGCAGGTGACGGTCGCTGACCTCGGCATAGTGGCGCTCGAGCGCCTGCCAGGCCTTGCGCTCGCGAAGCGGCGGAACGTCCGGCATGTCCCATCTCCTTTGCTGGCTGCCACGTCTTATCCCAGCACGTCCGGCAGGCCCGGCGCTGCCCGCCCCGCGTAATGCCCTCATGAACCCTTGGTACGGCTGCTGAACCCTTGGCGAAGCTGCTGAACCATTGGCGCGGCCGCTGAACCTTGGGCGCGGCCCGGTCGTGATAAATGGCATGAGCGCAGAGCGAAGGCCCGGTGCGGCGTCACGGCTCCTGCTGCGGGTGACCGGGGCAGGACTGCTGATCGCGACCGCCGCCACCCACTTGGACTTGTACCTGACCGGATACCGGACTATCCCAACAATTGGCTGGCTTTTTCTGCTCCAGGTCATCGCGGCCTTCGCCCTCGGCGGGCTCCTACTGTTCACCGGCAGCAGGCTGGTGGCCGCGCTGGGAGCCGGATTCGCCCTCAGCACGCTCGGCGGGTATCTGCTGAGCGTGCAGTTCGGGCTATTCGGCTTTCGCGAGGTGCGGACGACCGCTGGCATCGTGGCCGGCATCATCGAGGTGCTGGCGTTCGCCGTGCTCGCCTTCCTCGCGGCGACGCCCAGCCCGGCAGCGTTGGCGGCCGACGACCGGTCTGCCGAGGCGATGGCTGCGGCCGCCGCTCGCCAGGGCGGCGTTGGTGGTGTGGGGGATACCGCACCCGGCGGGGTGCACAGCGCGGCTGCTCACGGGCCTGGCTGGCACGGCCCTAGCTGGCTGCCCGCCGGGCTCAGTGGGATGCAGGCGGCGCTCGGCGCCGCGGTTGTCTCGATCGTGGCTCTGGGTTTGCTTGGTGGCGCCCTGGCTGGCGCCGGCGGGAGCGGGGCGTCGAGCTCGGCCTCGTCGACTGGCGCCGGACTGCGAACAGCCTCGATCGGCGGTGCGACCGTGCTGACGAACGCTGCCGGGCGCACCCTCTACTCGTTCGCGCCGGACACCAGTAGCAAGTCGGTCTGCAACGGCTCGTGCGCGCAGTACTGGCCGCCGGTACCCGGGCCGCTGAAGGCCGGGGCCGGGGTTACCGGGACGCTCGCGACGATCACCCGCGCTGACGGGAGCACGCAGGAGACCTACGACGGCCACCCGCTGTACACCTACATCGGTGATTCCGGCCCCGGCCAGGACCACGGCAACAACGTCAACCTAAACGGCGGTCTGTGGCACATCGTCCCGGCGCAGAGCTGATCAGATCGCGCAGTCCACGAGACCGTCAGCGGCGGGCAAACAAGATCCCAGCTGGCTCGGCCGCTCGGGCCTGCCACTGCAAGTCGTGCCGCAGTCTACGGGCCAGGCCGTAGCTTGGCGGCACGATGACGCAGCCCGCGCCGGCCAGTCCGCGGGACAGGTCTCCGGCGCCGTGCAGCACCCGCTCCTCGGCGAGCAGCAGCCGTGGGCCGTAGAGATTGTTCCGGGTGTCTAGGGAGACCGGGACGTCAGGCCGTGCCAGGATCACGTATCCGCCAATGAGGTCGGTCGTCAAGAGCCGGCATCCGTGCGGGATGGCGGCCACCACCGCGACAGGGTAGATGGCAGGCGCCGGACGCCCGATGTGGGTCAGGCTGGGCGCGGCGAGCGCCATGAGAGCCACCAGCCCGAGGGCACCGCACCGGCGAAACATGACCTGCCGGCTGGCCAGGTACTGCCGGATGGCGTCCGGCGGGTTCGAGGCGAACGCCGCCAGCATCGGAATCGCCAGGATCATGACGAACGGCAGGAACCGGACCGCTGCCAGCGAGCCGGCCAGTCCGACGGCGAGTGCAGCCGTGAGGACCGCCTCTCGTCGGCGCCAGGCGATGATCAGTGCACCCAGGCCGACGGCGAGCGTGAGATCTTGTGCTGGGCTGGCCCAGTCGACGGGCATCCATTCGGTGATCAGCTGCGTGGAGTCGGCCTGGACCTGGCTGGCCTGGTGCAGCACGCCGATCCCGTAAGGGTTCAGCAGGCAGCCCGCGGCTGCGGCGCTAGCCGCCGCGGCGGCGTAACGCCAGCTCGCAGCGCGGCGGACCAGCAGGATCACCGCGCTGGCGCCCGCCATGGCGATCGCGAGGAGCGCGGACGCGTGCAGGTTGACCCACACCACGGCCAGCAGGCCGGCTAGCGCGACCGCTCCCCAGCGGCTGTGGCCTTGTTCGATCCGGCGCAGAAGCATGGCGAGCACAAGCACGGCGGCGTAATCCGCCAGTTGCGGCCGGGCCGACAGCCAGCCGGCCAGCAGCGGCGCCGCCAGGAAGAACGCCACGCCCGCCGCGGCCGCCGACGCGCCGAGCGACCGGGCGAGCGTCAGCGCCAGCGCAACGATGCCCAGCGTGATCAGCGCACACAGCACAGCCACACCCGGCAGCCCGCCCAGCCGGTAGCCGGCGGCCAGCAGTACGTTGAATGCCCACGAGTTCAGGAAGTACGGCTTGCCACGGACCGTCCAGGTGAAAGTGTCGACGGCCGGGATCGCACGCTGCGCGATCGTCAGCAGGCCAACTCGGATCTCCCAGAACGTGTCGGCCTCCGACAGAATCCCGGCCCGGAAGATGGCCAACGGCAGGAACGCTAGCCACGCCAACAGCCAGGCATTGCGCCCGAGAGCGGCACGCACCGGGCTCCCCGCGGTCGCCAGCGCGACCCGCTGGTCGGCCGTCGCGGTCATGTGCCGGGTCCTGGTCCGGCTGCCAGCATTGCCAGCAGCGCGCCACCAATAAGGAATGGCCCGAAGCTGATATGGCTGCGCAGGGTGACCCGCTTGGCCGCAAGCAGGACCAGCCCGGCCATTCCGGCGAGCACGAAGCCGAGCGCCGCTCCGTCGATCACCGCACGCCAGCTGAGCCAGCCGAGCGCGAGCCCGGCCAGCCCGGCGACCTTGATATCGCCACCGCCGATGCCCCCTGGCCGGATCAGGGCAAGCAGCAGGTAAGCACCGCCCAGCGCAAACCCGCCCAAGACGGCACGGGTCAGCGGCCAGCCATGATGGCCAAGGAGCGCGGCCGCGGCTAGCAGAACCAGTACGGCCGGGTAGGCAGGCAGTGTGAGCCGGTCGGGTAGTCGCTGCACGCGCAGATCGATGGCGGCCAGCGCAATTCCGACAGCGCCGAGCACACAGAACGCCGCAACTTCCGGCGTACCGGCGAAGCGCCCGGCGAGGGCGCCGACTGCGGCCGCGCTAGCGAGCTCAAGGAGCGGGAACGGCCCGAGACGGGAGTCGCAGCCCGCACACCGGACCGCAATGACGCGAGGTAGCGGAACGCCGCAGCACGGGCAGGCGGTCCGGGCAGGTTCCCCCGACGGCACCGACAGGCGGACCACCGCGCCGCGCAGTGCCGCGCCAGCGAGCAGGCCGACGACCGCGCCCGCGATGGTCCAGCCCAGGTTCATCGTGCGCCAGCCTCCAGTCGAGAAGTGGCCTCACCTTACGCACGACGCAACTTTGCTGCGGACCGGTTGACCCTATGTCAGCCGAACGGAGGACATGTCGTCCGATCAGGCAGAACTGTACGCCGGCCGGCCGATCTGTCGGCCACCTGCGCCGGCACCGGGTCGCCTGCGTGTCACACTGCGGTACCCGGGCCCCGGCTGGACATCACTGCAGGTAGGGCCCCATCTGCACAAGGAGAGGTCCTATGCTCAAGCGCTTCGTCTCACTACAGAACTTCGTGGCCACCTCGCTGCGGGCCGATCGCGGCGCGACGGCCGTCGAGTACGGGTTGCTCGTGGCCCTGATCGCCGCTGTGATCATCGGCATCGTGGCAACCCTCGGCACCAAGGTCGCCGACGCTTTCTCGACTGTCAGCAACGGTATGTGAGCCGGCATTCACGACGGTGCGCAACTGCCCGGGGCCCGGGTTTAGCAGGAAGGCACGACGTTGGCGAAGCCTGCGCGGCGTGGCAGCACGACCTCTGACCGCGGCGCAGCCGCGATCGAGTTCGCGCTGCTGCTGCCGTTGCTCCTGCTGATCGTGTTCGGCATGATCGACTTTGGCCGAGCGATCAATGCGCAGATCACCCTGACGCAGGCGGCGCGCGAGGGGGCTCGGGCCCTCGCGCTCGGTCAGTCGACGTACCAGGCCCGGGCACAGGCCGCCGCCATCGGGCTCAGCGCGGTGACGGTCACCGAGTTGCCTGACTCGCTAGGTGTGACCGGCTGCCCGGCCGGGTCGGCGCAAGCTGGCGACGACGCGGTCGTCAAGGTCACCTACAGGTTCGCTTTCATCACCCCGATCGGTTCTCTGTTCGGCTCGACGAAGACCCTGACCGCCGAGGGAGTCATGCCATGCGAAACCTAGGGTGGCCGCTGCAGCGTCTCCGCCGCTCGGACGACAGCGGCGTTATCGGGGTACTGGTCGCGGTGCTAATCGGCGGTGGCGTGCTGCTGGGCACGGGCGCACTCGTGATCGACGTGGGGCAGATCTATCAGAACCGTGCCGAGCTGCAGAACGGCGCAGACGCCGGCGCGCTCGCCGTGGCCAGGCAGTGCGCGCTCGGCAGCTGCGCGTCGGCGGGCGCGATGAGCACCGCTCTCACGTACGCGAACTCGAACGCGTCCGCCCTCACACAGCACACGGCAGGGGTAATGGCGGTGTGCGGCTCGGACGGACTGGGCAACTGCTCCGCTGTCGTCGGCACCGGGCTGACAAATTGCCCGGCAGATCCGACGAACGGAGTGAACTATGTCGACGTGCTGACCTCCACTAAGTTGGCGAACGGGTCGACGCTGCTGCCACCGGTGTTCGGTCAGACCCTGGCCGGCAGCTCGACCTACGACGGCACCAACGTGAAGGCGTGCGCGCAAGCAGAGTGGGGCCCGCCGAGTTCAGCGGACACGATCGCGTACACCGTCTCGGCGTGCTCTTGGTACGCCTATACCAACAACGGCGCGATGTTCGCGGAGCCGCCACCGTACCCGCCAGACTCAGCACCGACCTCGTCGGACGACCACATCCTGTACGAACACGGCAGCCCTAACGCTACGACTGGAGGCTGCCCGGAGGACAACGCCTCTGGCGCAGATGCCCCAGGGAACTTCGGCTGGACCACCGACTCAGGGAACTGCTCGGTGTACATCTCCAGCAGCGGGACCTACGGCGGCTCAACCGGCGCCAGCGCCTCACGGGACTGCCAGACGGCGATCTACAACGACTGGCTCAACAAGACCGTCGTGTACCTGCCCATCTACACCACCGTCACCGGGCCAGGTAGTGGCGCTACGTACACGCTCCTTGGCTTTGCCGCATTCGTCATCACCGGCTACCACATCACCGGCAGTTTTCACCAGAATGACTGGCTGAACTCGGCCAACAACTGCAAAGGCAACAAGTTCTGTATCGACGGTTACTTCACCCATGGGCTGATCCCGTCCATCGGCGACCCGGGCGGCACCCCACTTGGGGCCAACGTCGTGAAGCTGACCGGCTGAGAACCTGAATTGAGGAATGAATGACCCGCCGCATTTTGACCGTAGCCCTAGCCCTAGTGCTGGCGGTGCTCGGCGCCGTAGGCGTGCTCAGCTACGCGCACCAAGCCGACCAGCGGGCGCTGGCCGGGATGCGCGCGGTGACCGCCTACGTGGCCAAGGGACAGATCCCGCCTGGAACTACTGCCGGGCTGGCGCTGAGAGAGGGTCTCCTGGTGAGCCAGCAGTTCCCGGCTTCGTCGGTGCCGGCCGACGCGGTCCGGTCGATCCCGGCGGCTACGGCCGGCCTGGTTCTGACGGGCGGTCTGGCGTCCGGTCAGATGCTGCTGAGCCAGATGCTCGGCACCTCCGTGCAGACGGCCGCGGCGTTGCCGATTCCGTCCGGCATGGTCGCGGTCACGCTGCAATTCTGCGTGCAGCAGGCAGTCGCCAACTACATCACGCCCGGGTCGCAGGTCGCTGTCTTCAACACCTTTGTCGACGGGCAAGCGGCGACGGGTGCCTGCTCGGGCGGCGTGAGCTCAGCGCGGTCGGGTCCGCTGCATACCCGGCTGGTGCTGCCGAAAGTACTCGTGCTGGCGGTCGGCGAGGGAACCGCGACAGCGCCATCCTCAACCGCGGTGGCCGCCGACCCGGCTTCTAGTTCGACCGCGACCGCGTCCAGCCCATCGACGATCTACCTGACGATGGCGGTGTCTCAGGCCAACGCCGAGCGGCTGATCGAGCTCGGTGAGGCCGGTTCCCCGTACCTCGCGCTGGTAACCAGCGCCTCGGGAACCAAAACCGACACCGTCTTCCAGCCATAAGGCGCCTGTATGACGATCTTCTGTGGCCCCAATGCGGTAGCGGCTGACGTGCAGACGCCGCCTGACGGGGCCTTGCGGTACGCCGACAACCTGCACGACGCCGCCCGGCTGCTGGACGACGACCCGGCGGAACTGCTCGTGGTGATCGGGCCCAACGTCCCGAGCGGTGAGGCGCTAGGTTTCGCCGAGGCACTGCGACCCGTACGACCCGCTGCTGGCGTGGTCCTCGTACGGTCGCAGGTCGACGTGAGCATGCTGACCGAAGCGCTGCGGGCCGGGATCCGCGAGGTGGTGCCGTCTGGTGACCAGGCCGCACTGGCGGCGGCGTGCCGCCGTTCGCTGGAAGTCTCCCAGGGCTTGCTCGCCGGCTCGGTGCCCGACCCCGCCGCCGAGTCAGGCCGGGACGGCCGGATAGTCACCGTCTTCGCTGCGAAGGGCGGCTGTGGGAAGACGACAGTGGCCATCAATCTTGCGGTGGCGCTGGCAAAGGACGAGCACCGGGTGTGCCTTGTTGACCTCGACCTGACATTCGGTGATGTGGCGATCAGCGTTCAGGTCAACCCAGCGCGCACGATCATCGAGGCCGTGCGGATGGCGGGGCACGTGGACACCACGGGTGCGGCGTCGCTGCTCACGCGGTACCGGCCGGGACTGGACTTGCTTCTTGCGCCGGTGACCCCGGGCGATGCCGAGAAGATATCGTCGCAGCTAGTCCGCGAACTGCTGACCGTGCTACGCGGGATGTACGACTACGTGGTGGTCGACACGCCCGCGCAGTTCAGCGAGCACGTGCTGGTTGCGTTGGACGCGAGCGCCCACCATGTCCTGCTCACCACTCCGGATGTACCGGCGCTCAAGAACTTGAGAGTCACACTGGACACCTTCGACATGCTGTCCTATCCCGCCGACATCCGGTCCATCGTGCTCAACCGCTCGGACGCAAAGGTCGGCCTGACGGCCGAGGACGTCACAACAGTGGCGCGCACCCCGATTGCCGCGCAGGTGCCTTCCAGCCGCGAGGTCCCAATATCGATCAATAAGGGCATTCCGATCGTGCTTGATAACCCGGCGCACCCGGTCAGCCAGGCCATCGCGCGGTTCGCGCGGGAGCGGCTGCAAGCCGGCACGCCGTCGGCACGGTCTAGCGCGCCGGCGGGCCGGCGCGTCGTCGGAAGGCGGAGCCGATGAGCCTCGCCGAGCGACTCGCTCAGCAGTCTGCGTCCACCTCGCTCGCGCAGGACCAGCGTCCGGCGACCAGGCGGCAAAGTAAGCACGCAGACCCGTTCGCGGCGGTGAAGCGCAGCGTGCATGAGGCGCTGCTGGAAGACCTGGGACCCCGGCTCTATGACGCGCGCCTGGAGCAGCGAGACCTAGAGGCGCAGGTCATCGAGACCTTGCGCACCGTCCTGCAGCGAGATGAGACGCCGCTTACGATGGCGGACCGTGCACGGATCGCGCGTGAGGTTGCCGACGAGATCCTGGGGCACGGCCCGCTCGAGCCGTACCTGCGCGACCCAGAAGTCACTGAGATCATGGTGAATGGGCACGACCAGATCTACATTGAGCGCGCCGGACGTCTCTACCCAGCCGAGGTGGCCTTCGCCGACGAGAGCCACCTGCGCCGTACGATCGAGAAGATCGTGGCCCGGGTTGGCCGCCGGGTGGACGAGGCCAGCCCAATGGTCGACGCCCGCCTGCCTGACGGCAGTCGGATCAACGCAGTGGTATCCCCGGTCGCACTCGACGGCTCGCTGCTGACGATCAGGAAGTTTGCCGCCGATCCGTACAGCGTCGACGACCTGATCGGTTTCGGCACGATAACGGCGCCGGTTGCAGAGCTGCTTCGGGCCTGCGTGCGCGGTCGGCTTAACGTCCTCATCGGCGGCGGATCGGGCGCGGGGAAGACCACGACGCTCAACGTGATGTCATCCTTCATCCCCGGTGACGAGCGGATCGTCACCATCGAGGACGCAGCAGAGCTCCAGCTCCGGCAGGAACATGTCGTCCGGATGGAGTCCCGCCCGGCCAACCTCGAAGGCCGCGGTCAGGTCGCCATCCGGGACCTGGTCCGCAACTCACTGCGGATGCGGCCGGACCGGATCGTGATCGGCGAGGTCCGTGACGCTGCCGCGCTGGACATGCTCCAGGCGATGAATACCGGTCATGACGGATCGATCACCACGGTGCACTCGAACTCGCCCAGAGATTCGCTGGCCCGGCTAGAGACCATGGTGCTGATGGCGGAGATGAATCTCCCGCAACGCGCCATCCGCGAGCAGATGGCGTCTGCCATCCAGCTGATCGTCCATCAGACTCGGCTCAAGGACGGCACCCGGCGCATCACCCACATAACCGAGGTCGAGGGCATGGAGGGTGAGGTCATCACCCTCCAGGACATTTTCTTGTTCGATTTCCACGCCGGCGTCGACGAGAATGGCCGCTACCTCGGCTCGCTGCGCAGCACCGGGCTGCGGCCCAGGTTCGGGCGGGCGCTCGCCGACCGCGGCATCCGGCTACCTGCCGCGCTATTCATGGATAACGACCGATGAACGTGATCAGGGCGGGGCGCGGAGCCGCCGCACTGGCCGCCCTGGCCGCGATCGTATTCGGCGCGGGCATGGCTCGCGCCGCGTCAAGTACCGGCCAGCCGGCCCGTGCTGTCATGATCCTGCTGGACGTGAATCAGTCGTTCCCTGCCGCTGCGGCCGCTGCCGAGCAAAGCGCTGCTGTTGCCTACCTCAACGCCCTGCCGAGCGATGTGCGCGCCGGACTGATCACGTTCAACGAATCGTGGACAGTGCTCATACATCCCACTAGGCGGCGGCAGCCGGTGGCTGCCGCCATTACATCGGCCCAGCGATCCGGCTTGGCCTCGACCGGCCTCGCCGGCGCTCTGGCGGCCGCACGGTCGGCAACCCTGGCGCTAGGGCCGACGGCACAGGTCCGGGTGGTGGTGCTGTCGGATGCGGAGGACCTGACCGGCCCGGCTCCGACGTCGTCCTTGCCAGCCGATGTCGTCACGTGGCGCTTTGAGAGCGACGACGATCAGCGATTGTTGCTGCGCCTGGCCGCCCACACTGGCGGACGTGCAGCTGGCCCGGCCGCCGCCGCCGCGCTGGGCGCAGCGTTCCCGGCTGTCACCCCGTCGCCCGCAGCATCGCAGCCAGCCGCCACCGGGTCACCGTCCGCTGCCGCCACTGTGCCGCTTCCGCCGTCGGCGGCCTGGCGCTTTTCCACGCCCCTGCTGGGATCTGTCGCTGCGCTCCTGGTGGCGTTCGCGGTGATTGTCATGGTCGCTTCCGGTGTGTCGATCTCGGGGCGACGCGGCAGGCGACTCGCGGGGCAGCTAGGGCAGTACGGCCCGGGGCACACGGCCAGCAAGCCGACCGAAGCGGAGAGCCAGAGCAAGGTGGCCGGTGCTGCGGTCGGGCTCGCCGAACGGGCGCTGCAGGCCCGGGGGGCAGACCGGACGCTCGCCGAGCGCCTTGACCTAGCGGGCCTGACCATCAAGCCGGCCGAATTCCTCGTCCTCGGTGCTTGCGTCAGCTTCGTGCTAGCAGCCGGCTTGACGATCTTGGCAGGCACCTTCTTCATCGGCGTCCCGGCGGGCCTGGTAGCCGGCTGGCTGGCAATGCGGCTGCTGCTGAGTGTCCGGATTGGCCGACGTCGTTCGGCCTTCGGCGACCAGCTGCCGGACGTGCTGCAATTGGTCGCCAGCTCCTTGCAGTCGGGGTTTTCGCTCGCGCAGGCGATCGACGCAGTCGTGCGCGAGGGTAGCCAGCCGAGCGCAGGTGAGTTCGCCCGGGCGCTTGGTGAGGCGCGCATCGGCGCCGACCTGGCCGACGCCTTGGACGGCGTCGCAACGCGGATGGATTCTCCTGACATGCGCTGGTCGGTAATGGCGATCCGGATCCAGCGCTCTGTCGGCGGCAATCTGGCCGAGGTGCTGCGTAACACTATCGCGACCATGCGCGAGCGCGCTTTCCTCCGGCGGCACGTCAAGTCGCTGAGCGCAGAGGGACGGCTGTCGGCTTACATCCTCGTCGCACTGCCGCTTCTACTGGGCGGCTGGCTGTTCTATAGCAGCAGGTCCTACATGCGGCTGCTGTACACAACACCGCTGGGATTGACCATGTTCTGCGGCGCCGCTGTCCTGGTGGTGGTTGGCGCGTTCTGGATGCGCGCCCTGATCAAGGTCGAGGTCTGAGATGAGCGGCAGCCTGCTGCTGGGGACGGCTGTCGGGGCGCTAGCCGTTGCCCTGGCGCTCTTGGTGATCTCAGCGGCGCCTGCCCGTCCGCTGCGCGGTGCTGCGCGCGCCCTGGCCGTCATCGAGGACGGATATTCCCATGCCGCGCGAGATCGCGCGGGCGCTCGTCGCACTGACGGTGCGCCGCCGAGTTGGCTGCGCTTGCTCGGTCGACGGTTGTCGCCGTCGGGGATCGCAGCCGTGCTGCAGCGTCGCCTCGACGTGGCTGGCAACCCAGCGAGCTGGACGCCGGACCGCATCCTGGCCGCGAAAGGGCTTGGCCTGCTTGCCCTCTGCGTGGTCGGCGCCGCCTACGGTCTAGCGATCTCGCACAGCATTGGTCTGGCCTTCATCGGCCTGCTGGCTGGCGGGGTTGCGGGGTTCTACCTGCCCGACTTGCTGCTGTACAACGCCGGGCTTCGGCGGCAGAAGCAGATCCAGCGCGCGCTTCCTGACTCGCTGGACATGCTCACTGTGTGCATGGAGGCAGGCCTGGGTTTCGACGCCGCCCTGGCGCAGGTCGCGCAGAACACGACAGGCCCGCTGGCTGGCGAGTTCACCCGCGCACTGCAGGAGATCCAGATCGGCCAAGCCCGGAGCGATGCGCTGCGCGCCATGCTCTCCCGGACCACTGTGCCCGAACTCCGCGTGTTCGTGGCCGCGCTCGTCCAGGCCGGCGAGCTTGGCATTCCGATCGCGAAGGTGCTCCGTGAGCAGGCCGCTGAGATGCGCATCCGGCGCCGTCAGCGTGCCGAGGAGCAGGCACAGAAGGTCCCCGTGAAGATCATGTTCCCGCTGATCACGTGCTTGTTTCCAGCGCTGATGGTGGTGGTCATCGGACCGGGCATCCTGCAGATCGCGCACGCGCTGTTCCACGTCAACATCGGCATCCCGTAATTGCGGCGCCGGGGCGGATGCCTTAGGGCGCCTGAGGCGGTCCAGGTGGCATGGAAGCGGGGAAACCGCCCAGTCGGGATGTAAACCGGCGGCGCTCGTTGGGCGTCATTAGGCCAGTACATCCGAGGCCTTGGGGGGCATGTCGGATCTCAGTTCAAAGGGTGGGGATGCGACATGGCGATTCGCCTTATGGTCGTGGACGGTCACACGCTGACTCGCTATGGTTTCCGCGAGCTTGTAGCGCAGCAG
Organism: Streptosporangiaceae bacterium; assembly: GCA_035483035.1. Classification (GTDB taxonomy): domain Bacteria; phylum Actinomycetota; class Actinomycetes; order Streptosporangiales; family Streptosporangiaceae; genus JAJYUU01. The sequence continues at coordinate 1,685 of DATHQE010000367.1, read as the reverse complement.
CCGGACATGGAGATCGTGGCCGAGTGCGGGCTCGCTGGCGAGGCGCAGCATGCGGCTGCGGCGTTGGAGCCAGACGTGGTGATCGTCGACGTCACGCTGGCGGACGGCGACGGTCTGCAGCTCGCGAGGGAGCTCCGGGATCGCTACCGCGACCTCGGCATCGTCATCCTGGCGTCCAGGGATCAGGATGATGCGCTCTTCAGGGCGCTCGAAGTCGGGGCCTCAGCGTTCGTGTCCAAGACCGCGCCGCTACAGGAACTGCTCTCGGCCCTCCGGCACGCATCCGTGGCCCCGTCATCGTTCACGGCAGCCGGGCTAGCGCGCGCAGTCTCCCGCCGTCAGACCGAGCGAACGCGGCTGGCGCTGAGCGGCCGCGAGTCAGAGGTTCTCGAATTGCTGCACAGCGGATTGTCAATCCCGGCGATCGCGGTCCGGATGTATATCAGCCCGTCGACCGCCAAGACCTATGTGTCGCGGTTGTACGAGAAGCTGGGTGCCACAAACCGCGCTCAGGCTCTGATGATGGCCTTCCGGTCCGGCCTTATCCAGTTCGATCAGGACATTCCGGTTCGGCGCAGTGTCGCCCCGCCACACGACACGGCGGAAGCAGCCATCGCCTAGGCGACGGCTCCCATCTCTATGAGGGTGGCTCTCGGCGCCGCTTTACCGATAATTCACGAATTGCACAGCTATTTCCAGTTCTTTGCCGCGGAGGAGAGCTTGTACCTGCTGTAGCTCGTCCTTCTTCTTGGCGGACACGCGCAACTCGTCGCCCTGGACCTGGGCCTTCACGCCCTTGGGCCCTTCATCCCGGATGATCTTGGAGATCTTCCGGGCGTCGTCCTGGGAGATGCCCTCCTTGAGCCCGACATGGAGCCGGTACTCCTTGCCGGAGAGCTTGGGCTCGTCGGCCTCCAGGACCTTGAGCGAGACCGAACGCTTGATCAGCTTGTCCTTGAAGAGGTCAAGCACCGCGTTGGCGCGTTCCTCGCTGTTGGCCTTGATTTCGACCGCTTCCTTACCGGACCAGGCGATCGAGGCGCCGACGCCGCGAAAGTCGAACCTGGTGCCGACTTCCTTGACGGTCTGGTTCAGAGCGTTATCGACTTCCTGGTGATTGATCTTCGAGACGATGTCAAAAGATGATTCGGCTGCCACGGGCATCAGGCTATCGCCGAGACAGCCTCCCGTAGTAACCGCGATGGTGAAGTAGCGGGCTGGTTCCGCTATCCTTCACAGTGCCCGTTCTCCGGGACGGCGCACGGCAGGTTGCCCGAGTGGCCAAAGGGAGCGGTCTGTAAAACCGTCGGCTCAGCCTACGCAAGTTCGAACCTTGCACCTGCCACCACCTGCGAAAAACGCCCCCCTAGCTGCGAATGCTCGTGCTAGTGGGGCGTTTCTTTCGCTGTCCCGTGGTGTGTCAGCGCTATCCGGCAAGCCCGGCGGCCGACTCCGACGAGGCCGGTGCGGTCCCCAGACTGGCGCCTCTTTCGCGAAGCCGGGCCGAGACGACACGGCAGACAATCAAATCAGCTCCGCTCGGTGGCGCCCGCGCCTTCCAGGAACCGCAGCACTGCCAGGACCCGCCGATGGTCGCCTTCGGTCGGGGACAGGTCCAGCTTGGTGAAGATGCTGTTGATGTGCTTGGCCACCGCGCTCTCGCTGACCACCAGGCATTCGGCGAT
>DATHQE010000366.1:0-6972 GCA_035483035.1 Streptosporangiaceae bacterium | reverse complement strand
AGGATCTCGTCCGCGCCGAGGCCGTCCAGCCCGGCGTAGAGAATGCCCGCGAAACCGCGAGTCGTCGGTGCTTCTGGCGGGGCGTCGAAGTACAAGTGCACTGTGCCGTCGTCCGCTACCTCGACCGCCAGGAAAAGGGGTGACTGGCACTCCGGCACCGGCTCCAGCAGATCAGGGTGCTCCGCGTAGCGGGCTGGCAGGGGCGGCAGGTCCTGGCCGAACTCGAGCAGCAGCTGGAGGCGGTCACTGTCCGGAAGGGCGCCGAAATCGTCAGCGATCTCCTGTAGCCGGGGGGTCATGGTGCCGGGGCCAGCTGTCACGGCTCCTCCCCACGGCGGATCGGCGTCCTGACCGAGTTCCCCCATTCGGTCCACGACCCGTCGTAGTTCCGCACCGTCGGATAGCCCAGCAGGTGGTGCAGGACGAACCAGGTATGGCTGGACCGCTCACCGATCCGGCAGTAGACCACCACATCGTCGTCCGGCCGCAGCCCGGCGTCACCGGCGTAGATCGCCTCAAGCTCCTTGCGCGTCCGGAAGGTGGCGTCGTCAGCGGCGGCGCGGGACCAGGGAACGCTTTTGGCGCCCGGGATGTGCCCGCCGCGCAGCGCGCCTTCCTGCGGATAGTCGGGCATGTGCAGCAGTTCGCCGGTGTACTCGCCAGGCGAGCGCACATCGATGAGCGGCTGGCCCAGATGGGCCAGGACCTGGTCGCGGAACGCGCGGACCGTGTTGTCGTCGCGCTCGATGACCGGGTAGTCGGTACGGGACCGCAGTGTCGCCACGGTCGTCAGGTCGCGCCCCTCAGCGATCCACTTGGCCCGGCCGCCGTCGAGCAGGCGCAGGTCAGGGTGGCCGAACAGTGTGCACACCCAGAGGGCGTAGGCCGCCCACCAGTTATTCCGGTCGCCGTACAGGACGAGCGTCGTGTCCCGGCTGATGCCCTTGTCGGACATGAGCCGGGCGAAGCCCGCCCCGTCGACGTAGTCACGGGTGACCGGGTTGTTCAGTTCCGTATGCCAGTCAAGCTTCACCGCGCCGGGGATATGGCCAGTTTCGTACAACAGGACATCCTCGTCGGACTCGGCGACGACCAGTCCGGGATCGCTCAGGTGCTCGGCCAGCCACGAGGTGCTGACGAGCATCTCCGGGCGCGCATAGTCCTGGAACTTCGCCGCGGAGTCGTAGGGCAGCGTCACGGTCACCATCACCTCCGGTCCGGGTCGGCGCTGCGCTACCCAGCGGGCCGCAGCGCCGTAACAGGCTTCCTCGATAACAGGCTTCCTCGATAACGCCGGCATCAATCCCAGCCTTCCCGGCGGGCGACAGCCTTCTCAGTCGACCTGGTGCCAGTAGTCCGGACTTGTCCGAGTACCGACAGACTGTGTCTCTGATGTCGGCTTCAGCCGCGACCCCGCGCGCCGGGCGCGGCCGCATCCCGGCGATCGCTGCCAGCATCGGAATCCTGATTCCGGTTATGCTACGGTCGTTCCGGAATTATCGTTCCGTTTCGGGAGGACGTGGCATGGCCGCGGAGAGCGCGCGTGCGCATCATCAGGTGACCTTCGCGGTGCTGTCGGCTGGCGTCGCGGCGTTCGCGCTACTGCAGTCGCTGGTGATTCCGGTGTTGACGACGGTGCAACACGAGTTGCATACGACGCAAGGCGCCGCGACGTGGGTGCTGACTGCCTATCTCCTGTCGGCGTCGATCATGACACCGATCCTGGGGCGGCTCGGCGACATGATCGGCAAGAAGCGGGTTTTCGTCGCGACGCTCGTCGCCCTGGCAATCGGCTCGTTGCTGGCGGCGGTGGCGCCCTCGATTGGCGTCCTGATCGTGGCGCGCGTAATCCAGGGGATCGCAGGCGGCATGCTGCCCGTCGCGTTCGGGATCATCCGCGACGAGTTTCCGGCTCAGCGGGTCGCAGGCGCGGTGGGATCGATCGCCGCGCTCACCGCCGTCGGCGCTGGCCTGGGCATCGTCCTGGCTGGTCCTATCGTCGACGTGCTGGGCTACCACTGGCTGTTCTGGCTGCCGATGATTCTCACGGTCATTGCCGCGGTGTCCGCGATCTTGGTTGTTCCCGAGTCACCGGTCCGGGCTCCAGGCCGGATCAGCTGGCTTCCGGCATTGCTGCTGTCTGCGTGGCTGGTGGCACTGCTGGTCGCGCTCAGCGAGGCACCGGAGTGGGGCTGGGGCTCTAGCCGCGCGATCGGGCTGCTGGCCGGGGCTGTGGTGCTGGCGGCGGGCTGGGTAATCGCCGAGCTACGGGCGGCCACGCCGGTGATCGACATGAAGATGATGCGGCGAACCGCCGTGTGGACGAACAACCTGGTCGCGCTGCTGATCGGGGTGGGCATGTACGCGACGTTCGCTTTCTTGCCCGAGTTCGTGCAAACGCCAACCCAGGCCGGCTATGGCTTTGGCGCAAGCATCACCCGTTCTGGACTGATGTTGCTGCCCTCGGCGGTCACGATGTTCGCGGTGGGCATCTTCGCCGGACGGCTGACCCGAAAGCTCGGGGGCAAGGTGCTTGTGATGGCCGGGTGCCTGATCGGGGCCGTGTCCCTGGCGATTCTGGCGTTCGCGCACGCGCACGAATGGGAGATCTTCTTGTCCAGCGCCATCATGGGCGTCGGGTTCGGGCTCGCGTTCTCCGCGATGTCAGCGCTGATTGTGGCCGCGGTGCCGGCCGGGCAGACGGGGGTCGCCAGTGGCATGAACGCGAATATCCGCACGATCGGCGGCAGTATTGGGGCCGCGGTCATGGCCAGCATCGTCACCTCTCAGCTCGAGCCTTCCGGGCTGCCCAGGGAGTCCGGCTACACGACCGGATTCGCCGTGATGGCGGCCGGCCTCGTGCTGGCTGCGCTGGCCGGCGTGCTGATACCGTCCGCCCGCGGCGTCCGGCGGGCTGCTGACGCGCTGGGGCACGCGGAGGTGGCCACGGCCGCCGGCGGTTCTCTCGCCGGCGGTTCGCTCGCCGGCGGTTCGCTCGCCGGCGGTTCGCTCGCCGGCGGTTCCCTCGCGGGAGGCACCACCGAGTGACGGATCTGGCGGTGTGCCGCGGGACTGAACCGGCCAGGGCAGCGACGTGAGCACTCGCGCGTCACCCAGGGGCACAGCGTCGCGCCGCCCGCCAGCCGCACGTCGCGACGCCGTGCGGAACTATCACCGCATCCTCGATGCGGCGCGGGACGTCCTCGGGGAGTCAGGCGCTGACGCCAGCATGGAAGAGATCGCCGCGCGGGCCGGCGTGGGCGTCGGCACGGTCTACCGCCGATTCGCGAGCAAGGATGCGCTGATCGACGAACTGCTTCGGCTAGCCCTCGAGGAGATTCTGGCGGCCGTCGACCGGGCGCTAGCGCGCACTGACGGGCACGGTCTCGAGGAACTGCTGCGCGCACTCGGCCAGTCATTCGCGGACCACGCGCGCTACGCCAGCCTGCTACTCCAGCGGCCGACCGAGCCTGCCACCGCGCGACGGATGCGCGCCGCGATCGACGAACTGACCGCACGCGCTGCGGCGATCGGAACAATCAACCCTGCCGTCACCGGCGGCGATGTCACAGCGCTCATCTGGGCCATGCGCGGCCTCGTGGAAGGCGTCGGCGAGGTCGCTCCCGACGCGTGGCGCCGGTTCCTCGACATCCAGCTGGCCGGCATGCAAGCTGCGGGCCAGGTCAGCAGTACCGCCCCCATGACTGCCCGCCAGCTGTCCAGGCTGGCGCCACAACGCCCTCCTAGCGCCCAGGGCCGCACAGAGACAGCAGCTCATGATCAGCCTCGGCCCGGTGTGGCGCGATGACCCGGCCGTCAGGCAGCAAGTCGCCGGTGTCTTCGAAGACGACCACGCCGTTACAAAGCAGGCTCCAGCCTTGCTCCGGGTGGGACGCCACGACGATGGCGGCCTCGCAGTCCGGTGCGCTAGCTGGCGGACACGCTGGCTGGTGCGTACAGCTCATGATCACCCCTCATGCGCATCCAAGCGGGACTCTCTGCCAGCTTGCCCGCGCCCGACGGCCGGGAAAAGTGCAACGCGACAATCGTTGCGCCACGCCAGCGGAGATCCTCACGCCGTGGATACGTGATCATCCCGTGCTGACAGCATCTCCGCTGCCCTGACGCTATGTGGGTATTGGCGAGCAGTGTAACTATCGTCCATGTATGTCATCAGTGCGGAGGACATTGCCGGCACCTGGCTGCGTGCGGCCGGGCGTGACTGCCCGCCGCGGCCGGGAGAGAATCCTTGGATGACCGGGTCCGGCTCAGCTACGTCGCCGTTCTCGCTGCGTACGGCGTGGGGGCGGAGCTTCGAAACGCCGCTGCGGCGGTTCCTTCGCACCGAGACCGGCAGCTCGGCTGTGTTGCTTGCGGCCACAGTGGCGGCACTGGCCTGGGCCAACATCGACTCGTCGGGATATGCAGCGGTATGGGGCACCGAACTGTCGATACGGCTCGGCGAAGCCAGCCTGGCCGACAGCCTGCAAGGCTGGGTGAACTCCGGGCTGATGTCGTTCTTCTTCCTGGTCGCTGGCCTTGAGGCCCGCCGCGAGTTCGACATGGGCGAGCTGCGCGACCGACGACGGCTGGCGCTGCCGGTGGTGGTGGCGCTTGGCGGGATAGTCGTACCGATCCTTATCTACCTCGCCATCAACTCCGGCCGCCCGTCGGCGTCCGGCTGGGGCACGGCTATGTCCACTGACACCGCGTTCGCACTCGGCCTGCTGGCCCTGGTCGGCCGCGGCGTTCCCGACCGGGTGCGAACCTATCTGCTGACATTCGCGATCGTCGATGACGTCGCCGGCATCATCGTGATCGCACTGGTGTACAGCAGCCGTGTCGACGTCACTGCGCTGGTCATCGGCCTCGCGATGCTCGGCGTGGTGGTCGTTGCCCGCTGGCGCGGATTCCGGAACGGGCCGGCCTACTTCCTGCTCGGCCTCGTGGCCTGGATCGCGTTCTTCAAATCTGGCGTCGACCCCGTCGTGGTCGGGCTGGCGATGGGCCTGCTCGCGCTGGCCTACCCGGCCGCGAGGACCGACCTGGAGCAGGCTTCGGAGACCTTCCGGCTCTTCCGCGAGCAGCCGACGCCCGAGCTTGCAGCCGAGGCCAGGGAGAGCGTCAGGACGGCGATCTCGCCCAACGACCGGCTGCAGCTACTCTTCCATCCCTGGACCAGCTACCTGATCGTCCCGCTGTTCGCTCTGGCGAACGCTGGCATCACCATCAATGGCGGCTTCCTGGCCCGCGCCTACACCTCGCCGGTCACGCTCGGCATCCTGGTCGGCTATGTCGTCGGCAAGCCCGTCGGCACGGTCGGCGCCGCGTGGTTGCTGACCAGGCTGAGCCGGGGCCACATCCGCCCGCCGATCGGCTGGGCAGCGGTCACCGGCGCCGGAGTCGTCGCCGGCATCGGGTTCATCGTGTCGCTGCTGATCGCCTCGCTGGCCTTCCGGGGCACTCAGCTCGCCGAGGCTAAGGTCGGCGTCCTGTCGGCGGCCGCCTGTGCCTCGCTCCTGGCCTGGCTCGTCTTCCGGCTCACCGCGAAGCTGCCGAAGCAGCTGCGGTTGCGAGCGTTGCTCGGCACCGCCGACAGCATCATCGACCTAGCGGTGCCGGTCGATGCCGAGCGCGATCATATTCGCGGCCCGGATAAGGCACCGGTGACGCTCGTCGAGTACGGCGACTTCGAATGCCCGTACTGCGGCCAGGCCGAGGCGGTGATCCGGGCGCTGCTGGCCGATTACGGCGATCTCCGCTACGTCTGGCGGCATCTGCCGCTCACTGACGTGCACCCGCACGCGATGCTCGCGGCCGAGGGCTCGGAGTCGGCGGCTCAGCAGGGTAAGTTCTGGGAGATGCATGACCAGTTGCTCGACCATCAGGGCGCGCTGACGGCCAAGGACCTGGTCAACTACGCTGCTGGCGTCGGCCTGGATACGGGCCGGTTTCGGCGCGACCTACGTTCGGGCGCCGGTGACGCCAAGATCGCCGCCGACGTGGACTCTGCTGACCTCAGCGGCGTCTCCGGCACGCCGACCTTCTTTATCAACGGGAAGCGCTACTACGGCGCGTATGACATTGACACACTGTCGGCCGAAGTGCGGGAGGCAAGGGCGCGCGCGTTGCTGGAATCTGGCCGCCTGCAGCGCGCGTCGCGTTCACGATGACCTCATCGCGCGGCCGGTGCGGCGATGCGGGTGGCAGCATCGTTGCTGGAGTCATGGGGTGGCGGCGGTCGCCGCGGTGTTGCGGTAGCCGCGGTGTTGCGGTCGCGGCGGCGTTGCGGTCGCGGCGCTAAGGCAATTGCTCGGTACGGTGCTGTGGGGAGCTCAGCGCAGTCGTGGAGGTTGGGATGGCAACGAAGATTGCGGTCGCGCTAGAAGATGATCTTGACGGTGGCCCGGCGGACGAAACGCTGCGGTTCGGGGTCGGCGGCGCCGAGTACGAGATCGACCTGAGCAAGAAGAACGCCAAGGCACTCCGGACCGGGCTGGCGCCGTTCGTAGAGCATGCCCGGCGAGCGGGGCGCGGCTCGAGGCGCCGGGCGGCCCGTCCATCGTCGGCTCGTGAGCGCAGCGGCGATATCCGAGCGTGGGCCAAGGCGCAGGGCATCGCGATCAGTGACCGGGGGCGTATCCCCGCGAGCGTGGTGGAACAGTACGAAGCCGCGATGAGGTAGCGAATGCCCATGCGGTGCCGCCGCGATGCCGTCAAGCTAGCGGGGAGTCGCTGTGTCCCACTGCGTGGTGCAGCCGTCCGTCTCGCGCCGTTTGTTGCCACCTGCCGGGGGCTGGGCGGTGTGGCAGGGCGTCGAAATGTCAGTGCTGCGGGCTAGAATCGTACATAGATTCGAAACGCTTACCCGCATTTGCGACTGACTCCTGGAGGCGCCGGATGTGCCAGGCCACCGCGCCGGCTAGTGCCGCGGACGCGCTCGGGTCGGCGTCGGCGGCGCTGTCGTGGCTG
>DATHQE010000365.1:0-2443 GCA_035483035.1 Streptosporangiaceae bacterium | reverse complement strand
GTACTTCTGGAAGAGCGCGAAGTGGGTGCGCGGCCTCGAGCTCCTGGCGGCCGATGAGCCTGGCTTCTGGGAGCGCTACGGCTACAACAACTACGGAGACCCGTGGCGGGAACAGCGGTACGCGGGCGACTGACCTGGCAGGACGCCACTGTCCAAAGGGTGACCGACGAAACCGCGTCGGTCCGCACGATCGAGCTCGAGGTGCCTGACTGGGCTGGCCACCAGGCCGGACAACACCTGGACGTCCGCCTGACAGCCGACGACGGCTACGTCGCCGAGCGCTCGTACTCCATCGCATCCGCCCCAGGTGAGCCGGTCGCGATCACGGTCGAGCAGTTGCCGGACGGGGAGGTTTCGCCGTACCTCACTGAGGAGCTCAGGGCGGGCGACGAGATCGAGATTCGCGGCCCGATCGGCGGCTACTTCGTCTGGCCCTGGCACGAGGACGACAGCCCGCTGCTGCTGCTGGCAGGCGGTTCGGGCGTCGTGCCGTTCAGGTCGATACTTCGGCACCGGGCACAGATCGGCAGCGCGACGCCGGCCCGGCTACTGTACTCGGCCAGGTCACTACCGGATGTGATCTACCGCAGCGAGCTCGATGCGCTGCACGATGGCGCCGAGGTGATCTACACGCTGACCCGGCAGCAGCCGCCGGGGTGGACTGGTCACGCGGGCCGCGTCACCGATGCGCTGCTGCGCGAGGTCGCCTGGCCGGGCAGTCAGCATCCGATCGCCTACGTGTGCGGGCCGACGGCGTTCGTGGAGAGCGTTGCCGCTGGGCTGGTCGGCCTCGGCTACCCGGCTGACCGGGTCAAGACGGAGCGCTACGGGGGAGTGGGAGGCACCTGATGGACACGCTGGACGGCAACGCGATCGGCGGCCTGCTGCACGAGATCTTCGGCACGGAGATGACCGACGCAGTCGGCACGTGCGGGACGTGCGGCGCGACCGGGCCAGTGGCCGAGACTGTCGTCTACCTCCGCGCGCCCGGCACCGTGGTGCGCTGCCGGGTCTGCACCGCCGTGCTCATGGTCGTCGTCCAGCGCGACCAGGTGAACTGCGTCGACCTGCTAGGCCTCGCGGCACTAGAGCGCAGCTAACCGGCCGGCCGTGCTTGGCAGGAGCCGGCAGCGAGCGTCAGGTGCTGCTGTCTTGCGCGCCGAGTTGCTGCCAGGCGGTGAGCGCCGCGGGTGACCACTGTCCGTGCCGGCGCTGGAAGACAGCAGCCGCCCGCGGCCGCCGCCAGTGCGGCGGCAACAGTTCAGTGGGCAGGTCGGGATCAGTCCAGGGGAATCGCCGCCAGGCATGCACAAGCCCGATCGTGGCCACGAGCGGATCGGCCGGGCTGGCCGTCGCAAAGGCCGCGATGAACTCGTCGTACAGCTGCGAGACGGCGTCCAGGTCCCAGGCCTGGCCCACCAGCACTGGCAGCTGGCCATCCGCATGCGCGGCGCGGAAGATCTGCGCTTCGCCGGATAGGCCCGCTTCCGCGAGCGCGGCCTCGACCTCGCCAAGCCGCCCCGCGTGCGTGCTGATCCAGACGCCGGGCGCCGGGCTGCCAAACCCGGCCCAGGTCAGGCGGCTGCGCAGGACGTGCCTGGCCGGCCGTTCCGCCTCGGGCGTGCGCGCCAGCACCAGGAGCCACGTGCCGTCCCAGCCGTCGCGATGCGCGCCGAAGCCGTAGATGCGCTCGGTGCCTTCCGTCAGCAGCCGGTCTGCGCTTGGCGTGAGCCGCCACCTGGTCCGCCGTCCCAGCCGCTCCGGCGTGAGCCAGCCGTCGGCAGCGGTGCGCATGAGCGCCTGCCGGGTGGCCTTCTCTTCCACGCCGAGGCGGCTCATCGTCGCGATGATCGCCGAGGTCCAGGCCGCGCCGCCGTCAGGCAGGACGTACTCGCCGAGGATCGTGAAGAGCAGGCCGCGCGCGCTCGACGAGCCGGCCGCATGCCTGCGGGACAGAACGGCGGCTACCTGCGTAGCTGGCCTGGCTGGGACGGCCATCGCCCTCCCGGTTTCGCGTCGATATGCTACGCCAGTGTGACGTAGACGTAATCTACTGTAGAGCATAGACTGGCGGCATGACGGTGATGAGCGAGCAGGCGCGCGTCGATTTCCGGGTGGACCCGGCGCGGTACCGGCACTGGGAGCTCGCCGTCGCCGGGCAGGTGGCCACGCTGGCCCTGGCGGTCGACGAGGACGGCGGACTGGTGCCGGGGTATGAGCTGAAGCTGAACTCCTATGACCTCGGCGTGGACATCGAGCTTTATGACGCCGTGCAGCGACTGCGATTTGAGCATCCAGAGGTTCGAGTGGTCGTGCTAACCAGCGCCCGAGACAAGATTTTCTGCGCCGGCGCGAACATCAAGATGCTCGCGGGTGCCTCGCACGCGTGGAAGGTCAACTTCTGCAAGTTCACCAACGAGACGCGCAACGGCATCGAGGACGC
>DATHQE010000364.1:0-6608 GCA_035483035.1 Streptosporangiaceae bacterium | reverse complement strand
TCGCCCCGGTTGAGCCGCCGACGCCGACGTTATCGAAGGTCACAACCCGCCGTGTCGACGCCAGCGCATCGACCAGGGCAGGATCCCAGTTGTCCAGGTTTCCGCGGAAATGCTGAAGCAGGACCAGCGGCACCGCGCCGTTACCTGCCTCCCGATACGCATAATCGATGCCGTTGGCGGCCTTGACCAGCTTGTTGGGAAGCTGTGAGTACGGAGCGGCCACTGCTGTTCTCCTCATCGCTTGGCCGGTGAGACCGGATTACTACCCCGCCGGGAGACCCGGGGGGCTGCGCTGGGTATCCGTTTTGTTGACTGCACTTCCCTCGGCGGTAGGCAGGAGGTGGCCGGCTTCGATGAGGCAAGGCGATTCGACGCAGGTGCAGGCGGGGCGCAACCCCGTTCTGGACCCGGCACAACTCGAGGTACTGCACAGATACGGCAGCGAGCATGATGTCGCCGCCGGAGATGTGCTGTTCGCGGATGGCGACCTCACCTATGACCTGATTGTGGTGCTCGACGGCCAGGTGCAGATAGTTGAGGGCCATAGCCGTCCTGGCGAGAAGGTGATCGCGACATACGGCCGGGCACAGTTCATGGGCGAGATCGGGCTGCTGACCGGCCAGCGGGCCTATCTGAGCGCGGTAACGACTACGGCCGGGCGAGTGCTCCGCGTGTCGGCCGCCCAGACCCGGGTGATCATGGCCCAGGAGCCGGGCCTCAGCGAGCTGATCATGCGCACGTTCCTGCTTCGGCACTCGATTCTGACGGGCCTGGGCGCCGGTCTGACCCTCGTCGGGTCCCGTTTCGATCCCGGCACCCGGCGGCTGCTGGAGGTCCTGGCGCGCAACCGGCTGGTGTCCAGATGGCTGGAGCTGGAGGGATCGCCAGAAGCCGAGGCTATGCTCCGGAAGCTGGACGTGCCGGTGAGCGACTTGCCGATCGTCGTCGTGCCAGGCGGGCCGCTGCTTCGCAATCCCGGCAGGCGCGAACTGCTCGACGCGCTCGGCCTGTCCGGCCAGGACGACACCAGCCTGCCCGGCTTGTGGGAGCTGCTCGTCGTCGGCGGCGGTCCTGGCGGCCTGGCGGCCGCCGTCTACGGCGCGTCCGAAGGCATGGCGACGATGCTGGCCGAGGACACCGCGCTCGGCGGTCAGGCGGGCACATCATCGCGAATCGAAAACCTGCTGGGCTTCCCCGCGGGCCTTTCTGGGGAGGAGCTGTCGGCGCGGGCGGCCCTGCAGGCGCAGAAGTTCGGGGTCCGCTTCAAGCTGGCAGCCAAGGCAGCCTCACTATCATCCGGCTCAGGTGTGCACCAGGTGAGCTTCGACGACGGCGACGTGGTCATCGCGAAGTCGATCATCATCGCGACCGGGGCTCGCTATAACCGGCTCCCGCTGGACCGGCTGGCTGACTTCGAAGGCGTTGGGGTGTATTACGCAGCCACTCAGATGGAGGCCCAGGCTTGCAGCAGCGGACCGGTCGCCATCGTGGGCGGTGGCAATTCCGCCGGGCAGGCCGCGCTGTTCCTGAGCCGCAGAAGTGCCCGCGTCCACGTCATCATCCGGGGCGAGACGCTGGCGACGTCCATGTCGCGTTATCTCATCGACCAGATCGATCGCGACCCGCGCGTCACCGTTACGCCCCGCACCGAGGTCACTGCCCTCCTCGGCCAAGACCAGCTCGACGGGCTAGAGCTGGTTGATAGCCAGGGCAAGACGTCGACACTGGCGGTCCGGGGCCTGTTCGTGTTCATCGGCGCCCAGCCCAGCACCAAGTGGCTGGGTGGGCAGCTCGCTGCGGACGATCACGGATTCCTGCTGACCGGCAGCAACATTCCGCAGGCAGAACTCGACGACCCCACCCAGATCCCGCTGTTCCTGGAGACCAGCAGGCCGGGAATATTTGCCGTCGGCGACGTCCGCAGCGGCTCCGTCAAGCGAGCCGCGACCGCCATCGGGGAAGGCTCGATGGCCGTGCGGCTCGTCTACGAGCGCCTTCAGGCCACCGGAACCACCGTTGCTGATCCGCCACGTGCCGATGCGTAGGTCCGCCACCAGTGCTCCTCCGACCGAGGAGGCCAGTCCGTCACCGTCACATCTGCCGGCTGCCCGGGGTCAGGTCACCAGGGTATGTACGTCAGCTAGGTGGAACAGGAGGTGTGCCTGATGGCACGTATCGAGGGTGTCCCCAAGTCACAAGCCGGCCCGATGGTGAAGCTCGTCTACGCCTTCGGCCCACGGGCGATGAGGAAGCTCACTGGCCGCGAACCGCAGAGCGGCAACGGGATCGAGCCTATCGAGATCTGGGCGCACCAGCCGAAGATGATGACGGGCATGGGCAGGTTCAACCAGGCGATCCGCAGGGGCAAGAGCGTCAGCGAGCGGATCAGGAACCTTGTCGAGCTGAAAGGCGCGCAGATGATCGGCTGCGAGTTCTGCGTTGACCTCGGCTCCCAGATATGCCGCAACTCCGGGCTGTCTGACGACGAGCTGCTCGCTCTACCGCGCTACCAGTCCAGCGATTTGTTCACCGATCCCGAGAAAGCCGCGCTGGACTATACGGTCGCCGTGATGCGCACGCCGGTCGACGTCACCGACCAAGTGTTCGCCCGGATGAAGGAGCACTTCAGCGACAAGCAAATCGTCGAGATCACTGCGCTGCTGACGCTAGTCAACCTGGACCGTTTCAACGCAGCGTTCGGGATCGGCTCAGCTGGCTTCAGTGCAGGACGAGTGTGCGTCCTGCCGGACCGCGTAGGTTCCGCAGCTGGCTAACGCAGCTCACGCCGATAACCTCAGCGGTGGTCAGGCCAGGCCTACGGCGATGGCGTGCAGGGCTAGGCCGACGGCAGCTCCCACCACGGTGCCGTTAATGCGGATGTACTGCAGATCGCGCCCTAGCAGCAGCTCCAGCTGGCTTGAGGTCTGTGTCGCGTCCCACCGCTGAATGGTTCCAGTGACAAGGCCAGCGAGCTCGTCGTGGAACTGATCGGCGAGTGCCCGGACTCCAGACTCGACGATACGCAGGAGGCTCTCCTGGAGTCGCCGGTCTGATGCGAGGCGACGTCCGGCTGCCGCCAGCGCGTCGACGAGGCCGCGGCGCAGCTCAGACGCCGGGTCAGCGGCCTGGGAGCGCAGCGCGTCCTTGGCCTGGCTCCACAGCGAGGAGGACCAGTCCCGTAGCTCAGCACTAGCCAGGACGTCGCACTTGACCCGCTCCCCGCGCTCGCGCAGCTCCGGCGATGTCTCGAGCCGGTCGGGAAGGCTAGCGATCCAGTCGTCGAACTGACGCCGGGCCTCGTCGCCCGGATCGGCCGCCATTGCCGCCAGCCGATGACGCAGGCGCTCGTACAGGCGGTCGAACACCCGCCGGTAAACCGCCTCGGGCACCCACCGAGGCGACTCGGCCTCGAACAAGTCGCGAAGCTCCACGTAATGATCAACGACGTAGCGATCGGCGCCGGCCGCGATGGCAGTGAACAGCCCGGCGCTGTGGCCTCCCGCGATGATGAGCCGCAAGGCCCGCCCAGCCAGCGGTGCCACCTCGACGCCTGCGGCCGCCCTGGTCAGTTCGGCGGTGAGCAACCGCTGGGCATCTTCATCCCCGAGCGCCTCGGCCAGCGTGACTACCAGATCCGCGGCGTGACCTGCGAAGCCAGCAGCGTTAGCATCGTCGGCCAGCCAGGCAGCCAGGCGCGAAACGAGCTGGGCGGAGCGCATCCGCTCGGCAAGGACATCGGCATTGAGGAAGTTCTCTTGCACAAACTGGCCGAGAGTGGCCGCGAACTGGTCCTTGCGCTCGACGAGCAACGCGGTGTGCGGTATCGGCAGACCCAGGGGCCGGCGGAACAAAGCCGTCACTGCGAACCAGTCCGCCACGCCTCCGACCATCGCCGCCTCGGCGCCTGCCTGTACGTAACCAAGGGCAGTCCCGTGGGCCCCGACCACCGTCACGACCACGAACAGGACCGTCGCGGCCGCAAGCAAGGCGGTCGCCCGCCGGCGCGCCGCAGCCAGGCGGCGCGTCCGCAATTCCGCCGACTCACGCCCGAGCGCGGAACTTGGCGTAGCCGGCATCGTCACGGCAGGTCCACCTGGCAGCCCCCTCCGGGCAGGCGCTAGTGCGGCGTGCCCTGCGGAGAACGTAGCAACTGTGCGAGGACTGCGGCTTCACTGTGCTCGAGATCCTTGCTGGCGGTCAGCAACGTCACCGGCCCGGACCTGGCTTCTTCACGCAGGTGACGCAGCGCATCGGCCCGTTCGGGGTCTTTCAGCTCGGCCTCGTAGCGCCGCTTGAACTCAGCGAACTTGCCAGGCTGGTGGCCGTACCAGCGGCGCAGCTCGTCTGACGGCGCCACCGCCTTGAGCCACTCGTCCAGGTGAGCCTTGTCCTTAGACAGGCCGCGAGGCCAGAGCCGGTCCACCAGGACGCGGCTGCCATCGGACTGCGCAGCCTGTTCGTACACACGGCGCGCGCGAACTGCTGGCATTGGATCGCCATCCTTCCTTGCCGGACGTGTGCCTGATCGATTGCGTCAGGCGGTCGGGTGCTCGGTGTCGAGGGGGACGGACTCGGCGCTGATCAGTCCGAAGGAAGTGATTTCGGCAGGCGTCACGGCGTTCAGCATCCAGTCGGTCAGCACTCGCATCCGGTTTCCTGACATGCTCCACAGGTGGTAGCCGCGGGTAATGGCGGCGGCTGGCGGCCCGGAGAGCGGAATGTGCAGCGGATTCACCGCGGCCGCGAGCCCGCCCAGGTCGACCAGGAAGCCCAGGTCGCGGTGCTGATACGGGGCGGCGGTGCCGGCGCCGAGTGAGGCTGCGACATTCCTGGCGACCTGACGGCCCTGCCGCTGAGCGTGCTGGGCCGTCATGCCGCAGACCTGGCCGGGGCGGGTCAGGTCAGGCACCGCAGCGCAGTCGCCGCAGGAGTAGATATCCTCCGCTCCCGGCACCGCCATGTACTCATCGACCACCAGCCGTCCCCTGCTGGTTTCCAGGTGCAGGCCGTCCACCATCGGGTCGGCCCGGACGCCGACGCACCAGATCAGTGACCGGGTCGGCACCTTCTCGCCGGTAGACAGATGCACCGAGTCGGTCAGGGCCCCGGTGACGGACTGGCCAGTGCGAACCTCGACACCGCGCCGCCGCAGTACCCTGTCCGCGGTGCGGGACAGCCGCGGATCGAGGTCGGGCAGGAGCCGCGGTGCGGTGTCCAGCAGCAGCCACCGGATCGGCTGCCCGGCCAGGCCCGGCATGTGGCGGGTCAGGCGGGCAGTGAGCAGCTGGCCATGCGCAGTGACCTCGGTTCCGGTGTAGCCAGCACCGACCACCACGAACGTGCAGCGGGCCGCACGCTCGGCCGGATCGGTAGCGGCCTGGGCCAGCTCGAGCTGGCGGGTGATGTGGTCGCGCAGATAGCTGGCCTCGGCGATGCTGCGGAACCCGTGCGCGTACTCGGCCACCCCGGGGATCGGCAGCAGCTTGTTCACGCTGCCCGCGGTCAGGATCAGCCGGTCGTAGCCGCATTCGCCGGATCCGCCCTCCGGGCTGGCCCAGCTCACCAGCTTGCGCGCCGGGTCCACGTGCTGCACCGTGCCCAGGATGTATCGGGTTCGCCGCAGCCGGCGCGACAACGACGTCATAATGTGCCGCGGCTCGATCAGGCTGCCTGCGACCTGCGGCATGAGGGGCAGGTACAGGAAATAATCCGTTGAGTTGATCACCACGATCTCGGTCGTGGCGCCCGCCAGCCGGACGAGCTCCCGCGCGGCATTGAAGCCGGCGAAACCCGCCCCCACGATCACCACGCGATGCTTTCTGCCAGACTCCGCCATCGTGCGTACTCCCGCCCCAGCGCCTCTTGGCCGCGCTACCGTCCGTCCGGACTGGCATACCCAATGCGCCAACGCGCGCCACACCGAGAAGCCGATGCGGACCAGCGGCGCTTCACGGGCGATCGTCGCGGGCTCTGAGCTCCTGCTCGATCGACGCGACGAGGTCGGGATGCCTGCTCAGCTTGCGCAGGAAGTCAGCCGGGAGCCCTAGCTGGCGGCCCGCTTCCTCGAGCAACGGCCGCGTCATCTCCAGCGCCTGCGCCAGTACCTCGTCTCGCTCGTAGGACTGCGGCAGCTCGGCCATGTCGATATCAGCCGGGCGACGGAACGTTCCGTCGGCGGCTGGAAGCCACGCCGCGTCCCTGGCTACCGCCCCGATGGGCGACAGCATGTACTCGCGCCGGGCGTCGGCGAACTCCACCCGGTGAGACTTCTCAACGACGCCCGCGAGAAGGTGGCGGCCGGGGACAAGCACCGCGTTCCAGATGAATTCCGAGCGAGCATGATTCGGGTTCCTGAGCGCGTACTCCAGTCCGTCGGCGGTGGCCGACGGATCGAACCCCGCCACCCCGCGCTCATGCCAGGCGAAGTCGTCGGCAATCGTCACGTAGCCGAGTTCGTCAGCCGCGCGCGCGTCGAGCTGCACTGTCTCCCGGACGCCCATCCCGCGCAGCTGAGCCAGCCAGGGACCATACCCGTCGGCAGCGAGCCACGCGTCTGGATTGCCGTCGACGTAGCACTCCATCGCCTTCGTCCGCTGGTACAGATCGCC
>DATHQE010000363.1:0-1730 GCA_035483035.1 Streptosporangiaceae bacterium | reverse complement strand
ACGTTTGTGAGCGTGGGGCCGATCGAGTCGCGGATCACGCCCAGAGCCGAGGCGATGCTGCCCCAGTCAAACACCGGGTTGAACGCGCGGTCGTCGAATTCGTAGAAGGCTATGTTGAGGATCTTGGCGAAGGTGAGCACGCCGAGCAGGACTCCGGCGGCGGCGGCCACGATCCGTCGCGGCCACGGGGGCAGCACCAGCGCGACAGCAACCAGGACCAGCCCCTCCAGGGGGATGCGGGCAAAGGCGGCGGGGGTGAACAGCCAGGCACGGTCGGGCGCAAGGAGGTCAATCCACACGAGCGCGATCGCGAGCACGCCAATGGCCACCCGCAGTGCCAGGCGAGTGCGCGGGCCGGCGCCAGTGCGGTACAGCCAGATCACGTCGTGGCCGAACGACTCGGCCAGGAGCAGCAACGCGGCGGCAACCGCGATCATCCCGGTGCGGCGGTCGACCAGTCCGGATGCGGCGATGGTGAGCACGATGCCCTGGACCGCGGCCACGACCTTGCGCCAGTACCGGGGCGGCAACGGCGCGGCCAGCCACGGGATCAGCCAGCCCGCCAGCAGCAGCGCGTAGGGAGCGGCGCCGATGACCAGCACCCAGCTGCCATACGCCTGCGACACGACGATGCTGAGCAGCAGGATGAGGAAGGCGTCGACCTCGCCATCGATCCGGCTGCCCAGTGAGGTGGCGGTGCCGGTCCGGCGCGCCACCTGCCCGTCCACCGCGTCGAGCGCTAGCGCGACGGCGGAAAGGGTAACCAGCGCTGTGCTCGACACCGGCCGGCCCAGCGACAACGAGGCGGCGACCAGGCCCGCAACCCCGGCGCACAACACCGCCCGGGTCAGGGTGACCCAGTCCGCCGGGAATATCTCCGGCTGATCGCTCCGCAGGCGGGCGATGACGATCAGCGCCGTCGCAGCCCAGCCGGTGGCCAGCCCGGCGATCCAGCCAGCGACGCCGAGACTGGCGGCGACGGACACGACGCCGAGCAGAGCGGCTGTGGAGAGCACCCCCAGGATCGCCGCGCGCCGGATCGCACCCTGAACCACCGGGCGAGTTGCCTGCACCGCGCTTTCATCCGCCGCGCTTTCATCCGCCGGGCGAATCGCACGCATCGCGCCTCCATCTGTGTAGCCGGGCCGACATCGCCCGCCGGAGTGGGATCCACCCGCGGTGCGGCTGGAATGGGAGCTCGAACACCACCGTCAACAGGGTGGCCGCCGTCGTACGTGCTGCGGGGGCGGCTGGCACGGCGGCAGGCGGTGGATGATTGAGGACGTCTGTCATCAGGCCTCGAGCCCCAGGTCTGCGGGACCGGCGAGCGGACCGGTGGGCCGGCGCAGCCTGCCAGCGTGGTCAAAACTCCGCGACAGCAGATCATGCCCGCCACGCTGGGCCTTGGTGGCCAGGTAGGCGGCGTTGGCCCCGGTAAGGTGCAGCGCGGTGGGGACTCGGCTGGCGATCGTGATGCCCAGGCGGGCCAGCTGAGTACCCTTGTCCGGGTTGTTGCTCAGCAGCGCGATGCGGTCGGCGCCGAGCGCGTGCAGCATCTGGGCCGCGCTGGTGTAGTCGCGCTCGTCGGCCTGGTGACCGAGCGCTAGATTCGCGTCGTAGGTATCCAGACCACGATCTTGCAGCGCGTAGGCGTCGAGTTTGTCATACAGTCCGATGCCGCGCCCTTCCTGACGCAGATACAGCACATAGCCGCCGTGCTTGGTGATCCG
>DATHQE010000362.1:0-1971 GCA_035483035.1 Streptosporangiaceae bacterium | reverse complement strand
GTGGCGGAACTGGTCCTCGGCGATGGCGCAGAACTTCGTGAGCGGCGTCTACACGGTGTGCGCGATCTCGGAGGAGACGGTGCGGCTGACCGACGAGTACATCGCGGCCGCCGACCCGCCGGCCGCGCTGCGCCGGCTGCTGCTCGAGGGCCGCGACGACGTGCTCCGGGCGCTGCGCTGTCAGGCTAAGGACAGGCAGGCTTAAGGACAGGCACGCTAAGGACGGGCAGGCTAAGGACGGGCAGGCCCGCGACCGGCAGGCGTCGTAGATACCAGAATGCAGGGAATGTCGGTGTTCTCGTCGATCCAGTAGCTGGCGCAGACCCGGTGGTAGCCGTCGGCGACGATGAGCGGGTGCTGCTCGTCGCCGCGCAGCAGCAGGATCGGCGACAGGGCCGCGCCGGACGCGGCCTTGCGCAGGTCGGACGCGACGTGCTTGTTGTCCTCACCGAGCAGGGCGAGCTGGCTGGCCCGCAGGATGTCCTTGGCCTTGCGGTGGGTGATGTCGTTGCGTGCGGCGGCGAGCTTTTTCCGGTACTCGGCCGCGCGCTTGACCGGCATGATCAGCGACAGGTAGTCCTCCGCCGCCTGGAAGTCGTGCTTCTCGGGCTTCGGCAGCCACTTCACGGTCTGCGTCATATCACGCTCCCGCCACGGCCTCCCGCACGTGCTTGGGCAGGTCGTCGTCCAGCGGGATCTGGACGGTGGATCCGGTGGCGCGATCGGTCAGCTCCGCGGTCCCGGTGGCCAGGCCGCGCTTGCCCACCGTGACCCGGAACGGGATGCCGACCAGTTCGGCGTCGCTGAACTTGACGCCGGCCCGGACCTGCCGGTCGTCCACGATGACGTCGACGCCGGCCGCGAGCAGCGCCTGATATACCTGCTCCCCCGCGGCAGCGACGGCGGTGTCGTCCTGCTGGGCGATGACCACCACGACCTCGAACGGCGCGATCGCGGCCGGCCACACGATGCCCTTGGCGTCGTGATGGACCTCGACGGCCGTGGCCATCGCCCGCTCCACGCCGATGCCGTAGGAGCCCATGATCGGCCGGACCGGCTTGCCGTCCGGGCCGGACACGCTGATCCCGATGGTGTCGCTGAACTTGTAGCCGAGCTTGAAGATGTGGCCGACCTCGATACCGCGCTCCACCTCCAGCCCGTGACCGCAGTTGACGCACGCCTCGCCGGCGGTGGCCTCGCGCAGGTCGGCCCACCGGCCGACGGCGATGTCCCGCTCGACGTCGACGCCGCGCAAGTGGGTGTCGTCGATGTTGGCCCCGGTGTACATGCCGCGCCGCCCGCGCAGCGCCTCGTCGGCGATGATCGGGTGATCTGTGACGGCGACCGCGCCGAGGCTGCCCGGCAGCGCGCCGAGCGCCTCGCGGATCTCTTCCGGCTCGGCCGGGCGGATCGTGACCGCGCCGCTGGCGTCGACGAGCTTCTGCTCGTGCAGCGCGTGGTCACCGCGCATCAGGACCAGGGTGAGCGTGTCGTCCAGGACGTACACCAGGGTCTTGATCTGCCGGTCGGCCGGAGCCTGGTACTGGTCGGCGAGATTCTCGATGGTGCGCACGCCAGGGGTGGCAAACGGCTCCGGAGCGGCCAGCAGTACGGTCCGTTCGGAAGAATCGTCTGCCTCCGCCAGCCGGGACGTGGCCTTCTCTATGTTGGCCGCGTAACCGCACTCCGGGCAGTGGATGATCAGGTCCTCGCCGGTCGGCGAGGGGCAGATGAACTCGAAGGAGTCCGAGCCGCCCATCGTGCCGTTGGACGCCTCGGCCGGGATGGCCGGGATGCCGAGCCGCTCGAATATGCGGGCGTAGGCGTCGCGGTGGGCGGCGAAGGACACGTCGAGTTCGGCTGGTCCCAGGTCGAAGCTGTAGGAGTCCTTCATGGTGAACTCGCGGGTACGCATCAGGCCCGCCTTGGGCCGCGGCTCGTCGCGCAGCTTGGTCTGGAACTGGTACCACA
>DATHQE010000361.1:0-7372 GCA_035483035.1 Streptosporangiaceae bacterium | reverse complement strand
CTGGACGCCGAGACGCCGATCGTCACGCTGGTCGGCAAGTCCTGGACGCTGCATGTCGACGAGGCGCTGCGCACGACCAGGGCGGAGAACATTGCCATGGTCGCCGACTCGGTCGCGTACATGGCCGCGGCCGGCCGGCGAGTGGTGTTCGACGCTGAGCACTTCTTCGACGGCTACTTTGCTGACCGTAGCTACGCGCTGGACGTGCTGGCCGCGGCCGCGGATGCTGGCGCGGACACGCTGGTGCTGTGCGACACGAACGGCGGCACGCTGCCCGACGACGTGGCGCGGATCGTCGCGGAGGTGGCGGACCGCTCGCGCACCGCGATCGGCGTTCATTTCCACAACGACGCGGCGTGCGCGGTGGCGAACTCGGTGGTGGCCGTGGCGGCTGGCAGCCTGCATGTGCAGGGGGCAGCCAATGGCTACGGCGAGCGGTGCGGCAATGCCGACCTGTTCTCCGTCATCGCGGACCTGGAGCTGAAGCGCGGACACGAACTGCTGCCGCCGGGCCGGCTGACGGCGCTGGCCTCGACGGCGCGCACGATCGCTGAGCTCGCGAATCTGCCGTTCGAGGCAAGGCAGCCGTACGTGGGCTCGTCGGCGTTCACCACCAAGGCTGGACTCCACGCCTCGGCGATCGCCCGACGGCCGGATGCCTACTCACACGTTGATCCCGGCACCGTCGGCAACAGGGCGCAGGTGCTGGTCAGCGAACTGGCCGGACGCAGCAACGTCGTGGCCAAGGCGGCCGAGCTCGGGCTGGACCTGTCGACCGACCCGGTGCTGGCCGGCCAGGTGCTCGATCAGGTCAAGGAGGCGGAGCACCGCGGCTACGCGTTCGAGGCCGCTGATGCGTCGTTCGAGCTGCTCGTGCGCAAGAGCGCTGGCGTTTTGCCAGCCTGGTTCGAGCTCGAGGGCTACCGTGTCGTCATCGAGCGCGCCGGTGACGCCGATCGCAGCGAGGCGATCGTGCGACTGCGGCTTGGCACCAGCAGGGTGGTCGCGGTCGGTGAAGGCGTCGGCCCGGTGCACGCGCTTGACCAGGCGCTGCGCCGCGGGCTGGCCGAGGTCTACCCCGAGCTGGCGGGTATCCACCTGGTCGACTACAAGGTGCGCATCCTGGATGGCCGGGCCGCCACTAGTGCGGTCACCCGGGTGATGCTCACGTCGGCCGACGCGGCCGGCGAGTGGACGACGGTCGGCGTGTCCGATGACATCGTCACCGCCTCGTGGGAGGCGCTGACCGATGGCGTGGTCTTTGGGTTGCTGCGAGCCGGCGCCGAGCCGCTCGCCGAGGAGATTTCGGAGGCTGTCTAGATGTCCCACCCTGCCGAGCCCACCAGTTTGCCCCGGCCGCGGTCAGGCCCGCTCACTACCGGGCCGTCGCGCGCAGCCGCCCGCGCGATGCTGCGCGCCGTCGGGCTGTCGGAGGAGGACCTCGAGCGGCCTCAGGTCGCCATCGCGTCCTCCTGGAACGAGGTAACCCCCTGCAACGTTCACCTCAACGGCCTGGCCGCCGCGGCCAAGGAGGGCGTCCGCCAGGCCGGCGCGGTGCCGCTGGAGTTCGGCACCATCGCGGTCTCCGACGGCATCTCCATGGGCACCGAGGGCATGAAGTCCTCGCTGGTCAGCCGCGAGGTCATCGCGGACTCGGTCGAGCTGATGGTGAACGCGGAGCAGTTTGACGCACTCGTCGCGATTGCCGGCTGTGACAAGTCCCTGCCCGGCATGCTGATGGCGTGCGCCCGGCTGGACATCCCGGCCGCGTTCCTGTACGGCGGGACGATCCTGCCCGGCTGGGTCCATGGCAAGTCAGTGACGATCCAGGACGTGTTCGAGGCGGTCGGCGAGCACTCGGCCGGCACCATGTCGGACGCCGAGCTGCTCGCGGTCGAGCGCGCGGCGTGCCCTGGGGCCGGCTCGTGCGCGGGCATGTACACGGCCAACACCATGTCCATGTGCGCCGAGGCGCTCGGCATGACGCTGCCAGGCGAGGCGTCGGCGCCCGCGGTCTCGGCTGAGCGGACCGACCTAGCGCGGCGGACCGGCGAGGCTGTCGTGCAGGCGCTCGCCACCGGGCTGCGGCCGCGGCAGATCATGACGCGGACCGCGTTCCTGAACGCGGCCACGGTGGTGATGGCGACCGCAGGCTCCACGAACGCCGTGCTGCACTTGCTCGCCATCGCCAACGAGGCCGGCGTCGAGCTGTCCCTCGACGACTTCGACGAGGTCAGCAGGCGCACGCCGGTGATCGCGTCAATGCGCCCCTCCGGCCTGTACGTCATGAGTGAGCTGGACCAGGTCGGCGGCGTCCCTGTCATTCTCAAGGAGCTGCTGTCGGCCGGCCTGATCGACGGCAGCGCGATAACTGTCAACGGCCGCACGCTCGGCGAGAACGTGGCCGACGCCTTCGAGCCCGACGGCAAGGTGGTGCGGCCGGTCAAGGACCCGTTCAAGCCGGATGGCGGCCTAGCCATCCTGCGGGGCTCGCTCGCGCCGAACGGCGCGGTCGTGAAGACGCCGGGCATCGAGACGCTACGGTTCGAGGGCACCGCGCGGGTGTTCGACCGCGAGGAAGACTGCTTTGACGCCGTCACCGCCGGTCAGGTCCGCAAGGGCGACGTGCTGGTGATCCGGCACGAGGGCCCCAAGGGTGGTCCGGGTATGCGGGAGATGCTCGCCGTCACCGCGGCCATCAAGGGCGCGGGCCTCGGCAAGGACGTCGCGCTGCTGACCGACGGCCGGTTCTCCGGCGCGACGTTCGGGGCATGCGTCGGGCACGTCGCGCCAGAAGCCTTCGACGGCGGCCCGATCGCACTCGTCGCTGACGGCGACAAGATCGTTCTCGACGTGGTCAATAGGCGGCTGGACGTACTGGTCGACGACGCCGAGCTCGCCCGGCGCCGGGCCAGCTGGAAGCGGCCAGCGCCGAACTACACCAGCGGCGTCCTGGCCAAATACGCCGCCCTCGTCTCGGGCGCGGACACGGGCGCCGTCTGCGCAGTTCCGGCCGGCTAGGGCAGCGCGAGAACCTCGGCGGCAGCACTCGCCTGCCTCCGCGGCGAGGACCAGTGCCCGCTGCTGCGCCTCGAGCACGGCGGCGGCCAGCTGTGCCCGCGCCAGCAGCAGCCGGTCCGGCTGGTCCAGCTGGTACGGGAGGATTACCTGCTCGGCCTGGCGTCTGAGCTCACGCCCCAGCAGCCACCGCCGTGACCGGCTGACGGACTGTGGCTTGGTGACCAGCAACCGCAGGTGCTCGGGCAGCTCCGGGTCGCACGCGGGCCGCGCCCACAGTGCCTTTCTGCCAGCCATCCGCAGCGCCCCCGGTTCGGGTCTCAAACGAGCGCCCTGAGCTCACTGCGATCATAACCAGCGCTGGCAGGGCGGGCTTTCGGCCCTCGCCCGGCGCGCCCGATAAGGGCGCGCGGACGTGTTCTTGGTCACGCGCAGCCGACCCGGACGCGGCAAACGGGAATCTGACCAGGCACGTCACATGTTTGAAATAAATGTAGGCCACACTAGCCCCGTCGTTCCTGCTGCGCCGGTATGGGCGGTACTGGCGGATCGGCAGGATTGTGGCCCCATCCATTGTTCGATCATTCCGGCAGCCAGCGCAGCTCTCCTTGGCGCGCACGTCCACCTGAGGGGTGTACAGGAAGTGACCGAGACCACAACAGCGGCCGACGCCGCGGTGATCGAGGCCGATGTTCGTGAGGGTACCTACGGCGACAAGCTCGCCACGATTGAGCCCGGCGGGGCCGAGTACATCCCGCTGAGCGAGCGGCACGGCAAGCCGCACCAGCAGTTCTGGACCTGGGTGTCGCCGAACATGGAGTTCGCGACGATCTTCGTCGGCGTCATCGGCGTCTGGTTCTTCGGCCAGACGTTCTGGCAGGCCGCACTCGCGATCCTGCTGGGTACCGCGCTCGGCTCACTGTCGATGGGGGCGCTCGCCGCTCGCGGGCCGCTGTTCGGCGTGCCGCAGATGGTCCTGTCCCGGATTAGCTTCGGGTGGTTCGGCAATATCCTGCCGGCCGGCGTCAACGCACTGGTGGCGGGTGTCGGCTGGTTCGCGGTCAACAGCGTCAGCGGCGCGTTCGCGCTGAACGCGCTGCTCGGCTGGAACAGCAAGCTCTGCCTGCTGATCATCGTGGTCGTCCAGCTAGCGGTTGCGTTCTTCGGGCACAACCTGGTGCACGCGTTCGAGCGGTGGGCGTTCCCGGTCCTGGTGGTCGTCTTCGTCATCGCCTCGGTCGTGATCCTGTCCAAGTCGCACCCCGGCGCCCATATAGCCGCTCCGGTGGGCGGCCGGCTTGGCGGCTGGCTGATCACCTTCGGTGCCGCGTTCGGGTACGCGGCCGGCTGGAACCCGTACGCGAGCGACTACACCCGCTATCTGCCCAAAGACACCAACCGGCGGGCGACCGGGCTGTGGGCGGGCCTCGGCGTGTTCATCTCCTGCGTCGTGCTGGAAATCGTCGGCGCGGCCGCGGCCACCGTCACCAGCATTGACAAGTACGCCAACAACCCCACGGCTGGCTTCGTCAGTCACCTGCCGACCGGGATCGCCGACGTCACCTTGCTGGCGATCGCGCTGGGTGCAGTCTGCGCGAACGCGCTCAACGTGTACTCCGGATCGATGTCGTTCTTGGCGCTTGGCATCAAGCTGCCACTGACCATGCGCCGCGCGATCGTGGCCATTGTGTTCGGCATCGCGGGCTTCTTCGTCGCCCTGTCCGGTCTGTCCGACGCTGGCACGAAGTACAACAACTTCCTGCTGGTCATCGCCTACTGGATCGGCCCGTGGCTGGGCGTGTTCTTCGCCGACCAGATCCTGCGTCGCCGCAAGCAGGTGGCCGGCTTCCTGTTCGACCGGAAGCACAACCCGTGGGCGGGCTTCGCGGCCATGGCGATCGCGATCGGCGTATCCATCTGGCTGTTCGCCAACCAGGCTGACTATAAAGGCCTGGTCCCGAAGCACCACCCGGCGTTCGGCGACCTCACCTTCGAGGTCGGGTTCGTGCTGGCCGCACTGCTGTACTGGCTCTTCTTCCGGATCCAGGGCCAGAGCGGACGGGAAGAGACCCTAGTGGTGCCTGGCGAGGCAGCACAGGTCGAGGCCTGACAAAGATCACGATCAGATCGGAACGGGGCCGACGGCGCCCGCCATCTCCAGGCGGGCGCCATCGCTCAGGTCCGCAGGAAACTGACTTCCTCTTCGGCGCCGTCCCAGACGACCGTGTGCTGCGCCGGGGTGGTGCGCGCCACGACTTTGCCGCCGCGCAGCACCAGGGTCCGCGGCGCGACCAGGCGCAGCGCGTCCGCTTCGGACGGCGCGTCGAAGACGACGAGATCGGCCGGGCCGCCAGTCCGCAGGCCATAGTCCGGCAGGCCGAGCGCCGCCGCTGGATTCACGGTAATCATCTCGATCAGCCGTCGCAGTTCACTATCGCCCGACATCTGGCCGAAGTGCGCTAGCACGAACGCTGCCTGCAGCGGGTCGCCGTAGCCGAGCGGGTACCACGGGTCCATGACCGAGTCGTGCCCAATGCAGACGTTGACGCCTGCCGCCTGCAGCTCCTTGATCCTGGTGTGGCCACGGCGGATCGGCCCGGTGTCGAAGCGGCCCTGAAGCACGGAGTTGTCTAGCGGGTTCGTCACCATGTGCAGGCCTGCCCTGGCGATGTTGCTGATCAGCCGGTGGGCGTAAGCGTTGTTGTAGGAATGCATGGCGGTAGTGTGGCTCGCCGTGACCCGGCCGGACATGCCGCGCCGAATTGTCTCGGCCGCCATCACTTCCACGAACCGGGAGTGCTCGTCGTCGGTCTCGTCGCAGTGGATGTCGACCGCCAGGCCGTGCTCGTCGGCGAGCGCCATGGCGAAGCTGACCGACTCGACGCCGTCCTCGCGCGTCAGCTCGTAATGCGGGATCCCGCCGACCACGTCGGCGCCGATCTCGACGGCGGCGCGCATCAACTCCTTGCCGCCGTCGAACGCCAGGATGCCCTGCTGCGGGAACGCCACGAGCTGCAGATCGATGGTGCCCCGAACCTCATCTCGTAGGTCGGCCAGCGCACGCAGCGCGGTCAGCTTCGGATCGCAGACGTCAACGTGGCTGCGCACGTGCTGGACACCGCAGGCGAGCTGCCAGCGCAGGATCTGCCGCACGCGTGACTGGACGTCCTCATAGGTCAGGTCGGCGACTCGCTCGGCCCACACCGCGATGCCCTCGAACAGCGAGCCCGACACGTTCGGGCGCGGCTGCCCGACAGTGAGCACGGCGTCGAGGTGAATGTGCGGCTCGACCAGCGGCGGCGTCACCAGCCGGCCGGCCAGGTCGAGGACCTGCGCCGCCGCCGTATCCGCGCCGACGGCGGTGAGCACGCCCTGGTCGACCCCAAGATCGGTCAGCGCGTCCTGGCCCGCGATGCGGGCGTTGCGAAGGATCAGGTCGATCATGAGGCCATTCTCCGTGTTGGTTTGCGGCTGTCATGAGATAAGGGATAAAGCATGTACAAAGCCTTATGGTCGTCGCTAGAGTCTCACATCGCCGCTTCCATCGCGCAGCTCCCGCAGGGCGCTGCTTACTCACCTCGGGGACGATCACATGGGGAATCTCAGCTTCGCTCATAACGCGGGCTTTTCCTGGTACTGCATCCTGCTCATGCTCAGCGGTATCGCCATGCTGGTCACCGCCGTGCTGCGGAATCAAGCGGTGCAACGCCGGGTGATCAGGGCGATCTTCGGGATCGGCTTCTTCTGCTACGGCTTCTACTTGACCTTTATCTTCGCCGGCGGCCACTACGTCCTGTTCTTCCAGGCCTTCATCGTTCCCGTGCTGCTGATCCTGGACACGATCCGCAGCCAGGCGTCGCGGCGCAGGCTACGCCAGGGCGTCGGCGTGGGCAGCATGGGCGGCTTCGGCAGCGGCAGCGGCAATGTCGGCGGCGGCAATGTCGGCGGCGGACCGACGGGCTAGCCAGGACAGGCGAGCCGGGACGGGCTAGCCCGGCTTGGCTGTGCCGGCCGCTTCTAGTCCGGCACACGAAGTATCGGTTGACGATGTATCGGTCGACGGATTAGCCTGCGATCATGATGCATGAATCCGCCTCCCGGTGTGAGACAGCCGCCGCGCCGCCGTCGACGACCGCTCTCAGCCGTCCGCAGCTTTTGGGCTTGACGTTGCTCGGCTTGCTGTTCGCGCTCTCTGTGCTGACAGCGGTCTTTGTGCTGCACCTGATGTCCGCCAGTGCCGCCGCCGCAACAGGGGGCTGCGGTGGCGGCTGACCAGGCGGCACTGGACGCGGCCGGCCCAGGCGCGGCCATTCCGCGCGCCGCTGCTCCGCGCGCCGCTGCTCCGCACGGCGCT
>DATHQE010000360.1:0-4102 GCA_035483035.1 Streptosporangiaceae bacterium | reverse complement strand
TTCAGCGGTCCATGTGTGGCGATCATGAAGCACGCGAACCCATGCGGGATCGCCGTGGGCGCTGACCTCGCGGAGGCGCACCGCAAGGCGCACGCCTGCGACCCGGTCTCTGCCTTCGGCGGGGTCATCGCGGCGAACGGCACCGTGACCAAGGAGATGGCCGCGCAGGTCGCGGAGATCTTTACCGAGGTGATCATTGCTCCCGACTTCGAGCCAGGCGCGCTCGAAATCCTGACGGCCAAGAAGAACCAGCGACTGCTCCGATGCCAGGCTCCAGCGGGGCCGGCCGCGCTGGAATGGCGCCAGGTGAGCGGCGGCACGCTGATGCAAAGTCCCGACACCGGCGGCGAGCCGGGGGATTTCGCCGCGAACTGGCAGCTGGCGGCGGGCCCGCCCGCTGACGCCGGCCTGCTGGCCGACCTGGAGTTCGCCTGGCGCGCCTGCCGGGCGGTCAAATCCAACGCGATCCTGCTCGCGGCTGGCCAGGCCAGCGTCGGGATCGGCATGGGCCAGGTCAACAGGGTGGACTCGTGCCGCTTGGCCGTGTCCAGGGCAGGAGATCGCGCGGTCGGCTCGGCAGCCGCGAGCGACGCGTTCTTCCCGTTCGCGGACGGCCTGGAGATCCTGACCGAGGCAGGGGTCCGCGCGATCGCCGAGCCTGGTGGCTCGGTCCGGGACGACGAGGTGATCGCGGCCGCGCAGGCAGCGGACGTGGCGCTCTACTTCACCGGTGTCCGGCACTTCTACCACTGACACGCTGCGGTCTCGGGCTCGGCTAGCCGGGCCTCGGCTGGCCGGCGCCGCCGGGCATCGGGCAGAATGAGCGCGCTATGAATGCGACAATCCTGGACGGCAAGGCCACGGCCGGTGCTATCCGCGAAGAGCTCACCGGGCGGGTGGCCAAGCTGCACGAGGCCGGCATTATGCCTGGCCTCGGCACGGTGCTCGTCGGCGACGATCCCGGCAGCAAGTCCTATGTCGCCGGGAAGCATCGGGACTGCGCGCAGGTCGGCATCGTCAGCATCCGGCGCGACCTGCCGGCGACCGCCTCGCAGCAGCAAGTCGAGGACGTGATCGCCGAGCTGAACGCCGACCCGGCCTGCACCGGGTACATCGTCCAGCTGCCACTGCCGGCCGGCCTCGACGCGCAGCGCATCCTGGGCCTGATCGACCCCGCCAAGGACGCCGATGGGCTTCAGCCAGTCAACCTCGGCAAGCTGGTGCTCGGCGAGTCAGGACCGCTGCCATGCACGCCCAAGGGCATCGTCGAGCTGCTGCGCCGGTACGACGTGCCGATCGCTGGCGCGGACGTCACGGTCATTGGCCGCGGTATCACCGTCGGCCGCGCGCTCGGCCTGCTACTCACCAGGCGCAGCGAGAACGCCACGGTGACCCAGTGCCACACCGGCACCAGGGACCTCGCTCGACACACCAGGGGCGCTGACATCGTCGTGGTGGCGGCTGGCCGCCCCGGCCTGCTCACGGCCGACATGGTCAAGCCCGGCGCCGCGGTGCTGGATGTCGGCATCACCAGGACCGAGGCTGGGCTGGTCGGCGACGTAGACCCGGGCGTCGCCGAGGTGGCCGGCTTCCTGGCCCCGGTACCGGGCGGCGTCGGCCCGATGACCAGGGCCATGCTGCTGGTCAACGTCGTCGAGGCCGCGGAGCGGCAGGCGTCGGGTACTGGTCCTGGTTCATAGTGATACTCACCAGTAACATATGCTCGTTTAAGGACGTCAAGGGAAGGTCGGCAGCCGGTCATGAACATCGTGGTCTTGGTCAAGCAGGTGCCGGATACGTATTCGGAGCGGAAGCTGCGGCCAGCTGACAGCACGCTGGATCGGGACGCGGCCGACGCTGTGATCAACGAACTCGACGAGTACGCGATCGAGGAAGGGCTGCGGCTAGCGGAGGCCCATGGCGGCGAGGTCACGATCGTCTCCATGGGCCCGGAGAAGGCGGCTGACGCCATCCGCAAGGCCCTGTCCATGGGCGCCGACAAGGCGGTGCAGGTCACCGACGAGGCGCTGCGCGGCTCCGACGGCCTGGTGACCTCGGCGGTGCTGGCGAGCGTGCTCGGCAGGATTGGGTTCGACCTGGTGATACTTGGCTCGGAGTCGACGGACGCGCGGATGGGCACGCTGGCGGCGATGCTGGCCGAGCGGCTGGGGGTGCCGCAGATGTCGTTCGCCAGCAAGCTGGAGACCGACGGGTCGAAGATCAGCATCCACCGCCAGGCTGACTACGGCTACGACACGGTCGAGGCCACGCTGCCGGCGGTCGTGAGCGTGGTGGAGAAGATCAACGAGCCGCGTTACCCGTCCTTCAAGGGCATCATGGCCGCGAAGAAGAAGCCGGTCGAGACGCTGAGCCTGGCTGATCTGGGCCTGGAGCCGGGACAGGCTGGCCTGGCCGCCAGCGCTACGCAGGTAGTCAGCTTTGCCAGCCGGCCGCCTCGGGCAGCCGGCACGATCGTGACCGACGACGGCGACGGCGGGGTCAAGGCCGCCGAGTTCCTCGCGACTCGCAAGTTCATCTGAGCACGCCAGTACCCCCTAGATCCGGAAGGCTTGTCTGGAATGGCTGAGATCCTGGTACTTGCCGAGCACGATGGCGAAACCGTCAAGAAAGTCACCACCGAGCTGCTGACGCTCGCCCTGGCGCACGGCGAGCCCGCGGTGGTGTGGACCGGGGATGGCGCCGAGGGCGGCCGCGCCCGGCTGGCGGAGTTCGGCGCGGCGAAGGTCTACGTCGCCGACAGCGCAGACTACGCCGACTACGTGGTGGCCCCTAAGGCCGAGCTGCTGGCGCACCTGGTCGCCGAGAAGGCGCCCGCGGCCGTGCTGGTCGCGGCCACCTCGGAAGGCCGTGAAGTCGCCGGACGGCTGGCCGTGAAGACCGGGTCCGGCGTCCTGACCGACGTCACCGGCCTCGGCGACGGCCTGGTCGGCGAGCAGTCGATCTTCGGCGGGGCGATCACCGTCCAGTCGAAGGTCACCACCGGTACCCCGATCATCGCGGTCCGGCCGAACGCCGTGACACCAGCGCCTTCCGCTGGCGCAGCCGAGATCGAGGCGGTCAGCTTCGCGGTGAGCGACGACGCGAAGACAGCGCGCGTCACCGGCAAGGTCGTCGCCGAGCGCGGTGAGCGGCCGGAGCTGACGGAGGCATCAATCGTCGTTTCGGGCGGCCGCGGGCTCGGCGCAGGCGAGCATTTTGCGCTGATCGAGCAGCTGGCCGACTCGCTCGGCGCGGCCGTTGGCGCGTCCCGCGCGGCCACTGACGCGGGCTGGTATCCGCATCAGTTCCAGGTGGGACAGACGGGCAAGACCGTGTCCCCGCAGCTCTACATGGCAATCGGGATCTCCGGCGCCATCCAGCATCGGGCCGGCATGCAGACGTCGAAGACGATCATGGTCATCAATAAGGACCCCGAAGCGCCGATCTTCGAGCTGGCCGACTTCGGCGTCGTAGGCGACCTGTTCAAGGTCGTGCCCCAGCTCGTGGAGGAGATCGGCAAACGGTCCGAGGGCTGACACCGGGTCTTGCGGGCCTAGGCGCCGGATTCAGGTTCCCTGCTTGTGGCCTGCCGCTGGCGGGCCGCGATCAGGCATGCTGGCCGGTTCGCCATTAGGCTGGGCGCATCATGTCAAACGCCAGCGCAGCTGCCGGTCCCGATCCGGTGCAGAGGCCGGAGGCCAGGATGGCCCCGGCTACTCCGGTATACCTCGACCACGCGGCCACGACCCCGATGCTGCCGGCCGCTCTGGCGGCGATGACCGAGGAGCTGGCCCAGCTCGGGAACCCCTCGTCCCTGCACAACGCAGGCCGCCGGGCGCGCCGGGTGGTCGAGGAATCCCGCGAGCTAATCGCGGAGGCCTATGGCGCCCGGCCGAGCGAGGTGGTCTTCACCAGCGGCGGCACTGAGGCGGACAACCTCGCGGTCAAGGGCCTGTACTGGGCTCGCCGGGCCGCCGACCCGGCCCGGCAGCGGGTACTGGCTACCGCGTCCGAGCACCACGCCGTGCTCGACAGCGTCCGCTGGCTAGCCGAGCACGAGGGCGCCGAGGCGGACTGGCTGACGGTACAGCCGTCGGGCGTG
>DATHQE010000359.1:0-3197 GCA_035483035.1 Streptosporangiaceae bacterium | reverse complement strand
AGCTGGATCGAGCGCGTACCGAGCATCGACCCGGCTGCGGCCACCGACTCGTAATCCAGCGGCACGTCCAGGTGCTGGTCGGTGAACAGCGGCGTGGACGAGCCGCCAGGGGTCCAGAACTTCAGCCGGTGCCCGGCCCTGATGCCGCCCGCCAGATCGAGTAGCTCGCGCAGCGTGGTGCCGAGCGGCGCCTCGTACTGACCTGGTGTAGTGACGTGACCGGACAGCGAGAACAGCCCGAAGCCTTTCGACTTCTCAGTGCCGAAGCGGGCGAACTCGGCGGCACCGTACCGAAGGATGTACGGCACGGAGGCGATCGACTCGACGTTGTTGACGACCGTCGGGCAGGCGTACAGCCCGGCCACCGCCGGGAACGGCGGCTTGAGCCTGGGCTGGCCGCGGAATCCCTCCAGCGAGTCGAGCAGCGCAGTCTCCTCGCCGCAGATGTAAGCTCCCGCGCCGGCGTGCACCACCACATCTAGGTTCAGGCCCGATCCGAGGATGTTCGCACCGAGATAACCGGCCGCCCGCGCCTCGGCCACGGCGTACTGGAGCCGCCTGACTACGTGCAGTACCTCACCCCGCACGTAGATGAAGGCCTGCTCGGCCCTGATCGCGTAGCAGGCGATGATGGCGCCCTCGATCAGCGCGTGCGGGTTGTTCAGCAGCGTCGGCATGTCTTTGCACGCGCCGGGCTCTGACTCATCAGCGTTCACGACGAGGTAGTGCGGCTTGCCGTCACCCTGCGGGATGAAGCCCCACTTCACCCCGGTTGGAAAGCCGGCCCCGCCGCGTCCGCGCAGGGCCGAGTCCTTGAGGGTCTGGATCACCTGATCAGGCTGCATCGCCAGGGCCCTGGGCAGGGCCTGATATCCGCCGTGGCGCTGGTAGCCGGCCAGGGTAAAGGAGTCGGGCTCGTCCCAGTAGGCGCTGAGCTCGGGGATGAGGATCGTCGACACTACTGCTTGCCTCCAGCACCGGTACTTGCACCGTCGTCAGGGGTCCAGCCGAGCTCCTTGGCGATGCGCAGGCCAGCCAGCGTCGCTTGACCGGCTGTGTGGCCTTCGGCCGCCTGGCCGTCGGGGAAGCCGGCCAGGATCTTCGACGCCTGCTTCCAGGTGCACAACCGCGGGGCGCCGCGGGTGGGCTTGACGTCCGCGCCGGTGCGCAGCCCGTCGACCAGATCGCGCGCCGACTGCGGTGTCATGTCGTCGAAGTACTCCCAGTTGACCATCACCACCGGCGCGTAGTCGCAGGCTGCGTTGCACTCCACGTGCTCGTAGCTGACCTTGCCGTCCGCCGTGGCCTCGTTCAGGCCGATGCCCAGATGCTCCTTGAGCTCGGCCAGGATCGCGTCACCACCCATGACACCGCACAGCGCGGTAGTGCAGACGCCGACGTGGTACTCGCCGATCGGCTTGCGCTTATACATGGTGTAGAACGACACGACGCCGGTGACGTCTGCCTCGGTCAGGCCGAGCTGGTCGGCGCAGAACTCGATGCCGTCCTGCGACACGTAGCCCTCTTCGGACTGCACCAGATGCAGCAGCGGCAGCAGGGCCGAGCGTGTCTTCGGGTATCGCTCGATGATCTCGGCGGCTTGCGGTGCAAGCCTGGCCCGCGCCTCGTCGCTGAGCGCCATTACCTGTCCACGCCTCCCAATACGGGATCGATGCTCGCGACCGCGGCGATGACGTCGGCGATCATGCCGCCCTCGCACATCACCGAAACCGACTGAAGGTTGGTGAAGGATGGATCCCGGAAGTGCACCCGGTACGGCCGGGTGCCGCCGTCGCTGACGGCGTGACAGCCGAGCTCGCCGCGTGGTGACTCCACGGCTGCGTACGTCTGCCCGGCCGGTACTCGGAAGCCTTCGGTGACGAGCTTGAAGTGGTGGATCAGTGCTTCCATCGACTGGCTCATGATGTGCGCGATGTGGTCAGGTGAGTTGCCCAGGCCGTCCGGGCCCAGGGCCAGCTTCGCGGGCCAGCCGATCTTGGCATCGCCGATCATCACCGGCTGGCCCGCCGTCTCCGCCAGGCGGTCTACGCACTGGCCGATGATCCGCAGCGACTGGTCAAGCTCGTCCATCCGGACCAGGTACCGGCCGAAGGCGTCGGCGCTGGTCCGGACCGGCACGTCGAAGTCGTAAGTCTCGTACCCGCAATACGGCTGGCTTTTGCGCAGGTCCCAGGGCAGCCCGGCGGCACGCAGGATGGGACCGGTGACGCCCAGCGACATGCAGCCGGTCACGTCCAGATAGGCGATGTTCCTGGTCCTGGCCAGGAAGACGGGGGCGGCATCAAAGAGCGCCCGGATCTCGCCGAGCAGGCCCGGCATGATCCGGACGTACTCGCGCAGGCGCTCCAGCGCGCCGGCCGGAAGGTCCTGCGCGACCCCGCCGGGACGGATGAAGCCATGGTTCATCCGCAGCCCGGTGATGAGCTCCAGAAGGTCGAGCGTCTTTTCCCGCTCCCGCATGCCGTAGATAAACACCGTGGTCGCACCCAGCTCCAGGCCCATCGTCCCGACGGCGGTCAGGTGCGAGCCGATCCGGTTGAGCTCCATGAGCAGCACCCGGATGACGGTGGCCCGGTCGGGGATCTCGGCCGTGATGCCGAGCAGCTTCTCGACGGCCAGGCAGTACGCGGTCTCGTTGAACAGCGGCGACAGGTAGTCCATCCGGGTGCAGAACGTGACGCCCTGCGTCCAGCTGCGGAACTCCATGTTCTTTTCGATGCCGGTGTGGAGGTACCCGATTACTGGCCGCAGTTCCGTGACGGTCTCGCCGTCGAGGGTTACCACCAGCCGGAGCACGCCGTGCGTGGACGGGTGCTGGGGTCCCATGTTGACGACCATGCGCTCGTCGCCGGGCCTGTCGTCGCCGCCGGAGGCCGCGGTGACAACGTCGTCCCAGTCCCCGCCGCTGACGTCGTAGACGCGGCCCTCGTCGAAGTCGTCGTAGCTGGCGTCGTCAGCACTGGCAGTGCCGGTTGACGTTGCGCCGTGGGCCTGATGATCAGCCGGGGCCGTCATTCGTAAGACCTCCGCTCATCCGGCGGCGGGATCGTCGCGCCGCGGTACTCCACCGGGATGCCGCCGAGCGGGTAATCCTTCCGCTGCGGGTGCCCGCGCCAGTCGTCGGGCATCTCGATCCTGGTCAGGGCGGGATGGCCGTCGAAGATCAGGCCGAAGAA
>DATHQE010000358.1:0-7639 GCA_035483035.1 Streptosporangiaceae bacterium | reverse complement strand
TTGTCGGCCGCGACCAGCAGCGAGCGGATCGGGAACCCGGCGTCGAGGGCCCGCCTGATCACCTTCTCGC
Source organism: Streptosporangiaceae bacterium (assembly GCA_035483035.1). Lineage (GTDB taxonomy): Bacteria > Actinomycetota > Actinomycetes > Streptosporangiales > Streptosporangiaceae > JAJYUU01. The sequence goes on along the minus strand of DATHQE010000358.1, from coordinate 7,569 downwards.
TCTCGGCGATGAACAGGCCCTCGGCTGCCTCCAGGCTCCGCCGCAGGTGCACGTCGGTCAGGCTGACGTAGTCCGCCAGCCGCGGATCGCTGGCGTCGCTCACCAGTACGGGATCTGCCACGGCATAAGTCTGGCGGCGGGCGGCTAGCATCGCAGGCGGAGGCCAGCATGACCGACGCCCTGGCGGCGCTGCGCGCGCGCCGCGACTACGAGTGCAGGCTCACGCCCGACCGCGCGCTGGAATCGCTGACCGAGGCGCATGGCTTCGTAAGGGAACGGGGTCTGCTCACGCGTACCCCCGACTCCGCATTGCCGAGCTTGTTTGAGGCCTGTCATGAGGAGCCGTATCAGGCTGGCGGCCGCGGCTTCGCGAGCTGGCCGGCCACGAAGTGGCCGTGGGCGCACGAGCTGTCTGAGCTGCCGGACGTGCATTCGCTGGACATTCACCGCGGCAAGACAATCCTGCTGAGCGACGAGCTGCTGGTCCTCGTTGATCCGATCTGCCGCGCCGAGCTGGCACGGATGGAGCGCGAAGACCCAGGCTGGGCCAGGCTGCTGGCACACCTCGCCGACACCGGGCCGTCGGTTGCCGACGACGTCGAGGTCGAGCTCGGCCTGAAGCACAAGGAGTTGCGAGCGCTGCGCTCGCCGCTCCAGCGCTGTGGGGCACTCGTGGCGAGATCGATCGTGCTGCCCGCAGCGTCGGGGGACGGCCACGTGCACCGCAGCGAGCTCGCGCGGTGGGATCAGGCGTATCCGCAGCCGTCGGGTGCGCCGCTCGACCTGGTCGCGCTGATGGGGGCGGCGTTGCGGGCCGCGGTGCTGGCGCCAGAGAAGGACCTGGTCCGGTGGTTCAGCTGGCGCTGGCTCCTGCCGGCCGACCTGGCCGGCCAGCTCATCGACCGCGGTCTGGCGATACGCCCGGCGCCCGGCTGGCTCGCGGCCCCGGCGTGACCTTCGCAGTTACCAGGTCATGCGGGCGGCGTCTCTGAGGCGCACCGCCGCGGCGGGTGCCGCGCCCACGTGGTCGAGCCCGAGGAGGGCAGCGCCCGCGACCGGAGGCACGTCGACGACGCGGACCTCCGCGCCGGGCAGGCTCGCGGCCAGCTGGTCGGAGATGGCCTGGCTGAGCAGCGGATCACGCGCGGTCATGAGGCTGCCGCCGAGCACGACCGGCACGCCGCGCGTCGCGAGCAGGTCAAGGCGCCGGGCGGCCACGGTGACCATGAGGCAGATCTCCGTCGCCTGGCGCAGCACGACGTCGCGGGCCACCTGGTCCCCCTGGCCCGCCACCGCGAACAGCAGCGGCACGAGCCCGTGCTGCTCCGAGTAGTCAATGGTGCCCAGGTGCATGCCGACGACGACATCCTCGACGCGGTCCAGCCCGAAGTGGGCAGCCACTGCGGTGCGCAGTTCGGTCTCCGGCCCGCGGCCGTCCTCCGCGCGCACGGCCCACCACAGGGCCAGCGGTCCGAGCGCACCGCCGCCGCCCCAGTCTCCGCTCAGCTCGCCGAGCGACAAGAACCTGGTCGTGCGCCCGTCTGGCGCCACCCCGACGCAGTTGATCCCGGCGCCGCAGACGACCCCGATGCCCCAGTGCGGACCGGCATCGGCCAGCCCGGCGCGCAGCACTGCGAACGTGTCGTTGACGACCGTGCTCGTGATCGACCAGCCCAGCGACTGCACGAGGCGGTTCAGGTCCGCTTCCTCGACCGGCAGGTCGGCACCGGCCAGGCACGCGGACGTGTGCTGGGCGACGGGCCCGACCGCAGGCAGCCCGGCTATCGCCGCAGCCGAGGCAACCAGGCTCGTCAGTTCCTTCGTCGCCCGCTCCGAGCCGATGCCCTGATGGTTGGACGGTCCGCCACGGACGGAAGCCAGCAGGGTGCCATCGGCGGCGACGAGCGCCACGTCGGTCTTGCTGTTGCCGCCGTCGATGGCGAGCACCGCCGCGGCCGGCCCGGCACTCACCGGACCGGTGCTCACTGGACCGGTAGTCACCGGCTGGCCGCCCAGGGCAGGAAAGCGGCGTTCTCCGCCAGCAGCCGGTCGGTGAGCTGCTGGGCCAGGTCGTACTGCCCGATGAGCGGGTGTGCGAGCAGCGCCGCGGCCACCCGGTGCCGGCCGCCGCGCAGCGCGGCGTCCACGGCCAGCTCCTCGTACGCCGACACGTGCGCGATCAGGCCGCTCATCAGCGGGCTGACCGGGGCGACGGGGACGGGCACGGCTCCGCCCGATCCGATCGTCGACGTCACCTCGATGACCGACTCGTCAGACAGGAACGGCAGCGTCCCGTTGTTGCGCACGTTCACGACCTGCCGGTCTCCGGTGTCGGTCAGCAGCGACGCGAGCAGGGCCACCGCCGCCTCGGAGTAGAACGCCCCGCCCCGGTGCGTGAGCAGTTCGGGCTTGGTGTCGAGGGCGGGATCGGCGTACATCGCCAGCAGCTGGCGCTCGATCTCGGCGACTGCCTGGGCCCTGGTCTCGCGGCCGCGCTCTTCCTCGACGACCGCGTCGTGCGCCCAGAAGTACCTCAGGTAGTACGACGGCACGGCGCGGACCTCCTGGGTCACCGCGAGTGGCAGCCCGGTGTGACCGGCGATCTCCTCGCCGTGCGCAGCGAGTAGCGCTGGAAGCTGGTCCACACCGTCAACAAAAGCAGCGCGCTCCCAGGTCAGGTGGTTGAGTCCGACGTGATCGAGCTCGACAGCAGACGGTGACACATCCAGCAGCGAGGCGAACAGTCGCTGGTAACCGATCGCCACGTTGCACAGGCCGATCGCCCGGTGCCCGGCGTCCAGAAGCGCCCTGGTGACGATGCCGACTGGGTTGGTGAAGTCGATGATCCAGGCGTCAGCCGCCGCACGCGCCCGCACCCGCGCGGCCACGTCCAGCACGACCGGCACCGTCCGCAGCGCCTTCGCGAAGCCACCCGCCCCGGTCGTCTCCTGGCCGATACAGCCGCACTCGAGCGGCCATGTCTCGTCTCGGTGCCGGGTGGCCTGACCGCCGACCCGAAGCTGGAGTAGGACCGCCCCGGCGCCCTCGACGGCGGCGTCCAGGTCTGAGGTCCAGGAGACCGTGGCCGGGTGGCCGTACCTGGCCATGATCCGGGCCGAGAACGGGCCGACGACCGCAAGCCGCTCGGCATCCGGGTCGACCAGGACCAGCTCAGAGATCTTGATGTCGCCAGTGAGCCTAGCGATCCCGTCGACGAGCTCCGGGCTATAGGTCGAGCCGCCACCGATAACCGCGAGTTTCATTCGGCATCCTTCACTGGAGTTAGAACGCCTTCACCTCGGCACCAGACTGGGCGACGAAGCAAGCGGCGCTATGACCGGGGGAGAGCTGTAGCAGTTGGGGATCCTGGTTGTGGCATTGGCTGATGGCGAGGGGGCACCGGAACCGGAACCGGCAGCCCGGCTCAGGGTCGATCACCCGCGGCGGCTCGCCGCGGTCGGTTTCCGCGGCGACGTTCAGCTCCGCCTTCGGGTCGGGCACCGCCGACAGCAGCAGCTGAGTGTAGGGGTGCTTAGGCGAGGCGAGCACGTCCTCTACGGGCCCGGCTTCGGCGATCTGGCCGGCATACATGACGATGAGCCGGTCGGACACGTACCGGGCGCTGGCCAGGTCGTGGGTGATGTAGAGGATTGACACGCCTTCTTCGTCGCGCAGCTTGGCCATCACATTGAGCAGCCCGATGCGGATCGACACGTCCAGCATGGAGACCGGTTCATCGGCGAGGATCAGCTTGGGCCGCATCGCTAGCGCCTGGGCGAATCCGACCCGCTGCCGCTGTCCGCCGCTGAGCTCGTGCGGGTAGCGCTGCAGCACCTCAGCGCCCGGGTTGAGCCCGACCGCATCGAAGACCCGCACCGCCTCGGCGAACCGCTGCTCCCCGGTCAGCTCAGGCCGGTGCAGCTTCAGCGCCCGCATGACCCCGTGGGAGACCCGGAAGACGGGGTGGATTGACGAAAACGGGTCCTGGAACACCATCGGGACTAGGCCGCTGTACCGGAGCTTCTCGCTTCGTGACCGGATCGCCGAGAGCGGCTTGCCCTGGAAGTAAGCCTCCCCGCTAGTGGGCTCGTAGATCTTGGCGAGGAGCCGGGCGACAGTGCTTTTGCCACTGCCGCTCTCGCCCGCGATGGCGACGATCTCGCGCTCGCCGACCGTGAAGCTCATATCGTCGACGGCGTGGAGGGCGCGCCGGGAAAGGGCGTTGCCGATCTTGAAATGCCGACTCAGCCGGTCCACGCGCAGGAGCGGCTCCTGGCCGGGGTCGACGTGCTCGGTCTCGGGCTGCGTCTGCAGATCAGTCACTGAGCACCTCCGCCTCGTCGTAGAGGAAGCAGCGCACCGAGGTGCCGTCCACGTGGTAGTCGGGGGGTGGGTCGGTCTCGCAGCGGGACATGACCTTCGGACACCGGGGCGCGAATCGGCAGCCCGCGGGCGGCCTGGCCAGGTCGGGCGGGCTGCCGGGAATGCCGGTCAGCTGCACCCGCGGCCCGCGGATTGAGGGGAAGGCGTCCATCAGCCCGACCGTGTAAGGGTGATGTGGCTGGTCGAAGAGCTGCCGAGTGGGACCGACCTCGGACACCTGACCCGCGTACATGACCATGAGCCGGTCAGAGAAGTGCCGGACGAGCGACATGTCGTGCGTGACGAAGATGACGGCGAAGTCGAACTCCCGCTGCAGGTCCTTGATCTGGGCCATCAGCGAGCGCTGCGCCACCACGTCAAGCGCCGACGTGGGCTCGTCCATGATGATCAGCTCCGGGGTGAACAGCATCGCCATCGCGATCATCGACCGTTGCCGCATGCCGCCGGAGAGCTGGTGCGGGTAGCTCTTGAGGTGCACCGGGTCGATGCCCACCATCTTGAGCACCTCGACCGAGCGCCGGTGGATTTCGTCTTTGGAGGTCACCCCGTGGGCGCGCATGGCGTCCTTGAACTGAGCGCCAACGGACGTCACCGGGTTGAGCGCGTTCATAGCGCTCTGCATGACAACGGACATGTCCTTCCACCGGACCGCGGCAAGGTCGTGTTCGGTGAGCCGGACGAGATTGCGGCCTTTGAATGCCACGCTCCCACCGCTGATCTCGGCAGGCGGATTGAGGAGCTGGGCGATGCCGAACAGCAGGGTCGATTTCCCGCAGCCCGACTCGCCGACGATGGCCAGGAACTCGCCCGGCGCCACATCGAAGCTGACCTTGTCGACCGCGCAGACGATGCCGCCCTCGAGGACGTACTCGACAGAGAGATCACGGATCTCCAGGACGGGGCCTAGCTGGGGCGGGCTGGCGAGGCCGTACTGGTCGTCAGCGAGCGCGTGCGCCATAGCCGGCAAGCCTCCTCTTGGTGCTGGCCTGCGCGGCCTTGCGGGCCTTCGCCGCTGTGAGCGGACGCAGGGCCGGGTTCCCGATCTCGTCAAAGGCGTAGTTGATGAAGGCGAACGCGGCTCCCAACAGGGCGATGCATGCGCCGGGCACGATCGCCCAGACGTAGAGCCCGCTGCCGAGCGCGTTGTTCTGCTGTGCCCAGTACAGCGTCGTGCCCCAGCTCACGTTGTTGCTGTTGCCAATGCCGATGAACTGCAGGCCCGATCCTGCCAGGACCGCGTAGAGGGCATTGTTCAGGAAGCTGGCCAGCAGCAGTGAGGTCATGACGGGAAGGATCTCCACGACGATGATGTACCGGGGCCGCTCACCCCGGACCCGCGCTGCCAGCAGGAAGTCCCGGTTACGCAGGGATTGCGCCTGGGACCGAAGCTGCCGGGCGGTGTAGGACCATCCCGTGAAGGCGAGCACCAGGATAAGGACGTTGTTGCCGGCATTGGGGAGATAGGCGGCGATGATGATCAGGAGCGGGAAAATCGGGATGACCAGCAGCACGTCCGTGACGAAGTTCAGCACGCTGTCCCAGACCCCGCCGAGGTAGGCAGCGGCAACGCCGATCAGCATGGCCACGGTGGTGGTGAGGAGCCCGACTGCGAGAGCGAGGATCAGCACGTTCCGGGTGCCGTCGATGACCTGGGCGTAGACGTCCCTGCCGAGGTTGTCCGTGCCCAGCCAGTGGGCGGCGGAGGGACGGGCGAAGACGTGATTGGTGATGGTGTTGGGGTTCTGGTGCGCAAACAGGCCTGGGAAGAGAGCCACGAGGATGAAGATCCCCATGAGGACGACACCGATGGTCGCCTTCCGGTTGGTCCGGATCGCCTTCGTGATGCGGGACGCGCCTCGGCGCTGCGTACCGCTGATTCCTTCGGCCGGCTGGGGAAGTCCAGTCGTGGTGACGGGAATGGCCATCGTTACCCCGCCGTCCTGGTCCGTGGGTCGAGGATCGCCGTGGCGATGTCTGACAGCAGGATCGCGACGAGGACGCAGATCGTGATGATCAGGAACAGCCCTTGCATGAGCGGGTAGTCGACGTTGTTCACGGCGCTCAGCAGCATGTTCCCGAGACCTGGGTAATTGAAGACATACTCAACCAGGATGGCGCCACTAACGACGAATCCCAGCGATAGGGCGAAACCGGTCAAGTTCGGCAAGATGGCGTTACGGGCCGCGTAGCCGACCATGACCTTGGACGAGGGGAGGCCCTTCGCGCGCGCCATCCGCACGTAGTCCTCGGTCAGCGTGGTCACCATGGTATTTCGCATGGTGAGGACCCAGCCTCCGATGCTCGTGATCAGCAATGTCAGCGCTGGCAGGATCGCGTACTCCAGGACCTGGCCGATGAATCCGAGGCTGAACGAGGGTGTGGTGCCCAGGGAGTAGGCGCCGTAGGACGGAAGGAGCCCCAGGATCGAGGAGAAGATCAGGATCAGCATCATGCCAACCCAGAAGAACGGGATGGCGGTGGTGAAGACGAACAGCGGTGGCAGCGCGCTATCTAGGCGGCTCCCTCGGCGCCAGGCCGCGATGGCGCCAATCGCGGTGCCGATGATGAAGGCGAGGATCGTGGTGATGCCGATGAGGCCGAGCGTCCACGGCAGCGCTTGCCTGATGAGCTGACTGACGGGCTCGCCGCCGTTCCCGACTGAGAGTCCGAGCTTGCCCTGGGCCGTGTTGCCGAGATAGGTCAGGTACTGCCGCCAGATGCCCGCCTTGTTGTCGATGCCCAGCGAGCGTTCGATCGCCAGTTCCTGGGCCTGCGTCACGTTGTGCAGCTTGGAGATGATGTTGTTGATGGGATTGCCAGGCATGATCCGCGGCAGGAAGAAATTCAGCGAGAGGCATGCCCACAGCGTGAGCACGAAGAAGCCGGCGCGGCGAATGATGAATCTCATCGTCGTCGGCTGCCTTTCGTCCCTAGTCCTCGCCGGTGCGGCATTGCCTGTGTCTCCTTTTGCATGACGCGATCAGGCACCGAAGCTGTAGCCGTGGTGGCAGCGACACCGGGTCGGCGCCGCTGCCACCACGCCCTGCTGACTCTCGTTACGACGTGGGCTTGATGTTGAGCAGGTCCCAGCCCCAGTCGGGATAGGCGGTCTGGCCCTGCGCGTACGGGTCCGCCGCGGTGGGCCAGCCAGTGAACTGGGCGGAGTTGTACTGGTCCCAGGAGACG
>DATHQE010000357.1:0-5889 GCA_035483035.1 Streptosporangiaceae bacterium | reverse complement strand
GCCAGCAGACGAGCCCGGCTAGCACGACGGAGCCGATCACCAGGAACCAGCGCCGTCCATCCAGCGGATGTCCCAGCAGGCTGATCGCCGGCTGGAGCAGGGCGAACGCGATCAGCCCGCTGATCAGGACCCGGCGGACCTGGGTCCACGAGCCGTCCGCGTACTCGCCAGCCAGGACGGACGGGTCGCGGTTCATTCACCCAGGCTAGGCAGCGGCTGCCACCGCGTCATGTACTCCTAGTCCGGTCCTGGCTATGACAGACGTCATAGCCAGGACGACCGGGCCGGTTGCGGCCGCCCGGTCACGACCAGGCCGGTCACGACCAGGCCGGTCACGACCGCACCGGTCAGACGATCTGGGAGTGCCCGTTCATGTCGGGGTCGGGCGGGTTTTCCTCGTCGGTCATCGTGCCGGCGTCGGGCTCGTCGGCCTGCCGGAGCCGCATGGCCACGAGCACCCCGCCGCCGGCGGCCGCGAGCAGCAGAGCGGTCCCGGCGATGAGCCCGCGGCGGCGTGGCTTCTTGCGGACCGGTGCGTCGATCTTGTGCGCGGCGTTGATGAGCGCACCGGAGATCGTCGGCGCAAGGCTCTCGCTGATGGCGCGAGCGGACTGCTCGAGCTGTGGTGCTGCCCACGACCTAGCCGCGTCGACCCTGGGCGTCACCCAGGCGATCGCGCCATCAGCGCCCTGGCGGATCGAGGTGCCGGCCGTCTTGGCGAGCGGTACGGCCTGCTGGGCGGCGACCTGTGCCTGCTGTGCTGCCTGCTGGGCCATCGGCAGGCTCTTGGTCGCGAGCGGCCCGACCTGCCGCGCCGCATAGGCAGCCTGAGCACGCAGCCCGCTACCATCGTTTATCTGGTGTTTCCTGGTCAAGACAGACACAAAGACCTCCCGATGTTCTTCCCAGGGTGGACACCTTCCCTGCAAAGGTCGGCCCAATCACGGCGTCGTCGGCGCCGCAGCCCTGGGGCAGCTTGACCAGAGCGCCATCCGGCCGTGGGAGGATTCTTGTTATGACCAACACGCTGACCGCGACGCTGCGGACTAGCCGGGGGCCTGTAGTCGTCCGGCTCTTTCCTGATCACGCGCCTAAGACCGTGCGCAACTTTGTCGAGCTCGCCGAGGGCAGCCGGGAGTGGACGAACCCGGCGACGCGCAAGCCCAGCCAGGACCGGCTTTATGACGGCACGATCTTCCACCGGGTCATCCCCGATTTCATGATCCAGGGCGGCGACCCGCTCGGGACCGGCACGGGCGGGCCCGGCTACAAGTTCGCCGACGAGTTCCACCCGGACCTCTCGTTTGACCGGCCGTACCTGCTGGCGATGGCGAACTCGGGCCCTGGTACCAATGGCTCGCAGTTCTTCATCACGACGGTGCCGACGCCGTGGCTGAATAACAAGCACACCATTTTCGGCGAGGTCGTCGAGGGCGCGAGCGTCGTCGATGAGATCAGCCGGGCGCAAACCAGCCGCGGTGACCGCCCTGTCACCGATGTAGTACTGGAAGCCGTCGAGATCGGGCGCGACGAGAGCGAGTAGAGCGGTCCCGTTATATGGCCAACCCCCCCGACCAGGATCAGGACCAGACTCAGGCGGCGCCGCCCGTCTGCTACCGGCACCCAGGCCGGCCGACGTACGTGTCCTGCGTGCGCTGCGGCCGGCCGGCCTGCCCCGACTGCCTGCGGCCGGCCGCCGTCGGTCATCAGTGCGTCGAGTGCATCCGTGGTCAGAGCCGGACCGTGCGCACCGCGAGCGGCCGGTTCGGCGGCAGACTGACGGCCAGCGCCCGCGTTACCTGGGCGATCATGGCCGTGAATATCGTCCTGTACATCGTTGAGCTGGCACATCCCAGCCTTGCGCAGGACTGGTCGATGCTGGGCATCGCCAGGACTAACAGCGGGCAGATAGTCGGGGTCGCGGCCGGCCAGTGGTATCGGCTTATTACGTCGGCCTTCCTGCCTGGCACTGGCGGGCTGGGCATCCTGGACATCGCGTTCAACTTGTGGGCGCTGTACATCGTCGGGCCCGCCCTGGAACGCACGCTAGGCAGCGGCCGGTATCTGGCTGTCTACGTGGCCAGCGCGCTCGGGGGCTCAATCGCTTATTTCTTTATCGCGCCGCCCAATATCCAGGCGCTGGGCGCATCAGGGGCGATCTTCGGCCTGTTCGGGGCCTGGTTCGTGCTGTCCAGGCGGCTCGGACTTGACTCCCGTCAGGTCGTGTTCCTGATCGTGCTGAATCTCGCTATCGGCTTCGCTGTGCCCTACATTGCCTGGCAGGCCCATGTGGGGGGCCTTGTCACCGGCGGACTCCTGACGGCCGCCTACGCCTACGCACCGCGGCGGAACCGAACTTTGATCCAGGTCAGTGCCACGGTGGTCATCGTCGCGCTGCTCATCGTCGGCCTCGTCGTCAGGGACTACCAGCTGGCCGGCGCCGTCCAGCTGTAGGGCGCCGGGCCGATCAGGGCGCCAGTCGCTGGCGGCCGGACAAGTGCTGGCAGGTTATCGCCACTTTGTCGCCAGGCCGAGGCCGCCCACCACGAAGGCGAACCCGACGACGAGGTTCCAGCCGCCGATGCCGCCGATCGGCCAGCTCTGCTGGCTGACATAGAAGACGATGATCCAGATCAGGCCCAGGATCAGGCTGCCGAGCATCGCAGGCACCAGCCACGGCGGGCTTACTTTCGCCTTGGCCGACCGGGGCGGCGGCGTGTAGACCGCCTTGCTTCTGACGCGGGACTTCGGCACTGTCGTCTCCTGATTAACCGCTGGCTACCCGCCGGCCAGCTACCCGGCGGGACAGGCACGCGGCACCTCGCGCGCTGTCGCCGTAAGCGTAGTTGGTCCCGCGAGATGGCGCGCCTCGCTACGGCGTCGCCGTCCCTGACGGCGTTGTGGACGGAGTGGAACTCGGTGTCGTAGAGGGCGTGCTTTGCGGAGCCACCACGAAGATCGTGATCGACGAGCCGGACGGCAGAGCGGTACCAACCGGAGGGCTGGTCTGGTAGACGGTGCCCACCGCGCCGTTGCCAGCGCCGGTCTGCACCGAGACGTTGTAGTTGTACGGCGCCCCGCTGAGCAGGGTCTGCGCCTGCGCCTGCGTCATGCCGAGCACGCTGGTCGGCACGGTCACGGTTGCCCCGGTCACGCTGATGGTGACGGTGCTGCCGACGGGCTGGTTGGTGTTGCCTTGCGGCGTCTGGCCGATGACGGTATTGGCTGCCGCGGTTGGCGACTGCCCGGCGATGACCGCCACCTTGAAGCCGGCCGCCCTGAGCGCCGAGATGGCAGGGCCGCGAGTCTGTCCGACTACGCTCGGGACCAGCTTCATCGCCACTGGCTTCGGGCCGGTGGAGTAGACGATGTTCACCGGGCTGCCCTTCGGCTCGCTCGAGCCAAAGCTGGGGTTGGTCGATATCACCAGGTTCTTGGTGACGGTCGCCGACTGCTTCGGCGTTATCGTCCCGACCTTTAGCCCGACGCTGGTGATGGACTGCTCCGCGGCGGTCAGCGGAGAGTTGATCACGTTCGGCACCGGTACGCCGGTGCTATTGCCGGTCACGTACTTGAGCAGCACGATGGCGGCGATCAGCACCACCACGACAGTGGCCAGGACCACCCAGGGCCAGGCACGGCGGTGGCGCTGGGGCGGTCCGTCCGGGCCGCCGTCCTCGGGTCCGTACCGGTACGGCGGAATCCCCGTTGTGCGGCCGGCAACCTGCGTGGCTGTCGAGCCCATCCGGCGCGTACCCGCGCCGTAGCCGTCGGCGAGCATCGGCGCGGCCACCGGCGCCCCCGAGAGCGCGCGCTGGATGTCGTTACGCATCTCGCCCGCGGACTGATACCGGTCGCCCGGGTCCTTCTGCATGGCCTTGAGGACGATCGCGTCAGCCCAGCCTGGCACCTCCCGGTCGACCTGTGACGGGGGCACCGGGTCTTCCTTGACGTGCTGGTAGGCGATCGCCACGGGCGAATCGCCGGTGAATGGTGGCCTGCCGGTCAGCAGCTCGTAGAGCAGGCAGCCAGTCGAGTAGAGGTCACTGCGCGCGTCGACGCGCTCGCCCCTGGCCTGCTCTGGTGACAAGTACTGAGCAGTGCCGATCACCTGGGCCGTCTGGGTCATTGTCATCTGCGAATCGGAGACTGCCCTGGCGATGCCGAAGTCCATCACCTTGACGTCGCCGGACCTGGTGAGCATCACGTTGCCCGGCTTGATGTCGCGGTGCACGATGCCATTGCGGTGGCTGTAATCCAGCGCCCGCAGCACGCCGTCGGTGATCTCGGCCGCCCGCTCGGGCAGCAGCCTGCGATCGTCGCGCAGTAGGTCGCGCAGCGTCCTGCCGTCGACAAACTCCATCACGATGTAGGGCACCGGGAGGTTGCCCACCATGTCCTCGCCGGTGTCGTAGACAGCGACGATCGACGGGTGGTTCAGCGAGGCCGCCGACTGGGCCTCCCGGCGGAACCTCGCCTGGAATGTCTGGTCCCTGGCGAGGTCATCCCGGAGCGTCTTAACCCCGACAATTCGGTCGAGACGGATGTCGCGGGCCCGGAACACCTCGGCCATGCCACCCCGCCCGACGATGCCGTCGAGCTCGTAGCGGCCACCAAGGAGCCGTGGCTGAGTCATGTCGCGCACTTACGTTACCGTCCTGCTCATCGGGGGCTGCGACCAGCATGACAGGCCGGGGCCGCAGCCATCCTCCCGGCTTGTCGCCTTGCTCAGCACCGGCGAAGCTGACCTGCCGCCGCCGCCAGTTCGGATGCTCATGAATGCGCTCCCAGATAGGCCTTGATCACCTGCACGGCGATGGGCGCGGCAGCATCTGCGCCGAACCCGCCGCCCTGCACGATGACGCCGACGGCAATCGGCGATGGTGACCCGTTGGTGCCGGGCACGAAGCAGGTGAAGACGGCGTCATTGAGGTTGCCGTTGCTGATGCCGTTCTGCGCCGTGCCCGTCTTGCCGTCGATGGTGATCCCGCTTGTTGCCTGCGGTCCGGCCGTGGCGTAAGCGGTCCCGCCGGGATTGTGAGTGACCTGATACATCATTGACTGCACATAGCCGGCCACGGTTGGCGAGACGGCCTGGCTGAGCGTGGCGGGCTGGGCGCGCTCAATCGTCGATAGGCCGGGCCCGACAACCTGCTGGACTAGGTACGGATACTGGAGCGTGCCGTGGTTGGCGATGGCTGCCGAGAACATCGCCTCCTGCAACGGGGTCACGGCGTCGTTGAACTGGCCGATGGCGGAGAACGCCGTCAGCGACGGGTCCGTCCAGTCCTGCACCTCCGGCAGCACGCTCGGCACCACCGGCAGCGGGATAGCCAGCGGCTTGTTCATGCCGAACTGGCTGGAATAGTTCCGCAGCACCGGGGCCGTCAGCTTGATGCCGAGTGAGCCGAAGGCCGTATTACAGGACTGCCAGAACGCCTGGATGATCGGCGGGTTGCTGTCACCGCATACCTCGCCGCCGTCGTTGATCAGGGGATTGCCGTTCGGCAGCCGCAGCGTCGTCGGGGCGGGCACCAGCGTGGTGGGGTTAGCGACCTTTCCGGTCGAGAATGCGGCCGAGCTCGTGACAATCTTGAACGACGAGCCGGGCGGATAGGTCTCTTGGGTGGCCCGGTTCAGCAGCGGCTGCCCTGGATCCCGCAGCAGCTGGTTGTCGATCTTGTCGAACTGGGTACCGTTGAAGGTCGTCAGCGCATTCGGGTTGAACGTGGGGTACGAAGCCAGCGCGAGGATGGCGCCGGTGCTCGGCTGGATCGCCACGAGCGCTGCCGCGTGGCCGCCGTCGCCCGCCAGTGCCCGGTACGCCGCGGTCTGCGCGGCCGGGCTGATGGTCAGGTCGACCGCCGCGCCTTGCTTTTGCTTGCCGGT
>DATHQE010000356.1:0-5339 GCA_035483035.1 Streptosporangiaceae bacterium | reverse complement strand
CGCGCCAGCGGTGTTCGGTACTCCGCGCTCGTGCCCAACCTGCGCGGCGCCGGCCGCGCGCTGGACAGCGGGCTGACCGAGATCGAGGCGGTGGTGTCAGCCTCAGACACCCACAACCGCAAGAACGTGAACCGGAGCACGGCCGAGTCTCTCGATGACATCGCTCAGATCATCGCGCTCGCACATAACCGCGGCGCGAGCTGCCAGGTGATCGTGTCGACGGCGTGGGGCTGCCCGTACGAGGGTGACGTGCCGGTCGAGCGGGTGGTGGCCACCGCCCGGCGGGCCGTGGCTGACGGCGCTGACACGATCTCGTTCGGAGACACGACTGGGATGGCGACGCCCGGCCGGGTGCAGGCGCTGGTCGGCGAGTTCCGATCCGCCTGCGCCGACGTCGGCCTCAACCTGCACTTCCACAACACCAGGGGGACCGGGCTGGCCAACGTGCTGGCCGCGCTCCAGCTCGGCGTCGCCGACTTCGACGCGTCGGTCGGCGGCCTGGGCGGCTGCCCGTACGCGCCGGGAGCTACCGGCAACATCGCCACCGAGGAACTGGTGCACATGGTCGAGGACATGGGCGTCGGCACGGGCATCGACCTTGAGGCGATGATCGAGGCCGCGGCGGATGCCGAGCGCATCATCGGCCGCCAGCTGCCGTCGCAAGTGCTGCGCGCTGGACCCCGTTCCCGGACTGTTGGTTTGTCGTAACCGCGCTTCCTGGCTGGTCGCGCCTTGCATGTTTGACCGACCCAGATCCGGACATCTGGTGGCTGCCCCCAAACCGGTTGGCCGGATCGGAGTCAAAACAATGGCTATATTCAGCCGCCGCTGGTTCGTCGTCATCTGGGTCATCGTCGGCCTGGTGGTCGCGTGGACCCACACCTACATCACGGTTTTCCTGCTCAAGCTGCTGCTCTCGGCGCTGCTGGCGATCTTCCTGTGGCCGCTAGTTTTGCTTGGGGTCAGCCTCCGCATCCATTAGCTCGATCTCATTTCTCCGGACTCGTGCCGGGGCGGCTGTCACTCCACTCCGGTCGCCCCGGCACGACTGTCATACGCTCGCCAACGTGAGCACAGACGAAGAAGCAGTAACCAAGCCTGAAACGGAGACCGGGCCGGAGGCAGGGGCCGGCCATCCCGACCTGGCCGAGATCCGGGCCCGGATCTCCCGCGGCGGTGCGCCGCGCTACCACGAGCAGGCGGCCGCGCGAGGCAAGCTGTTCGCCAGGGACCGGATCGAGCTTCTCGTCGACGCCGGCAGCTTCACCGAGAACGGCGCGTTCGCCAACGTGCTGGCCAGCGAGCTGCCAGCCGATGGCGTGATCACCGGCACCGCGACCCTCGAGGGCAGGCCCGTCGCGCTCATGGCCAACGATTCGACGGTGAAGGCAGGCTCGTGGGGCGCCCGAACCGTCGAGAAGATCATCCGGGTCATCGAGCAGGCGTACGCCGACGGGATGCCCATGATCTACCTGGTCGACTCGGCTGGCGCACGTATCACCGACCAGGTGCAGATGTTCCCTGGCCGGCGGGGCGCGGGCAAGATCTTTCATACGCAGGTCCGGGCATCCGGATCGATCCCGCAGGTGTGCGCGCTGTTCGGCCCGTCGGCGGCGGGCGGCGCCTACATCCCCGCCTTCTGCGACTTCGTCGCGATGGTCGATGGCAACGCCTCGATGTACCTGGGCAGTCCCCGGATGGTCGAGATGGTCGTCGGCGAGCACACCACGCTGGAGGAGATGGGCGGCGCACGGATGCACTGCTCGGTGTCGGGCGTGGGGCACTACCTTGCCTCGACCGAGGCCGACGCGATCGGCGCCGTCCGGTCCTACCTGTCGTACCTGCCGGGTAACTGGCAGCTGGCGCCGGCGGCGGCCGCGCCTGCGCCGCCGAAGGCGATCGACCTGCGGGCGATGGTGCCCGTCAGCGAGCGGCAGGCATTCGACATGCGCAGGTACGTGCGCGGCATTGTCGACGAGGACTCGCTGTTCGAGGTGCACGCCCTGTGGGCGCGCGAGCTCGTCGTCGGGTTCGCCCGCCTGGATGGCCAGCCGATCGGCGTGGTGGCGAACAACCCGATGTTCAAGGGCGGCGTCCTGTTTGTTGACTCGGCCGACAAGGCGACGCGCTTCATCCAGCTCTGCGACGCCTTCAACCTGCCGCTGCTGTTCCTGGCCGACGTGCCGGGCTTCATGGTCGGGACGGCGGTCGAGCGGCAGGGGATCATCCGGCACGGCGCCAAGATGATCAGCGCGGTGTCGGAGGCGACCGTCCCGAAGATCTGCGTGATCGTCCGGAAGGCCTACGGGGCCGGGCTGTACGCCATGGCCGGGCCTGGCTTCGAGCCGGACGCCACGCTGGCGCTTCCTACCGCCAAGATCGCGGTGATGGGTGCGGAGGCCGCCGTCAACGCTGTCTACTACAACCGGCTGGCGGCGCTGGATTCGGACGAGGCGCGAGCGGCCGAGACCCAGCGGCTTCGCGACGAGTACGAGGCCGACATCGATGTGCTCAGGGTGGCGGGGGAGCTGGTCGTCGACGACGTCATCGAGCCCGAGGACCTGAGGGCGCAACTGATCCGGCGGTTCGCGGCCGCGCGGGGCAAGGACCGGTCCTTCTCGCGCCGCCGGCATGGCGTGACCCCGGTCTAGGCGGTTCCGGGACCTCCGGGGCCCCTCGCCTGGGGCCTCGCCCGGGCCCTCGGCGGAACCGCCGCGAAGCCGCGCATTTGCGCAACTCAAGGTCAAGCGAGGGGCAAGACATCGGCCCGCGGTGCGTGTAGCAGGCTGCGAATTGGCTGCTGGGCCCTACCATCGAAGGCATGACCAGCGTTTTGCTCGCCGAGGACGATCCGGCAATCTCCGAACCGCTAGCCCGCGCGCTCCGGCGAGAAGGCTATGAGGTGGACGTCGCGGCCGACGGGCCGGGCACCCTCGAGGCTGCCAAGAACGGCGGGATCGATCTCATCGTGCTCGATATCGGCCTCCCCAGGATCGACGGTCTTGAGGTGTGCCGGCGGATCCGATCAGCCGGCCAGTCCGTGCCGGTACTCATCCTGACCGCCAGGGCAGACGAGGTCGACACTGTCATCGGCCTGGACGCGGGGGCCGACGACTACGTCACCAAGCCGTTCCGGCTGGCCGAGCTGCTCGCCCGGGTACGGGCGCTGCTGCGGCGCGGCGCGACCGAGACCAAGACCGTGCAGGGCGTCCGGGTCGACACCGATGCCAGGCGTGCGTGGCTGGGCGACACCGAGATCGAGCTCACGTCGAAGGAGTTCGACCTGCTGGCGCTCATGGTGGCCGAGGCGGGCAAGGTCGTGACCCGCGATCAGATCATGCGGCAGGTGTGGGACTCCAAGTGGTGGGGCTCGACCAAGACGCTCGATATGCACGTGTCCTGGCTGCGCCGCAAGCTCGGTGACGACGCCCACAGCCCGCAGTACATCACGACGGTTCGCGGTGTCGGCTTCAGATTTGAGCGCGGGGACTAACCACCCGCTGAGGTTCGTATTGTGGCTGGGTCGGACAACCTGGAGCAGGCGTTATGCGGCGTCGGCTGCTGATCTCGATGCTGGCCGTTGCCATCGTGGCCGTGCTGGCGCTCGGCATTCCGCTGGGCTTCGTCCTTGGCCGCCTGCGGGTTGACGAGGCAAACCAGACGCTGCATCGGGACGCCTCCACGCTGGCCAACCAGCTGCAGGACCACTACAGCCAAGCCGTGGGCCTGCCCGTTCCGGCCGGGCAACTGGCGAAGGGGCTCACTGACCGGTACGTCGTCATCTGGGAAAACGGACACCTCGCGGCGCGGACGGGGCAGCCTCCGCCGCCGCCCGCGTTCAGGTCGGCGACGGTGACGAGCAGCAACTTCAAGGTCTACGTGGCCGCGGCCAATGGTGCTCTGTCCGGCGACGTGGCTGAGGAGCTGCTGCTGGTCGGCGTGGTGGCGCTGCTAGCCGTCGGCGTCGCGGTCGTCCTCGGGCTCTTGTACGCCCGGCGGATCATCCTGCCACTGCAGGAGCTTGCCGGCGCAGCTGACCGGCTGGGATCTGGCGACTCGAGCCCGCTCGGCCGCCGGTACGGGATTCAGGAACTCGACCGGGTGGCCGAGGGGCTCGACGGATCGGCGCAGCGGATCAACGACCTGCTCTCGGCGGAGCGCGATTTCGCCGTGGACGCCTCGCACCAGCTGCGGACACCGCTCACCGCGCTGTCCATGCGGCTTGAGGAGATGATGGCCGCCGCCGACTATCCCGAGGTGGTCCGGGAGGAGGGCGCGGCTGCGCTCGCGCAGACTGAGCGACTCGCCGACGTCGTGGGCCAGCTGCTCGGCCGGGCCCGCCGGACGGCGCCCGGCGCTCCCACCGTGGCCAGCGTCGACGAGATCGTCGGGCAGCAGGTCATCGAGTGGGAGCCGGCGTTCCGGCGGAAGAACCGTCGACTGGCGGTGGCCGGGGAGAAGGGCCTGTTCGCCTACGCCACGCCAGGCGGTGCCGCCCAGGTGATCGCCACTCTGCTCGACAACGCCCTGGTGCACGGCGCGGGCACAGTCACGATCCGGACATCCCGTACGCGGCGCTCGGTGGTGATCGAGGTGCGCGACGAGGGCGGCGGGGTGCCGTCCGAGCTTGCGCCGCGCATCTTCGAGCGAAGCGTCAGCGGGTCGCCCACCGGCACCGGCCTCGGGCTGGCGCTAGCGCGCACGATCGCTGCCGCCGACGGCGGTCAGGTCGTGCTCGTCCGGCCACGGCCGGCGGTGTTCGCGTTGTTCCTGCCCCATGCCACGGCCGACGCCGAGGAGCAGCCGGCCGTCGCTGGACCTGCTTAGCGCAGCACGCCCGGACTGGCCGTAGGCTACGGCGGGTAATGGATGACCAAGAGCTGCGACTGGCGCAGGTGAGCACGGCGGTCAGGACGTCGCCCGGCGGAGGCGGCGCCAGGCCCCCGGTCGTGGGCATGGTCGGAGCTGGACAGCTGGCGCGGATGACCGCTGCGGCGGCCATCGGCCTGGGCATCAGGTTCCGCGTCCTCGCGGGCAATGCGGACGAGAGCGCCGCGCAGGTGTGCGCCGACACGGTCCTCGGTGACTACCGGTCCACTGCGGATCTGCTGGCGTTCGCGGCGGGCTGCGATGCGATCACCTTTGATCATGAGCACGTGCCACAGCCGCAGCTGGCCGCCCTCGAGCAGGCCGGGTTCGCGGTGCGGCCGAGCGCGGCGTCGCTGCGACTGACCCAGGACAAGCTAGCCATGCGTGCCCGGCTGACGGGGCTCGGCGTGCCGTGCCCTCGATTCGAGCCGGTAGCCAGCGTGGACGATGTCTTGGCGTTCGCCAGCCGG